>NZ_CP053021.1:2232500-2565000 GCF_013001025.1 Sphingobium yanoikuyae | reverse complement strand
ATCCTGCGGCGAAGATGTAACGGGGCTAAAGTGATGCACCGAAGCTTAGGGTTCAGTCTTTGACTGAGCGGTAGCGGAGCGTTCCGTAGGCCGTTGAAGCGGAAGGGTAACCGACCGTGGAGGTATCGGAAGTGCGAATGCAGACATGAGTAGCGATTAAGAGGGTGAGATGCCCTCTCGCCGAAATTCCAAGGGTTCCTGCTTAAAGCTAATCTGAGCAGGGTAAGCCGGCCCCTAAGACGAGCCCGAAGGGGGTAGTCGATGGGAACCACGTTAATATTCGTGGGCCTGGTGGTGTGTGACGGATGCCGTAAATTGTTCGGGCTTATTGGATTGCTCCGGGCAGTGAAGGGGTCCCAGGAAATAGCCCCACCGTATAGACCGTACCCTAAACCGACACAGGTGGAATGGTAGAGTATACCAAGGCGTTTGAGAGAAGTATCCTGAAGGAACTCGGCAAATTGCCTCCGTACCTTCGGAAGAAGGAGGCCCCATCTTAAGGCAACTTTTGATGGGGGGCACAGGCCAGGGGGTAGCGACTGTTTAGCAAAAACACAGGGCTCTGCTAAGTCGGCTTCAAGACGACGTATAGGGCCTGACGCCTGCCCGGTGCCTGAAGGTTAAGAGGAGGAGTGCAAGCTCTGAATTGAAGCCCAGGTAAACGGCGGCCGTAACTATAACGGTCCTAAGGTAGCGAAATTCCTTGTCGGGTAAGTTCCGACCTGCACGAATGGCGTAACGACTTCCCCACTGTCTCCAGGATATGCTCAGCGAAATTGAATTCTCCGTGAAGATGCGGAGTACCCGCGGTTAGACGGAAAGACCCCGTGCACCTTTACTGCAGCTTCAGAGTGGCATTAGGAAAGAACTGTGTAGCATAGGTGGGAGGCTTTGAAGCATTGACGCCAGTTGATGTGGAGCCATAGGTGAAATACCACCCTGTTGTTTTCTGATGTCTAACCTCGCACCGTTATCCGGTGCAGGGACCCTCTGTGGCGGGTAGTTTGACTGGGGCGGTCGCCTCCTAAAGAGTAACGGAGGCGCGCGATGGTGGGCTCAGGACGGTTGGAAACCGTCTGTTAGAGTGCAATGGCATAAGCCCGCCTGACTGCGAGACTGACAAGTCGAGCAGAGACGAAAGTCGGTCATAGTGATCCGGTGGTCCCTCGTGGAAGGGCCATCGCTCAACGGATAAAAGGTACGCCGGGGATAACAGGCTGATGATTCCCAAGAGCTCATATCGACGGAATCGTTTGGCACCTCGATGTCGGCTCATCACATCCTGGGGCTGGAGCAGGTCCCAAGGGTTTGGCTGTTCGCCAATTAAAGTGGTACGTGAGCTGGGTTCAGAACGTCGCGAGACAGTTTGGTCCCTATCTGCCGTGGGCGTCGAAATTTGAGAGGAGTTGACCCTAGTACGAGAGGACCGGGTTGAACATACCTCTGGTGTACCTGTCGTCACGCCAGTGGCGCAGCAGGGTAGCTATGTATGGACGGGATAACCGCTGAAAGCATCTAAGCGGGAAGCCTCCCTCAAGATAAGATTTCATCGAGCCGTCGTAGACCACGACGTTGATAGGCTGGATGTGGAAGTGCGGTAACGCATGGAGCTAACCAGTCCTAATTGCTCTGTTCGCGCTTAAGAGTCCCACCATCAACGACAATGCTGGAAACAGCTAAGACGCTGATGGCGTGGTGTTAAGCCAGCCCAGATATACGAACATACAAACTCAAAAGCTCTTGTTGTTCACTTTCCCAAGTGAAAGTGAATAGTGCACGGTATCGATTAAAAACCCGCAGTTATGCGCCTGCTTCATTGCTTGGTGACCATAGCGTCTGTGACCCACCCGATCCCATCCCGAACTCGGCCGTGAAACCAGTCTGCGCCGATGGTACTATTGCTCAAGCACTGGAAGAGTAGGGCGTCGCCAGGCATTGAAGCACGCGCATAGCAACGGATCAAAAACCCATCACAATGTTACAAAACAGGGCGGCCCGCAAAGCCGCCCTTTTTGCATGTCAGGGCCACACAAAAACGCCCAGTGTCGCGGGATGGAGCAGCCCGGTAGCTCGTCAGGCTCATAACCTGAAGGTCGTAGGTTCAAATCCTACTCCCGCAACCAACGCCATAGAACTACAAACACCGCCTCAGGACCTCCCCGGGGCGGTGTTGTCGTTCAGGGCGTAAACCGCCAGATCCGCCACCTTGGCGACAACCTCTGCCTCGGGACCATTGGCGCCGTCGGGATAGATCGTCACGCTCTCGATCAGCTGATCCATCAGTTCTGCAGCCTCAGTGCGGATAACGCTCTCCTTGAGCGTCTCGCGTAGCGCGCCAGGCGGCTTTCCAAATCCGCCTTCTCCGCTTCCGGATCTGAAAGCATCTTCATTAGCGTCGGGTTGAGGAGCCCGGTCAGCAGGATCGAGCGCATGTTCGGCCATTTGAAAATCAACCGCGCCATTGCTATGCGATATGAGCAGCTTGCCGTCAGATTCATGGCATTGCTCAGATCGCCACAGCCAGATACTGGCTCAAACGCGTCCACGCCGCCTAGATGGCTCAGATGATCTTGTCGACCACGCTGCAGAACTTCTCCATGTTGGCAGCCGATCCGACGGTGATGCGCGAGATGGTCGGCCAGATGTCCCACGACCGGCCGATCGCGACGTCATTCTGTTCGAACAGCGCCACAACATCCTTGGCCGGACGTTTCCAGTCCACCATAAACATGTTCGCATCGGATGGGATGTAGCTGAGCCTCTTATTCTGGAGATGATCGAAGGTGGCGTTGCGGGCGGCGATCATTTCTGCTTTGCGCTGGGCGATTAGCGCCGGCTGCTTCAAGCTGGCGGTCGCGCAGGCCAATGAAGGCAGAGGGAGCGTGCCCGACTGCTGCCGACCGTCGTAGCGCATCATCTTGTCGTGCAGGGCTTTGGGCGCCATGCTGATGCCCATGCGCATCGATGCCATGCCGAACAGTTTCGAGAAGGTGCGGAGCACCAGCACATCCTTGCCTTGCGCGACCAGATAGGAAGCGGGCTTGGCATTGGAAAAATGGATATAGGCTTCGTCCACCAGCACGATCGATCCGGCCGGCTTGTTGGAGAGGAGCCATTCAATATCTTCCAGTGGGGTATTGGTCCCCGTGAGGCCGGCATTGGGATCCGCCGCCAGCATGGCCTTCACATCATGCCGATAGTCCGACGTCAGCGGCACTTTCGAGATTTTCGCGCCCACCCAATCGGCGGTCCACCAAGGGAGTTCGAAGCCCGGATTGGCCGTCACGATGCCGCGTGTCGGCGAGCAGAAGGTCACAACCGCGCGCGAGAGCGGGTCGCTCGATCCCGGCCAGGGGAGAACAGTTTCGAGCGGCACTCGCTCGATTTCCGCGACTGCGCTCAGAAATTCGGGATATTCGTCATTGGGGCGATAGAAATTGCACAGCGTCAGTTTGGACGCGGCGGCCTGAACACCGGGATCGAAGGGGCCGACCCAGCATTCATTGCCGTTCAATCGACCAATCCTATGCCACCGATCGCTATGCCAGCCGCCGCTGCGACGCCTGCCATAACGGCCGATTGCACCGTGATTGATTTGAAGAGCGCGATTGAAGTGGGCATCAACCAGGGTCGGCAACCGGCCTGATCGTCGACCAGATGCTGTCGCGCTGACCGGCCGCCGCACGACGGGCCGCAGCCCGCGCCGACAGGAACAGCAGCACTGCCAGCAGCACTGCCGTGAGATCCACCAGCATCAGTGCAGGCGCATCATACCAGCCGGTCCCCGCGATCAGGCTTGCGGCCGGGATGCACAACATCGCCACCGCGCCCAGGATCGCCAATTCCACGCCCGATCGCGCCGCTCCGCGCGCCAGCGCCCAGCCGGCCGCGATCAGGAAGAGGGCATAATAGATGACGCTGTGCATGCCATAGCTGGCATGGCTGCCCAGCAGTTTGGCCGCCGCCAGCGTCACCGAAATGCCGGCGATGCTGCCCATCGGCACGCCCACAGTCAGCGCGCCCAGGATGCGTGTCGCCCGCGTCTGTTCGACCGCGCCCGCCTTGCGCTCCTTCTTGCGGCGCGATTCCACCCAGAGGAGATTGCCGGTATAGAAGAGGAAGGCACCGGCTAGCCCCAGCAGGAAATAGGCCCAGCGGATCGTATTCCCGCCAAAATTGCCGAAATGCAGGGCAAAGAAGCTGGTGATCGTCGCCGACCAGCCATCCTGCATGCCGGGCATATAGTCGGTGCCGGTGATCGCACCGGTCTGCGGATCGATCCCGGCCATGCCATAGGTCGGCGCGCGCAGGCCGTAGCGGGCATCGCTGCCCTGCACCCGCAGCGCCGGCAGGCCGCCACGTCCCTGACCATAGACTAATGTCTCTGGCGTGAAGCCGGGCGCCTGCTCGCGCACGCGGGCGACGATCTGCGCCGGCGTCAGCGTGGCGGGCGGCGGTCCCTCGGCCGGGGCCGACAGGCTTGGCCGCGCCCGCTCCGCGCCGCCACCAAAGGCCAGCCCCTGCGCACCGTAGAATTGGTCATGGAAGGCGAAGACGACTGCGGTCAGCGCCATGATGATGTGGAAGGGCAGGCTGAACAGGCCCAGCACATTGTGGACATCGAGCCACATGCGCTTCACATTCCTGCCGATGCGCAGCGCGAACAGGTCGCTGACGAGGCTGGGCAGCAGCACGACCAGCCCCGACACCAGAGCGATGGTGTAGAGCAGCGCGATCGCGCCCATGATCGGCATGGAAATCTCATGGTCGAAGGGCAGGCCGACCTGCTGGTGCAGCACATCGATCAACTGCGCGACCTCGGACGGCCCCTGGCTTTCGACCTGCAGTGCGCCATCCGGCGCCAGCGAAGCATAATAACGCTGGCCGCCGCCATGCTCGTCCGCTTCGCCACGCACCATCCATGTCATTCGGGCCGGATGGGCAGCATCGATGACGAGGTTGATGTCATAGCCCTTTGCCGCCTGCGGATGGGTGGCCAGAACCTTGGCGACCAGTTCCGGCGTCCGCTCCAGCGAAGGGGGCGGCGCCAGCGTCGGCGGGGGCGAGGCCCAGCGCTGCAAGGGCAACTCGAACATGGTCAGTGCCCCGGCATAGAAGGCGATGAACAGGCACAGGCCGGAAATGATGCCGACCCAGCCATGCACTTCCTTGTACATCTTCACGACGTCGGTCGGCAGTTTCACGGCCGCAGCCCTCCCATCAGCAGCACCGGCACCCAGACCAGCAGATTGGCGGCGAAGAGCCATAGCCAGGCGCGCAGGCCCGAACGGAAGAGGAAGCAGAAACTCAGCGTAAGCGCCCAGACCGGCGACATCAGCCACATGGCGAACTGCCCCTTGGTGGAGAAATAGCCTTCCCCCACATCCATCAGTTCGCGAAACAGGCCGGCGCAGCCGAGCGCCAGCGTGAAGCCCAGGATGAAGGCGGCCGATACCTTGCCGAACCAGTCGCCACTGGACAGCGGCCGGCGCGATCCGATCCTGCTCATCGTTTGCCCTCTGGCGCGCCGCGGCGCCAGGCGATGGTGACGGGCACTACCGACCAGATCGTCATCACCAGCGTCAGGACGATGAAGATCGCCGTCGCCACCCCGGCCCAGCGAAGCAACAGGCCGGTGCCGACGATCAGCAGTGCCACGCCGCCCCACCCGGCAAGGCGCGGCGGACAGGGCAGCCGCCCCATCCGCTGGTGCGGCGCCGCCAGATAGAGCAGCATCGCCGCCAGACAGGCAAGCAGCCCGCCAAGGATCGCAAAAATCATTTCGATTCCGTTTCAAATGCCATGGCAATGCCGTCCGTCATCATCGCCATCATCGTCGATCCATGACTATGCCCCGACAGCAGCCGGAACTGCGCCTCGACCCCATGGGTCGTGAAAAGGGCCGCTACCCTGTCACCTTCGCTGTCGCCCTTGGTCGGACCGCCCTCGCTGTCGCCACTGGCGGCCAGCAGCCTCTTGCCCGGCGCAGGCGCCATGTCTTCGACCTCCCGCGCGACCAGGCCATTGCCGAACCAGAAGGATGGACTGACCGCGACATAACGGCTGAAGGGCGCGCCCTTGGCCAGCGCGTGCAGCGCCAGCAGCCCGCCGAAACTGTGGCCCATCAGCGTCTGCCGGCTGGCGTCGATCTTCCAGCGCGCCACGATCTGGGGCCGGACCTGCTGCTCGATGAAGCGCAGGAAAATGTCGGCGCCGCCGGTTGGCAGGCCACTGGCCGGCGCCCCGGCGGGAATGGCATAGTCCGGCGCTGCCGGCGTATAATCGAACACCCGCCGGGCCAGCGGCCCGGAATCGATCGCGACGATCAACCCCGGCCCGATACCCGAGCGGGCGCCAGCACGCGCCAACCGACGGGCAGTGGTCGCGGCGATCGGAAAATTATCCTCGCCATCCAGCATCCACAGCAGCGGCCAGCCGCCGGCGGGTGGTTCGCCCTCCGGCCAGGCGACCAGCACCCGATAGGCATGGCCATCGGGCGACCTGATGGTCAGCACGTCGGATCGTTCCAGCTGCCATGGCGCCGTCACCGCAGGCGATGACGCCACGCCCGGCGCCATCGTCAGCAGGCCGAGCGCCGCAAGGGCCGACAGCCGCCTCACCAGTTGAACTGCAGGCGGGCGGTGAGGCTGCGGCCCTGGCCATAATAGCAGGCAGAAACCGCGCTGCAGGTCGCGACATAGCGCTTGTCGGCGATGTTGCGGCCGTTGATCGAGAAGGTCATGCCCTCCAGCGCACCCGACGCCTTGCCCAGATCATAGCGGATGAACAGGTCGAACAATGTATAGTCGGGAATGCGGAGCGAATTGGCTGTGTCGCCATAGCTCTTGCCGGTATAGCGCACGCCGCCACCGAAGCCGAGGCCGGCGAGCGAACCGCCTTCGATCGTCTGGTTGAGGAATAGCGACGCCATCCATTCGGGCACCTGCGGCAGTTCATTGCCGACCTGGCCCGCCGTGTTCGACTTGGTGACCTTGCTGTCCATGCGGGTCGCGGTGGCGATCACCGCCATGCCCCAGGGCAGGGTCGCTTTGCTCTCGAACTCAAGCCCGCGCACCCGTCCCTCGCCGGTCTGCACCTGACAGCTGGGCGCACAAGGCTTGGCGGCCAGCGTGGCGGCAGTGCTGCCTGTGGGAAGGTCCGCTAGGGTCGCGGGCGTGGTCATATTCTGCTGGGTGATCTGATAGGCGCCCAGCGTCACATAGATATTGTCGCCATGCTGGTAGCGGATGCCCGCTTCATATTGCTGGCCCGTCGTCGGCTTGAATGGCTCAGCCGTCAGATTGGTCGTGGGGTCGCTGACCTGCGGCTGGAAGCTTTCGGAATAGCTGGCATAGGGTGCCAAACCGTTGTCAAACATATAGACGGTGCCGGCGCGCCAGGTGAAAGCATCGCTCTTGGTGATGTAGCGATTACCGGTGATGGGGTTGTAGGTATTGTCCTTTGCCCAGTCCTGCCGGCCGCCCAAGGTCAGCCGCAGCTTGCCCAGCTTGATCTGGTCCTGGAGATAAACACCCGCCTGCTTGCTGACGGTCTCCGTATAGATTTGCGGCGACATGTTGCTGGCATAGCCGGCCGAGCCGCGCGACACCGGATCGAAGATATCGAGGATTGGCAGCACCAGCGACGAACTGACGAGATCGCGATAATGCTCCCACTCCGTGTGGAAATAATCGACCCCACCCAGCAGCGTATGCTCCACCGGACCGGTGGTGAACTTGGCCTCCAACTGGGTGTCGGTGGCCAGGCCGTCGCTCTCGCCCTTGCCCTGCACCGCACGGCGACTGATCGTCTGGCCGGGAATGCAGCCCGCGATGCTCGACGGGCAGGTCGTCAGCGTGTTCCCCGACAGCACGACGACGCGATAGAGCGTGTCGAGATGGGTATAGCGGCTGTTGTTGCGGATCGTGATCGCGTCGTTGAACTTATGCTCGAAGAAGGAGCCGATCAGATATTGGTTGCGGTCAAAGGTGTTCCAGTCCGGCTCGCCCAGATTGTCGTCATTGGCGATATATTTGCCGTTGCTGGGATAGAGTGCACCGAGCGCCGGCAGGAACTGGAAAGTCGAACCGCCCTTATCCTGCTGATACTGGCCCAGGATCGTCCAGGTCGTGGCATCGTCCGGCTTCCAGGTCAGGCTGGGCGAAATATAGCGGCGGCCGATCGAGACATCCTCGACCTGGGTATCGCCATAGCGCGACAGGCCGACGATCCGGCTCGACAGGGTCGAAGTAATTGGCCCGCTGACATCGGCCGCCGCCTGATAGTTCCAGTTGTCGAGGTCGGTCGTCCCTATCGCCTGCAACATGACATTGGCCTGGAATTCGTCGGTCGGCCGCTTGGTGACGATATTGACCAGGCCGCCCGGCGCGGTCTGGCCGTAAAGCGCGCCCGAAGGCCCCTTGAGCACTTCGATCTGTTCCAAAGCATAGGAATCGAAGCCCGGCCGCGTCCATTGTCCACCCGAAGGCAGGCGCAGACCGTCGACGAAATTATTGTTGGACGAAAAGCCGCCTGCGCCAAAGCCGCGCACCGACACTTCGTCGACGCGGCTGTCCACGCCCCAGCTTTCTGACTGCACGCCCGCCGTATAGGCCAGCGCATCGGCGATCGTCGGAGAGGCGCGCAGATTGATCTCCTCGCGGCTGATGATCGAGATCGACTGCGGCGACTCGATGATCGGCGTGGCGCTCTTGGTCGTCGAAATGGCCGACGACTGACCGGTCGCGGTGACGATGATGATGTCGTCGCGGTTCGCCTCCGCGGGCGCCGCCTGTGCATGGGCGATGGTGGACGTGTCCGCCAGAATGAGGGCGGTGGCGATGGAAATTCTGCGCATGATGATCCCCTAAATTCGGGACCCAGCTAATGCGAATAGGTCGCGTTAGCAACCTTGGAGATATTTCAGCTTCTTTGCAGGATGTTGCAAAGCGTCTGTTTGCGCGTCGGAGCAGAGCAATATCAGCCATTTCCTCGCGGGTTGTCTATTACGCTGACCGGACGGGACGCGTTCCTAAACTGTCGACAGGAACTGGCTTTTTAGAAAATCACCGTCATTTGAGCAGCATTTTCGGAGGTAATCCGTAACTAATGAACTTGGCCTTTTCGTTGCGTTCTTCTGCAACAACCTGTTCATCAGCCTTTCACAACAGCCTATGAGAAGCTCTCGTTATGCCGGTGGGGTCCGCACGGTTACGCTCGTCTCATTCAAGGGAGGCGACGATGGCCGACGAAACGCACAGCCAACTGCATCAGGGCGCGATCCTGGAGGGGGCGGGTGGCAACCAGTCGAGTTGGCTCGATCCCGAGCCTATCAATATCCTCGCCGACCCGAAGCCATTGCCGACAGCGAGAAGGCTCGCGCGATCGAAGACGCTGGTCGCGAAGCGCTCGACCACAGCTATATGGGGCAGGCCAAGCGGATCATCCAGACAGCGCAGGAGGCGGGTGTGACACTGCGCCTGGCCGTCGGTCGCTTCGGTGATTGGCGCTCGCAATTCGCCGGTTCGCCCGAACCGTTCCGCCGCTTCCGTGAGGAGGTGGTGCCGATCCTGCAAGCGCGGGGTCTGTTCCGCACCGAATAAGCGCATGACACGCTGCGCGGCCATCTTGGCCTGCCGGTGCCGGAAAACCGCTACAGCGCCATTGTAGCTTCGCCTGCCGCTGTTGCCGCTGAATGAGCGAAGCCGCGCCGATCACGCGCAGCGCCGATGTCCTGATCATCGGCGGCGGCATGGCGGCCTGCTGGGCAGCGATCATGGCGGCACAGGCGGGCGCCGACGTGCTGCTGGTGGACAAGGGCTTTGTCGGGACGAGCGGCGTCACGGCGACCGGTGGTCCCAATCATTGGTGGGTCGCGCCGGAACCGGGACGGCGCGAGGCCGCGATCGAGGAGCGTTACGCCCGCAGCTTTGGCCTGGCCGAACGGGACTGGATGGCGCGTATCATCGATGAAACCTGGCGTGCCCTGCCGCAGCTGGCGGGCTATTATCCTTTTGCCGGCGACGGCAAGGGCGGCACTTTCTACTCCGGCGTGCGCGGGCCGGAATATATGCGTGCCCTGCGTCGCTTTGCGCAGTATGCCGGTGTCACCATATTGGATCATCATCCCGCACTGGAACTGCTGCTGCATGCCGATGGATCGGTGGCGGGGGCGGCCGGCTATGCGCGGCTGAAGCAACAGGCCTGGACAGTGCGCGCGGGTGCGGTCGTGATTGCGACCGGCGGCTGCGCCTTCCGATCCGGGCTGATCGGCAGCCATGGCAATAGCGGCGATGGATTGCTGATGGCGGCGGAAGTCGGCGCTGTGCTGTCGGGCATGGAATTTTCCGTATCCTATTCCCTCTCGCCGGCCTGGAATTCGACCCGGACGCTGCCCTATTTCGCAGCCCGCTTCTTCGATACCGAAGGCCGCGAACTGGATGTGCCGCCACCGATGAGCGGGGAGGCGGCGCATCTGCGTGCCCTGGCCCGCGCGCTGGAGGCTGGACCGGTACTGGCCGACCTGTCCGACGCGCCGGACGCTCTGAAACAAGGCCTGCGCCGCATCCAGCCCGCCTCGCTCGCGCCGTTCGAGCACAAGCGGATCGATCTGTTCCGCGATCGCTTCCCGGTGCGACTATTCGGCGAAGGCACGGTCCGCGGCACCGGCGGGGTGCAGATCGTCGGCGACGGCTGCGAGACCAGCGTCGCCAATCTCTATGCGGCGGGTGACAGCGCCACGCGCGAACTGGTCGCCGGCGCCACTAGCGGCGGCGGCGCGCAAAATGCCGCCTGGGCGCTGACCTCCGGCCGGATCGCCGGCGCCGCTGCGGCGGCCCATGCACGTCGGACCGGACGACGAGGCGATACGCCGGTGCTGGCGGCCGGCACGGTCGGCCTGCGGCCCGCTTCCACCGCACGGCTTCCCGACGTTCGTGAGGGGCTGCCGATCATCCAGGCCGCGACCATCGGCTATGATGCAGCGCTCTGGCGCAGTGCGGGCAAGCTTGAGCGGCACCGGGACGCGGTCGAGGCCGTCTGGCGCACGATCGCGGATCATGGCCGTGCGGAGGGGCTGGCGGCGGTGGCCTTGCGCGAACATGCGGCAATGGCGGCGTGTGCGGGCTGGATCGTGGCAGCGGCCCTGGCGCGCGACGAAAGTCGCGGCATGCATATGCGCATCGATCGGCCGGGGACCGATCCGGCGCAGCAGAGCCGGCTGCTGGTCGCAGGGCTGGATCACGTCTGGACCCGTCCGGAACGGCCCGCAGCGCAGGAGATCGCCGCATGATCGCACAGATATTCGAGGAGCGCTGCACCGGTTGCCAGGCCTGCGTTGTGGCCTGTCCCACCCATGTCTTCGACGCCGGAACCGATGGCGTGCCGCTGATCGCACGGCTGGATCAGTGCCAGACCTGTTTCATGTGCGAACTCTATTGCCCGGCCGACGCCCTCTATGTCGCGCCCGAGCAGGAGGGCGCGCCAAGCCTGTCCGCCGTTGAGGCGCTGGCCATGGGGCAAGTCGGGCGGCTGCGCCATGATTATGGCTGGGATCGCGATGCACCGCCAGAGGCACCGCATCTACAGGACTTCTGGCAACTCGGCCCCTTGTTGCGCGAAGGGGCGGAGATCGCCGCCCGCCGTTATGCCGCGCGATGGGCGGACACGGACATTGCCTAGCGGAAACTATAGCCGCCATCGCAGAACAAGGTGGCGCCGGTCATATTGCCATTGTCGAGCAGGAACAGGGCCGCCTGCGCCTGTTCCTCGACTTGGGCGGGGCGTCCGGTCAGGCAAAGTCCGTTCCAATGGGCGTAGGCGGTCTCACGCTGCGGCGCGGGGCGACCCCGCCACAGGTCGCTGTCGGTGGTGCCGGGAGACAGGCAATTGACCCGGATCGGGGACAATTCGAACGCCAGGCCGCGCGCCAATCCCTCCAGCGCTGCATTGCAGGCGGCATAGGCCGGCGCGCCGATCGGTCGGACCGAGGCCGCACCCGACATCAGCAGGATCGATGCTGTCTGTTTCAACATCGGAAGGGCGGCGTGGACGGTCCAATATTGCCCCCAGAATTTGGCGTCGAACAGCGCTTCGCTTGTGTCAACATCGCCGTCACGAAAGGCCCCGGTGCGATAGCTGGCGGCCGGGGTGAATAGTCCGTCGAGCGCCGGCACATCGTTGAAGAAGGCCGCGATCGATGCGCGATCGCCGGTGTCGATGGAGCGGGCGAAGGCCTGCTCCCCCAATGTCGCGATGGCGCTGGACAATCGGTCGGGCGATCGCCCGCCGATCAGCACTCTGTCGCCGCGCGCGACCAGCAATTTCGCCACGGCAAGGCCGATGCCGCTGCTGCCGCCGACGATGGCATAATGCCGGCCCGCTTGTTCCCTCGCAGCGCCCATCAGCTACGCTCGATCGCGACCGTCGGCCGGGTATTGGGATAGATTTGTTCCACGGCCGGCTCGCCAGCCGCAAGGTCCGGCTTCTTCATGCCATAGGCGTTGACCGGCTGCGACCGGTTCACCCACAGGGCATAATGGAGGTGGTCGGCGCGCGGATCGTCGGTATTGGGATGGACAAGGATGGTCAGGCCCAGGCTGTTGAGCTGGAGCCAGGGCAGGATCAGCGGCTGCAGGTCGGTGCCGAAGCCGAAATAGAAGGATGGCGTGACATGCGGGCCGCGCGGCTTCGCATTCCAGTTGCCCAACTCCACCGCAAAGCGTTCCGCCGTCCATTGCCGGATGCGGACTGCCTTCTCGTAACTATCCTCGTCGAAATAGATATGGGCATGATAGCTCTTGATATCGGTATAGGCGCGGGGCCGATCGGGCAGACCATGCTCCTCGCCGGGGCGCACCGCCAGGGGACGGGGCGTCGGTTCCGTGGCGGTGGCATAGCCCCAGGGGCTCTTGCCCGTATGGGCGGCGATGGCGGCGGGAGAGGACGGAAGAGCGGCGGCAAAGGCAGGCGCGCCGATAAGGCCACCGGCAGCAGCCAGTCCGCCTGCGCGCAGCAATTGCCTTCGGCCGGGCGAGAGAAGATCGGCCCAATGTTGATCGATTGGGTCATGGGGCTGGGACATGTCCGGTTCCTTGTTCTAAGATTTTGGGAATGAAGCGCCGCTCAGTTCCTGACAGCCGCCACTGGCGGGGGACGGGTGAAGCGGTTGTCCGGGCGATCGAGGCCCAGATTGTCGCGCAGCGTGGCGCCCTCATAGGCGGTGCGGAACACACCGCGCCGCTGCAGTTCGGGGACAACCTCCTCAACGAAACGGTCGACCGATCCATGCAGGTCGGGGAACATGATGTTGAACCCGTCGGCCGCGCCGGCATGGAGCCAATGCTCAAAATCATCGGCAATGTCGCGCGCACTGCCGAACAGGATGCGATGCCCGCCGGCGACCATCTTGCGCAGCAATTGCCGCACCGTCGGCTGTTCGCGGCGGATCAGGTCGATCACCAGTTGCTGGCGGCTCTTGTGCGTGTTGGTGACGGGGATTGCGGCGGGCAGTACGACCGGTTCGTCCAGCGGCAGAGTCCACAGGTCGATGCCGATATTGACGAAGCGGGATATGCCCTTGAGCGCGAAAACCGGATCGAGCAGATCCTGAAGCGCTTCGTAGCGGGCGCGGGCTTCCTCGGCATCCTGGCCGACATAGACCGATATGCCGGGCAGGATGCGGACGTCGCTGCGCTTGCGGCCATAACGGCCGAGGCGGGCGGTGATGTCCGCGCCGAAGGCCAGCGCCTCGTCGATCGTCTGGGCGGCGGTGAAGATGATTTCCGCCGTCCGCGCCGCCAGTTCGCGGCCGTCATCGGATGATCCGGCCTGGGCGATCACGGGATAGCCCTGGACCGGGCGCGCCGCGTTGAGCGGTCCCTGCACCGAAAAATGCGCGCCCTTGTGATCCAGCCGGTGAAGCTTGGCGGGATCGGCCCAGATGCCGCTCTGCTTGTCCTGGACGAAGGCGTCATCTTCCCAACTGTCCCACAGGCCGGTGATGACATCGAAAAACTCCTCGGCCCGCTGATAGCGCTGGGCGTGCAGGACATGATCCTCGCGGTTGAAATTCTCGCCACCGCCGAGCGAGGTGACCAGGTTCCAGCCGGCGCGCCCTGCGCTCAGATGGTCGAGCGAGGCGAGCCGGCGGGCGAGCGTATAGGGTTCGTTATAGGTGGTGTTGGCCGTGCTGATGAGGCCGATCCGGCTGGTGACAACAGCCAGGGCGGGCAGCAGCGTCAACGGATCCCAGCGCATGCCCTGCGACGTGCGCGCCAGTGAATCGGCGTCGAGATCGGGAATGGCGACGCTGTCGTTGAGGAAGATCGCGTCGAACAGGCCCTGTTCCAGTTTCCGGGCGACCCGGGCATAGGGCGCGAAGCTGCGCGAGGCATCGACATCCGCCTCCGGCAGGCGCCAGCTCGCATTGTGCGAGCCGTGCCCCGACAGGAAAGCGCCGAGCTTGAGCGTGCCGGAGGGGTGGGTCATGCCTGCGTCTCCATCAGAAGCTGAAGGCCAGGCGGCCATAATAATAGCCGCCATAGAAGCCGAACGGGGACTGGGCCGGATAGGGCGGGAAGCCGTTGGTATCCGCCAGTATGTTCTTGTCGGGATAGGTGTCGAAGAAATTGTTCGCGCCGATCGCGACATTGATGTTGCGCGTCGCCTGGAAGGACAGGTCGATGTCGGCGATCCATTTGGCGCCGTAGAACTGGTCGGTCGCGGCCGTCGTGCCGAGGAAGGCGACCTTGGCATAGCGGGTCTCGCGCAGGTTGAGCTGGAGAGTGCCGAGCTTCAGATCCTGGCCCAGGATCAGTTTCGACTTGGGCAAGTTGCCGGCGATATAGCCCTGCGCCTGACGGTCGAACAAGGTGAGGTTGAGCGCGGCCAGTTCCGGCGGATTGTCGGAGACATGGGTGATCTTGGTCTTGTTGTAATTATAGCCGATGGTGAAGCGGATCGACTTGTCCTCGCCCAGTGGCTGGAGATAGTTGGCGACGGCTTCGACGCCGCGGGTCCGGGTGTCGATCGCATTGGCGAAATAGCGCACCGAATAATTGGGATCGAAGCCGTTGGCGACCAGGATGGCGCTGACGCCGGCGCCGGTCAGATAGCCGGTCTGGGCGATGCGATCGTCCAGCTTGATCTGATAGGCGTCGACCGACAGGTTGAACCGGGTGCCGATCTTGTAGCTGAAGCCGGCGCTGAGGTTGAAGGATTTTTCCGGGGTCAGCGCTTTGGCGCCCAGCGCGTCGCCGATCGGCGTGCCCGGCCGCACCGACTTTGCGGTGATGAAGGTCTGGACGCCGTTGACGGTGGTATATTGGTTCGACGTCTGGGCGAAGGCGGACTGGGCCAGCGAGGGCGCGCGGAAGCCGTTGCTGATCGTGCCGCGAATGGCGAAATTGTCGGTGAAGTCGTAGCGGGTGGTGAACTTTGCGTTCAGCGTGTTGCCGGCGCTGTCGTCATAATGTTCGGCCCGGCCAGCCAGGCCGATGAACCAGCGCGGCACCGGATTGACGCCCAGATCGACATAGGCGGCATAGCTGTTGCGGCTGAGCTTGGCCGCATCGTCGGGGGTGAGGACGATCGCCCCCTGCGCGCCGATGGTGGCATAGCGGCCGGCCAGCGGCGTACCGGCGGGATATTGATAAAGGCCGTTGGCATAGGCTGCCGGGTCGCCGGCGATGGTCTGGAACCGCTCATAGCGATGTTCGGCACCGAAGGAGATTTTCAGCGGTTCGGCCAGACCGATATCCACCCCCTTGGAAATATCCAGATTGTTGGTCCACTGGGCGAATTTCGCAGTGAAGGTCCAGAATTCGGTTGGACTTGCATCGCCCAAGGAGGCGTTGAGGCTCTCCGTAGAGCCATTCTTCGACCGGTTCTCGCCATAGGTGCTGGACAGATCCCAGCTCCAGCCCCCCGCTTCGCCCTTGATGCCGGCGAGGATCTGGAAATCATTCTCGTCCAGCGTGTAGTTGGGCGCATAGCCATCGGGATAGATGGACAGCACCGCATTGGTGGAATTGGGGCGCCGGAAATTCTGCCCGATGATCGCGGATCGCGTCGACCAGGTCGAGGAGGAATAGAGGGTTGCGGCCGGCGAAAGCGGCAGTTCTGCATTATAGAGGATCGTCAGCGCGCGCAGGTCGGGCAGGCCGCCGGTAAACACCGTCTTGTCCCGGCTCTCGCGCGGGTCGGGCTGCCCATTGGCCAGCGGATAATAGAAGGCGCCGGTCGCGGGAATGGCGCGGCGGGCATGATTATTGTCCTTGGCGCTGGCGGCAATGTTGACGAACCCGTCCGGCCCCAGCTTGAAACCGATATTGCCGCCTGCCTCGATATTACGCCCGTCGGAATTGCCGCGGTAGCTGTAGCGCTTGCCGCCGTTCACCGTCAGCGTGCCGCCATGGTCGTCATCCTTGAGCACGATGTTGATGACGCCGGCGATCGCGTCCGATCCATATTGGGCGGCCGCGCCGTCGCGCAGCACCTCGATCCGCTTGATCGCTGCCGCCGGGATCAGGTCGATATCGACCGAATTGGCGCCCTGGTCGACGCTACCGGTCGACAGGTTGAGCAGCGAGCTATTGTGGCGCCGCTTGCCATTCACCAGCACCAGCACATGCGACCCGCCCAGGCCGCGCAAGCCGGCTGGACGCGCTACGCTGTTCCAGGACGAGGAACTGACGGTCAGCGAGTTGAAACTAGGCAGCAACACGCCCAGTGCGTCGCGCAGCGAACTGTTTGCTCCCAATGTCGTCAACTGGCTGTCGTCGATCACATTGATCGGCACGGGGCTTTCCAGCGCGGTGGTCGCGCGGCTGCGGTTGCCGACGACGACGATCGTCCCCTCGACCTTGGCTTCGGTTGGGGCTGGGACAGGTTGTTCCTGCGCAAGCGCCGACGGACCGACCCCGAGCGCGGCCAGGGTAACCGTCGAAAGCCATAGCCGGCGCAGGACGCCAAAGGCCGGCCGGCTGATCTCATGTCGCATAAATTCCCCCTTTTTTAAGATGTTCGTGACGGTCGGCCCGATCAGATCAGGTCCGGTTCCCACAGCGCGGACAGGTCGTGGCGATCCCGCACCAGCGCGAAGCGGGCGAGATCGTCGGCGACATGCTGCAGGCTTGCGATGGCGGCCTTGGCGGGCGGGACGATCAGGGCAGGCCGGCTTGCCTCGCGGGCCAGGCGCTGGAACAGGGCGGCGGGCTGGCTACTGAGCGTTGCCGACAGCGCCGCCCAGCGTTCCGGGTTTCGGTCGATCCATTGCCAGGTCGCCTGTTCCCGGCGCAGATAGTCGCGGATCGCCGCTCGCTTGAGCGGATCGGCCAGCGCGGTCGGATGGGCAGAGATGCAGAAATTGCCCGAATAGAGACCGGCGACCGATCGGACGATCCAGCGTCCGCCGAGCAGGCTTTCGGTCAACAGGGCGGAAATGCCGCCGGTGACGATCGCTTCGACATGACCACGCGTGAAAGCGGCATTGGCGTCGTTGGCGGGCAGGCCGACGGCCTGCACGTCGGACAGGCGCAGATCATGCGCTTCGAGCAGTTTGAGCAGATAATAATGATTGTTGGTGTTGGGCGTGTAGGCGATGGTGCGTCCGCGAAGGTCGGGAAATTGCCGTGCGCTTGATCCCTTCACCACCAGCACGCCGCTATTGTTCACATCGCCCTGGTGGGTGGCGATCAGCCTGAGCGGCGTGCCCGACTGCAGCGCGAAAGCCGGTGGAATTTCGCTCATATAGGCATAGTCGAGCGCACCGGCGGCATAGGCATTGAGCACCAGCGGGCCGCCGGGCAGGTCGACATAGCGGACCTGGTATGGCGTGTCGGCCTGTCCTGCCGCCGCCATGAAATTGCCGGCCGTCGTCTTGTAGCGCCAGACGCTCAGGGTCACGTCGGACAATGCCCGTTCCGTGGCCGCGCCGCATCCGGCCAGCGTCAGGGCGCCGGCGCCGGCTAGCAGCGCCCGCCGGGAATAAAGCTGACGGGGCATCAGTCGAGCAGATCGGGCTGCGCGCGGACGATCTCGTCCCAATAGGGCAGGAAGCTGAGCCAAGCCCATCCTTCCCGCTGGTCGGGAGAGGGACGCTGGGTCGGCGGATCGACGATCGCTGTTCCGGCGGCCCGTGCGGTCAGTTGCACGCGGGCCGCGCTTTCATAGGCAATGAAGCGCCATGCCGCGCTTTCGACGCTGTTGCCGACGGTCCAGTGGCCATGATTGGCCCAGAGCAGGATGTTGCGGTCACCCAGTGACTGGACGAACTGCTGCGCGACGGCATCACGCCCCGTAGCGGCATCCAACGACCGGTCGGGCACGAAGACCACCTGATCCTCATGGAAGGCGGCGAGGTCGGCGATGATCGGCTCGACCGGTTGCCGGAAGGCGGACCAGGTCTTGGCGTGGAAACTATGGGCATGGACGATCCCGACGACGTCCGGCCGGGCACGCTGGACCGCATGATGATAGGGGATGCCGGAGATGTTGACTGGCCCGTCGCCCTCGACGACCCGCCCGTCGCTGTCGATCCGCAGCAGGTCCGATACCCGGATATGGGAAAAGGGGACGCCGACCGGATTGACCCAGAAATGGTCCACATGTTCAGGGTCGCGGGCGCTCAGATGGCCGGCCAGGCCAGGCTCGACGCCATGCTGGGCCAGCAGGCGCAGCGACGCGGCCAGTTGCTGCTTGCGGTGCAGCCGCTCGTCCCGAACTGTGCGCCGGGCCGCTTCCGCATGCAGCCGTGGCGCATCGCCATCGCGGGGAACGTCATGGATGCGGGGACGCCGTAGCGCTGGATGCGAGAATTCGTCCGCGTGACTTTGCGATATTATCGTCATTCACCGCTCTCGTTGGCAAACGTGGCTGGTGATGTTTTTTAGATAAGTCCCGTGATATGTATCAAATGACTATGGCGTCATTTGAATTGTAAGATTGAATAGGTGAATATTATCTATTTATGATTTTTCCTTTTTTATCATTGTCGCAATTGATCGGTCGTTGATCGAGATGTTCAATCTGGCGGGATCAGGGCCAGATTCTGGATTGCTGCCAGCCCCCATTGGGCTGCGCCATTTGTCGACAGGCCGGGAATCTCCACGATGCCGTCGCCCGCCTGGATGGTCGTCAGGCCCGGTTTCAGTTCGCCATCCTGAAATTCGTTCCAGGCGCGCGCTGCCAGCGCCGCGTCCTGCAACGCGTGCGCGGCATAGGCGGTCAGGCGCGAATGGGCCTGGCGCAGATTATGGCCGCGCGGCGCTTCGCCAAAACGCCTTTCCCATTGGTCGGCGGGGGCGTTGTACCATTTGCAATAGTCGATCCAGGCCGCCCGATAGCCGGGCGCATCGACCAGCGACAGAAGTTCGGCCATGATTTCGACAATGCCGAAGACCGCGTTGAGGTGGCTGACGCTGATATGATCGCCGCCGGACACGAAGCGGCCGCTGGCGAGATCGAAATTGGCGCCGCCGGCCCACCATTGGCGGGGCAGGGCGGCGATGCTGTCCATGCCGGCCAGGATGCGGTCCCGCCAGCGGCGGTCGCCGGTCCTTTCCCATTCGGTGAACCAGGCCGCGACCAGGCTGCCCCAGCTTGTGCCGAAGGACAGCTGGATCACGCCGTCGGGTAATCCTGCGGGTTTGACGACGGCGCCGACCCCGCCGGGCGGCAGCGATTCCGGCGCCCGATCGGCAACCTTGCGGCCAATATCCACATGTTGCAGCGCACGGTCGGAATGGACCAGCGAGTGCATCAGGTCGCCGACCCGTTCGTCGCCGGTCAGATAATAGAAGATGCGGCGATAGGCAGCGTTGGATACACGCGGCTGCTTGCTGCTGTCGCTCCAGTGCTGGACGCCATGGCGCGTGCCAAGGCCGGCCCAGGGGCCGGCATGATAGATATCGACCTCGCCGGTGTGCCGGGTCATCGCTTCCGCCATGCGGAATATGTCCGCTCGGCCCGATCGCAAATAGCTGTACCAGAACCACAGGTCGGTCGACAGTTCGCTATTGTCCCAGGCATAGCCGCCAATGTCGTACCGCCATTGATGCCGATCGCTGTCATAGCTGTGCATCACGTCGCCATGGTTCCAGAAACCATACCAGTGGCGCCGGTCGATTTCGTCGCGATAATGATCGATCAGCAGGTCATTCTGTCGCTCGATCGCCAGGGACAGGGCACCACTGGTCGCGCGCGGCGCCCAATCGCCGAACACGCCGGCGGCATGAATGCGATCCGGCTGGACCTGCAACCGGGCGGGGCGGGCCACCTGGGCGGCATAGCTGTCCAGCGTTGCGGCATCGGGCGTCGCGGGCAGCGCCCAGAGCCACAATTCATTGGTGCGGGCAATGCCTTTGGCCTGATCCCAGCCGGGTTCATAATCCTCATAGGTCATGTCCAGCCCGTCATTTTGGCGGGCATAATCGGTCATCCCCAGCACATCGCGATAGGAGCGCATGTCCATGGCAGGCGCGTCTGGTGCATGCAGCCAGGCGGTCAGGTCGGCCGTGTCTCCCGCCGCGCCGTCAATATCGAGTTGGACCGGATGGCGTTTCCAGAAATCGGCCATGCCGATCGCCGCGCCGCCCGATGGCGTGCCGACATAGGCCAGCCCACGGGCGCGATCGCCTTCGAGCGACTGGATCGGCGCACGCCCCTTGCGGGTGCGCTTGGTCAGGGTGAAACCCTGGGCATTGCCCTGGAACAGCCGGAAATCGCCCCATGCCGGGATACTGTCGAGCAACTGGCGCAGCCGATCCGGCAGCGTGTCGACCGATGGGGTTGCGCGTCCGTCAATCTGTGCCTGACGAAAGGCTTCGCCGACATCGCGGCGGAGGCCCGTGAGCGGCCGAACTGCTTCACTGAACAGGCCATGATCGGTGGCGATGCGGACATGTCGATCGTGCAAGGGCGCGGCCATCGGCACCTGCGCCCGGATGCCGAGACCGCGCAGGAAATCGCGATCGGCGTCGCCATCCCAAATGAAGCTGTGGACGATGCGGACGGCCGGACTGTCGGCGGTGAAATAGAGGCGCAGGCTGAAGGGCAGCCATTGGCGGCCGTTGTCGGCATGACTGCCCTCCACCTTGACGACGGCACGGACCGGACCGCTTTGTTCGACGGTCAGCGCGTCGATCCGGCTGGTATAGCGCTGGACCGACAGATTTTCCGATTCCTCGTCGGACGCCGCATTCTGGGCGCTGGCCAGCAGATGGACATTGCGCAGCAGGGTTTGGCCATCCCGTTCTGCCGCGGCGATGATGGCGCTGCCCGTGCGTGGTAGGCGCCAGGATGTCGCGCCAACCTGCACCAGCACGGCATCGGCCTGCTGTTCGACGCGGACGGGATGCGCGGGAGCGGGATTGCGTCCGATGCCGATCGAGACATGGGAGGGGGCTTTGTCGATCATCGCCGGCAGCGCATGGCCGCTCCATTTGATCGATCCGTCCGGCCAATAGGCCAGCGGCCAGCTTTGCAGCGGCAATATGGTACCATCTGCACCATGGGCCTGAAGCCGGTCCGTTGTGCGCAGCGTGTCGCGCGGCCAGGGCGTGCCCCAGCTCTGGCCGCCGTCCCAGGCTGGCGGGCTGCCGTCTAACCAATGCACATTCGTTGTCGGCAGCGCCTTCGCGGCGCGCGCGGGTGTCGGCAGGGCGAGCGCGGCGCCACTCAGCAGGCTGGACTGGAGCAGGGCGCGGCGGGAGAGGGGCATGCGGTTTCCTTGGGTCAGCGAAGTGCGCGAACGGTGAAGTCGCGGATTTTCAGATGGCTGGCGGTGGTGCGCAGGGCGAAATGGCCATGGGTGTAGGGATGATCGTCCTGAAAGGCGAACAGTCGCTGGCCATCGCGCAAGAAGGTGATCTCGTTCCCGTCTGCGGTCAGGACGATTTCCTGCCAGCGATTGGCGACCAGCATGTCTTCGGACCCGCGCCGGTCGTTTTCCGGCAAGAGTGGTCGCTCGCCGGCGCTGCCGACATAGCGGCGAAAGCGGGTGGTGCTGTTGCCGTTGCCGCCCAGCCCGACATAATAGGTCTGCAGGCTGTCATATTCCTCGAACTTGCCGCTGCGCGGTCGGGCCAGGACATCGCCGTCTGGCAGCGCGGGGTCATTGGCCATCCAGAAGCAGTTGAGATCGCTCACCCGATCATGCGGTCCGCCCTGCGCCACGGCCTGCGCCCGATAGCGGATTTCGAGAGGCCCGTAGAGCAGCGGGCGGAACCACAGGGTAAGCCCGGCGGGGGCTTCGATATCGAGCAGCCCGCCCTGCGCGCGCACCGTGGCGGGCTTTTCGGCTTCGATCTGCCATTGGCCCAGCCCATGCCGGAAATCGTCCCGATGCAGCAGGCGGCCGGTAGCGGCACGGGCAAAGGCCGGCAGGAGCATAGCCCCCGCCAGGCCTGCCAGCGTATCGCGCCGCATCACAGCTTTGCCCGGACGCCGAAATAGATGCGGCGGCCATATGTTTCGATCACGTTGCGACGATAGATGCTGTTGGCATTCTCGATCCGGGTGGAATCGGTCAGGTTGACGCCCTCCAGGAACAGAGAGACATGCGGGTTGACGACATAGCTGGCTGATCCGTCCAACTGGCCAAAGGCTTCGCCAAAGGACGGATTGTTGCCGCGATCGACCGCGTTGATCAGATAGCGGCTGCGCCAGTTATAGGATCCGCGAATGGCGAAGCGCCCGTCATCGTAGAAGAGCGAGGCATTATAGCTGTTCCGCGACACGCCGGGGAAGGGCAGGCTGGCATTGGTGAAATAATCACGCCCTTCATAGCCCTTGTCCTTGTTGTAGGTATAGTTGGCGATCACCCCCAAATGGCTCAACATGCCGGGCAGGAAATCGAGGCCCAGTTGCACGCCGGCCTCCACGCCCTGGATGGTGACATGCTGGGTGCCGTTGACCGGCAGGCGGATGGTGTAGACTTGCCCGTCAATTTCCTCCTCACGGCTGTCGGTGTCGATGAAGGACTTGATATCCTTGCGGAAAGCGGTGACCGACAGATAGTTGGTGCGCGAGATATAATATTCGACGCCCAGATCATATTGCCAGGCGCGATAGGGCTTCAGCCCCGGATTGCCGCGCGATCCGGTCAGCCCGACGGGATCGAGCCGGACATTGGGCGCCATTTGCGAAGGGGCGGGGCGGGCCAGCACGTCAGACGCGGTGGCGCGCACCACCAGCCTGTTGGGGACGAGTTCGGCACGCAGGTTCGCGGACGGCAGCAGAACGGTATATTCGCCGGTGTAGCGGGCAGGGGTGATGACGCCGCCGCTGCTCTGGCTGCCGGTCGATATGGTGCGGGTGTGGACCAGGCGCGCGCCGAACACGCCCGACAGGTCGAAGCCCAGATCGGCCTTGAACGCGGCCTGACCATAGCCGGCGATGGTTTCTTCCTTCACCCGATAGGTGTCGAGCGGCGATATGCTGGTATAGGGATCGGGAATGCCGATCGCATTGGCGAGGTCATCGCCCAGGTTCCACCAGCGGTCGATGCCGGAAAAGCCAAGGTCGCCGGTCTTGAAGAAGCTGCCGTCGCCCATGCCGCCATAATTGTTGAGCAGGCTCTGGATCGTCGCGAGTTGGGCCGCGGGCGTCGTGGTCGCCAAAACCTGCGTGCCGCTGATGCCTGACCGGGTCAAGGTGGTCTGGCCCGTGATGCCGTTCAGCGTATAGACCGCGTTGCTGAAGCGGCTGCTCGACACCAGCCTGTTCTGTTCGATGCCGCCCTTCAGCGATGTCAGCAGGCCGTCATTGTCCGGCCGATATTCGGCGTCGAACTTGCTGCCCTGTTCCTGCTGACGGTTGAGGCGCGGCCGCGCCTCGACGGACAGCGTGTTGATCCCCTGCGTCGTGGTGGTGTCGATCGGCAGGATGATGTTGGGGGCATGCTGCGGATTATTATAGTCGATGGTGATCCAGGGCAGGGCATCCTTGCCGGATACCGAAGCCGTCACGTCCACTTCGTCATTGAACACGCGCGACGCGGCATAGGTGCCACGGGCCGACAGCTTGACCTTGCCGACCTGCCATTCCGCGCCGACGATGCCGTTGAAGGTGCGACGGCGCAGCCCGCCGATGACGCTGCGATAATTGACGCTGGGGCCAGTCCCTGCGGCGCTGTTGTTGACGAAGGTGACGGTCTGCGCCGTTTCGTCACGGATCACGACGCCGGTCGGATCGATGCCGCCATTGGCGACCGACTGGGTAGTCGAAAGCTGGAGATATTGGTCGTCCGACCGCGTGTCGCTCTTGGTCAAGGTGCCCTCGACATAGGCCTTGAAATTATCGTCCGGGCGCCATTCGACGATGCCATTGAGGGCATAGCGCTTGGTCGGCTCGGTCGCTGTGATGTAGCGCGGAATGTCCGGATAGAAATCGCCAAAGCCGCTGCCGTCCAGGTCGACGCAGCGCGCCTGGTTGCGACCCGACAGGCAGTTCTGGTTGGCGGGCGTTGCCGGTTGCACCGTTTCCACCTGGCGCCAGCCGGTGGTGCGCGCCTGATCGTAGCGGATGGTGCGATCTTCATAGGTGCCCGACAGCAGCACGCCGATCGTGTCATGCGCGAACAGCTTGGAGCCGATCAGCGCGAATTTGGGATCCACCTTGTCCGCCAGTTCATTGTAGATGCCCTGTGCCGACCCGGCCAGATAGCCTTCCTTCGCATCGAACGGGCGGCGCGTGATGATCCGTACCGTGCCGCCCAGGCCGCCTTCGGTCATGTCGGGCGTGGCGGACTTGAGCACTTCGAGGCGCGAGACGAATTCGGCGGGCAGGTCGCGGAAGTCGACCGCGCGGTTGCTGCCATTCCCTGCGGCTGCAGCGATCGACGTCGAGAGGGCCGACTGGCCGTTGATCTCGACCCGGTTGAGTGATGGATCGGCGCCGCGAATGGTGATCGCCTGGCCCTCACCGCCGCCGCGGGTGATCTGGACCCCGGTCACGCGTTGGAGCGCTTCGCCGATATTCTTGTCGGGAAACTTGCCGACATCCTCGGCCGAGATGACGTCGACGACCTGCGCGGACTGGCGCTTCACTGCCAGCGCGTCGGCCAGGCTCTTGCGGATGCCGGTGACGACGATGTCGGAGCGTTCCGTTGCCCCTTCCTGAGTGGCTTGCTGCGCGGATTGGTCTTGCGCCTGGGCGAAGGTGGATGTCGTAGAGAGAAGCAGGAAGACGGCGCTGGTAAGACGATGCACGACAGAGGACCCCTTTTGTCGGACTATTGGACGAGGGGCGGGCTAAAGGTAACGGAATTGGTAGACAAAAAAGTTTTTCTACCCCGGTATGAAGGGAGAGGCGGTGGCCGCTGCTCCTATTGGCAATGCTAAAGGTTTGAAATTTGGCCATTGGTGCTGGAGAAGATGGCGATACGGAAATTAGGCATCGTCGGCGCGTATGGGCACATTGGGGTCGGCCACGACCTATGAGATATACTCATGGGTCAACAACAGGGCTATTTGCTTCTGAACGCCAAGGCACGCCGCACGCCCCCCCCCCACTGCTTGGTTCGATCTTAGCAGACCCGAATGGAGCCGTTTATTTGGTCATCTGGGGCGACGAAGTGGCAGTAGTTGCCCCAGCCGTCGGTCGGCCTTGGTCAGGTTGCTGCCATGAGGGGGGGGCGGAAGCGGTGGGATTCGAACCCCAATCTCAACCGCCTTTATTTGAATATCCCGGATTTCCTGATTGATAAAGGCGCAAGTGAATGCGCATTTACAGCCGGCCCTTGGCGGTGGCCGGGCTAAAGTTGACCGGGCTAAAGCGTCGTTCTTGCAGATTGACTTCCGATCTGCGACGGATGCGATGTCGTCGATGAAAGCTCGGCGATGGGGCGTGGAAACCTCAACGAATGAACTCGGTCACCTATTCGGAGGCCGGGTGGCATGCGCGCATGTCCAATCGGCTTGCCGATAAAGGCGCATGCGCCTGTACATTCGTCAGGTTTCCAACACCCGGCTCGTGCCGGTCCGCCCCTGCTTCTAGCGTTTGAGGACCGAGCATGCGTATCGAGTTTACGGGTAACATTAAGCCCGAGGATTTCGACCGGATTGTAGCAGCAGCTATGGGCGTGCTTTCAGACGAAGGCGTCGCGAAGATAAACAGTGTTACCCTAGATTTTCTTGCTTGGAGAGCGACGGCAAGCGGTCGACAGCGACGGATACATGGCATCGTTGACGATACCAGGTGAAGAACTGGCTGCCATTCCAACCGTTGTACACCTTCAAGCGCCGGGAACTATCACGTTCCGCGATCGGCCTGACGACATGGAATTCAGCATGTTCAATATAGGAGCGGGTCGAGATGACTGAGGATGAAATTCTCCTAAGAAATCTCGAGTTGGCAGTCGGTCTACCGGCCGGATGGCAAGCGCTCTATCGGCAACTGATCAACGATGTAGCAAAGGTCGATGGAACCACAACGGTAGTCCAGGCAAAGGAGAAATTTGGCGAGATGCGGGTCTATTTGAAGACCTATAGCGAACCGGCATTTGCTCTCACAGACGCGGCCACGGCTCGTTCTCGTACCCTGTGCCAGACATGCGCGAAGCCTGCCGTTCTTTCACGAACGACTGATGGGTTTCATGCGACCGTCTGTCCACAACATGCAGATGGATTTGCACCCGCGAAATTTACTCCCATGCGCCATGTAAGGGTGTTGATCCCTAGGTCGCGTTGACAAAGTGGATTCCCAATCGGCCTGATTTCTGATTCAGAGCTTCTCTTTGCGAGGAGCGACGATGGGCCGGGGCGATCTGACGGATGAGGAATGGGATGTGATCGCGGGACTGCTGCCATCGGAGCGCGGTCGCAAGTCCCGTCCTGCCCATGATAACCGGCGTTTCCTCAACGGCATGCTGCATGTTTTGCGGGTCGGCTGTCCGTGGCGGGATATGCACGAACGCTATGGTCTGTGGAACTCAGTCTATGTGCGGTTCCGGCGCTGGGCCGAGCAAGGCGTGTGGGATGCGATCCTGGCGACATTGGTGGAATTGGGACTGACCGACGACTGGCAGCATATGATCGACAGCACCATAGTCCGCGGCCACGTATCGGCGGTGGGCGGAAAAGGGGGGCCTTTGCGCAGGCTCTTGGTCGATCACGCGGCGGCTTTACGTGCAAGGTCCACGCCCGCTGTGACAATCAGGGACGCCCTATCGGCTTCATCCTGACGGGCGGTGAAGCGTCCGACTATGGCGCTGTCGATGCCCTGATGGCGATCCCCGTCGCCAAGCCCAAGGCGCTGTTGGCCGACAAGGGCTATGACGGTGATGCTGTCCGCGAAAATCTGCTGATGCACGGCATCCTGCCGATCATCCCGCCCAAGGCCAATCGCCGCGAACCCATTCACTGCGACTTCCGCCGCTATCGTGACCGCAACCGCATCGAGCGCATGTTCGGCCAACTCAAGCAGTTCCGCCGGATCGCAACCCGTTACGACAAAACAGCCCTATCCTTCGCAAGCTTCCTGAACCTCGCCGCCATTCGCAGATGGTTGCCACACTTTGTCAACGCGGCCTAGAACTGACGATGATGTCGAAGGCGATTCAAGCTGGTGATGCGAAGGGAGCAAAAATGATCGCTACTCTCTTAGAGCATTTGGCGCGGATCCGGGCCCGCAAAGTCGAGCTCGGTATCGTTGATAGCCCTGAGCGCACCGAAGCAATGCGCAACTCAGGGCTTCGGCGCACGGCGCGGAAGCGGGCAGCTCTCGCGCGGATCGACGAACGCGCTCTCGCCGTGGGTGTCGTACCGCTAAACTCGCGCTTCTAACATTTCGACCGTGGAGCGGCATCGCTATGGACGACATGGTAGCTATTGTGGCTGGTTCGGAGAATTTCTTCACGTACTCGGCGAAGGCTGGCCGCGGTATCCAATATGACTCCGTAGAGCGCACGCAACGGGCTCGACACGGCGCTCAAGACTCGCCAATTTGACGTGAACCATTATGGAGCGCAAACTTCCGCAACGTGCCCCACCCAAACCGTTCGGCGGGGAGTTTAGCGCGCTTATGGGCGGGCATTCTAATTATGCTAATTATGACCGGCGCTGGGACTTTCGCGACTGTCGCCTTCGGAGAAGCCCACCCAGGAAAGCGGTCATTCACGGACTTGTAGAATCCTTCTGACGGAAGGCAGCAACGCGCCCTAGTTGGTCGTTCAGAGAGGCAGCCGTGATACCGAATGCAGACGTTCGTCCGGGTATCACGGCCATCTCTTCTGCCGGGAAAAGCGGTCGCGATATTTGTAGTCGGGTCGATGATTCGGCATTGCAAACCGGATTTTGCCGGATCACATCGTCAATATGGCCGCCCAGGACAATGAGCTTTCAATCAGGTCGCGTTACGGGCTGCTGCGCGACTTGGTGCCAATCTACAGCCTTTATCAACTGCTTCCCAATCTGATTGCCGTCGGGCTTTTTCTTTGGCTGAACGATAGGCTGGGACATTTCCCGCCGATCCTCATTCTACTCCTGATGCTGGGGTGGGTGTTTCAGTTCGTCCTTAGACCCTCCTTGATGATCGTCTCGACGGATCAGGCAGCGTGGCTGGAGGCCGTGCTGGAGGCACAGGGCTTTTTCGCCAAATCCGAAACCGATGCCCGCTGGCGCATTGCCGGAAAGGAGTGGTGGCAGCTGTGGCCGCATCAGTTCATCGAATTTGTCCCCGGCGATACTGTGACGGTGATCGCGCCGCGCGAAGTGATGGAGGCGCTACGCGGCAGCCTTGAACTGGTGGAAGAACATGGTGAGCTGCGGTTCGCCTCGGATGCCCAGCCCTTCGCATTCGAACTGCCCGAACCCGAGCCCGAGCTGTCTTGGCAAATGAAGGTGCCTGCGGTGCTGCTTGGTGCAGGCTGCGTGGTCTCGATGGTCTGGACAACATTCACCGGTGGACCGGAGGGCTTGCTCCGCTGGGGGCTGTCCGCCAAGGCGCTGTCCGAGGGACGATTCGAGACGATCTTCCTACACATGTTCGCGCATGGCAGCGCGATGCATCTGATGATGAACATGACCGCGTTGGCAGCAATCGGCCCCACGCTTACATCGCGGCTTGGACTCGTCCCGATCAACGGTCTGCGCTTCGGGCTATTATTCTTTCTCAGCGCATTGGCCGGGGCTACCACCTTTCTGGCGCTGCACCCTTTCGGCGCAGTGCCGATGGTCGGTGCATCGGGCGGCCTATACGGCCTTATTGGCCTGATGATCCGGACGTCTTCGGATGGCGGCGGCGTGCTGGCGGTCAGGTCCAAGCGGGTACAGCGCATCTGCTTGGACCTGATAAAGCAGAACGCATTCCTCTTTTTGATGCTCGCGTTCATGGCATGGGCGAGCGGCACCACCGGAGGTCTGGCGTGGGAGGCACATCTGGGCGGCTTCCTGTTCGGTTTGTGCATCGGCCCGAGGCTGTTGCCGCGCGCTGGGGCGACCACACCAGATGGGACGCTGCCTCCCGAAACTTTCGTGCCTGCTAAATAGGCGCTGAGAGTCAGGCCGATGGCAATGGAAGTAGTCTGGTAATCTCCGTATCGGACCGGGTGCCAACATCAATGCCGCGTGCGGACGAACGGCCGGAATTCCTTGTCCCCACTCTGAAAGCGGAAATTCCGCAATCGGCCAGAATGAGACGTCGTGCTTATGGTTGTCGAGCTGGAGGGGCAGGAATTTCGGCTAAGCGAAACAAATGCACGTCTCATCACATATTGTTCTTTATGGGGGTACTGCAGGGGGACTCTTCGACAAGTCGCAGGGAAATATCACGCAAAATCATTGCATTGGGCTTATCCTGAGGCCCGTTCGAGATCCTACTCCCGCAACCACACACACACACACGCACACGCACGCCGCCTCGGATCTCCCCAAGGCGGCTTTTCTGTGTCCGCGTCTTAGCGGCCTCTCTCACTCAACCCCAGTCGCCCGCGCTAACTTCGCCTTGTCGGGCGTGGTGCCCGTGCCGGCGAAGGAACTCAGGCGGAAGCTGAAGCGCGTCGGCGCGCTGGTGGTGCGATAGGCGGCCATGGGCTTGCCGAACTCGCTCCACTGGGTGTCGCCGCCCACGCCCCATTGCGCCGTGTCGATCAGCAGCGTGCCCTGATCGTGCGGCCGGATGTCCGACGATTTCCAGGTGCCCGGCTTGTGCCGGTCGAGATCGGCATAGGGGAAGGCGAGGGCGTTCATCATCATCGGCTGCTCGCCCTGCACGCGCAGGCCTGCGCTGCCGCCTGATAGTTCCATCCAGCGGACATCGACCTTGTTTCCGGTCTCCTGCGGCCGGATATAGTCGTGATTCTGATCCGCCAGCGCGCCGCGCCACAGGCCGATCGGCGCCGATGTCTTACGATCGACATAGCTTTCATGCGGGCCGCGGCCATACCATTCGACCGTATCGAGATCGGCCGGCAGGCTGAAGGCCAGGCCGATGCGGAAGGGGGGCGGCAGGTCGGGTTTGACGGGGGTGAAGCTGCCGGAGACGGTCACCGAGCCGTCGCCGACCATGCGGTAGATGCTGGTGAAGCTGGCCGCGCCATCGCCCAGTTGATAGTCGACCTCGACGGTGCGGCTGTCGTCGGTCTGGGGCGTCAGGCGGATGGCGCTGACCTTGCGCTGCTCGCTCATCCCCTTCCAGATCGCGAATTGCCTGTCGGTGCCGATGCCGATGTCATTGTCGGTCACCGCGCGCCAGAAATGGGGCGCGCCACCCTGTGCTAGCATCCGGCCCCCCTTGCTGTAGGAACGGACCAGGCCGCTCGTCCGGTCGATCACCAGCGCAGCGTCACCGGCACTCAGGCTGATCGCGCCGCCCTTGTCACTGATCGCGACGGTGCCGCTGGCGGCGGCGGGCAGGGCGGGTGTGTCCTGTTGCAGGGCAAACTGTTCCCACCCGACCAGCGCATTGGCTTCCACGGCGGGGATGGTCCCAGCTTTTGCGCGGGCGCTGATCGTCACGAAATATTCCGATCCGGCCCGGCGCGGCATGGTTGCGATCGGCAGCGTCATTGCAGCCGCGCCATGGGCGGGAACGTTAGGCGCGCTGAGCGATCCACGCGCAACCTCCACGCCATCCTCCAACAGTGCCCAGTCGAAGCTGAAGCCCGACAGGTCGATGAAGTCATGCCGGTTGCGCACGGTCAGGCGGCCGCTCGCCGGATCGAAGCCGTCGAACTGGACCGGCGCATAGACCTTGCGCAGTTCGTAGAGCGCGGGATTGGGGGTGCGGTCGGACTGGAGCAGGCCGTCGCCAAATTCGATATCGCCGCCCGGATTGGGGCCATATTCGCCGCCATCACCCCAATAGCGCTGTCCGTCCCTGGTGTAGCGATACATGGACTGGTCGACCCAGTCCCAGATGAAGCCGCCTTGCAGCTTGTCGGGATGGGCGTAGATCGCGTCCCAATAATCCTTCAGATTGCCACCCGAATTGCCCATCATGTGGGCATATTCGCACTGGATCATCGGCTGCCGGAAATTCCAGTTGGTGGCATAGTCAACCAGCTTGGCGACCGGATCATACATGGGCGCATAGATGTCGGCATAGTCATTGGGGCGGTGATCGCCGATGCCGTCCCATGTGCCCCAGCCCAGATAGCTGATCAGCCGATCAGGATCGCGTGCCTTGGCGGTGGCTGCGGCGGCGGCGAAATTGGGGCCGATCCCCGCTTCATTGCCCAGCGACCAGAAGAGGATCGAGGGATGGTTCTTGTCGCGCTCCACCATGTTGGCGACGCGGCTGACATGGGCATCCTTCCAGGCCGGGTCGAACCCGATCTGGAATTCGGCGCGCCGGTCGCCATGCTTGTTGGCATAGTCCATATAGGCGTGGCTCTCGATATTCGCCTCGTCCATGACATAGAGGCCATAGCGATCGGCAAGCTCGTAGAGGCGCGGGTCATTGGGGTAATGCGACGTGCGGATCGCATTGATATTGTTGCGCTTCATCAACTTGATGTCGCGCTCCATCGACTCCAGTGAAATGACGTGGAAGGTTTCGGGATCATGTTCGTGGCGGTTGACGCCGCGAATGGTGATCGGCTTGCCGTTCACCGTGACGACGCCATTCTGCATCGCTACGGTACGGAAGCCGATCCGCGCATAGCTGGACTGGATGATCCGCCCCTGCGCATCATAGAGTTCGACCAGCAGCATGTAGAGATTGGGCGTCTCGGCCGTCCATGGCTTCACCTTGTCGACCAGGCCGGTCAGCGTCACGGCGCGTTCGGCCTGGCCCGCCGCAACGGGCTGGCGGCCTTCGATCACGGTGCGATCGCCGTCCATCAGTACATAGCGGGCATTGGTCGCGGCCCCCGGCGTCACCGCGACATCGACCGCCAGCTTGCCTGCGCCCGTCACATTGTCGAAGCCGGCATGGGCGAAGAAGTCGCGGATGCGCGTCCTGGGCGCGGCAATCAGGAACACCTCGCGCTCGATGCCCGACACGCGCCAGAAATCCTGATCCTCCAGATAGGAGCCGTCCGACCAGCGGAATATCTGAATGGCGATGCTGTTGCGGCCGGGACGGATGAAACGGGTGACGTCGAATTCCGACGGCAGCTTGCTGTCCTCCGAATAGCCGACCTTCTGGCCATTGACCCAGACATAATAAGCCGAACCCGCCGCCCCGATATGCAGCACGACATCCTGACCGTTCCAGCCCGCCGGAAGATCGACGTCGCGGCGATAGGAACCGACCGGATTGGTCGCATGGGGAATTAGTGGCCGGTTGGCAGGGAAGGGGTAGGTGATATTATTGTAGCGGGCCTGATCATAGCCCTCCGCCTGCCAGTCCGCCGGTACCTTGATCGATTTCCAGCTCGACACGTCGAAATCGGGCCGCTCGAACCCGGTCGGCAATGTGTCGGCATCGGGTGAGAAGGCGAATTTCCATTCCCCGTTCAGCGACAGGAAGCGGTCCGATTGGGTGCGATGGCCGGCCAGCGCCCGCTCCCGGTTCTCGAACGGAAAGGCGGTGGCGCGGGCGGGCAGCTTGCCGATTGCGAAGATGGCGGGATTTTCCCAGTCGGGCCGGGCAGGATCGACCTGCACGGGCTGCACCTTCGGCGGCCCGCCCTGCGCCAGCGCGCCGCCGGCCAGCGCCACTGTGCTGACCGCCGCCAGCGTCCAGATCCGTCCGTGCATTCCCATCCCCTTATTTCAACTGGCAGATATCGAGGACGTCCATGTCCTCATAATCGAGATTTTCGCCGGCCATGGCCCAGATGAAGCTGTAATTGCGGGTGCCCGCGCCCATATGCACCGACCAGGGCGGCGAGATCACGACCTCCTCATTCTCCATCACAATGTGCCGCAATGCGTCCGGCTGGCCCATATAGTGGAAGATTCTATCCTCCTCTTCCAGATCGAAATAGAGATAGATTTCCGATCGCCGCTCATGGACATGGGGCGGCATGGTGTTCCAGACGCTGCCGGGCTCCAGCCGGGTGAGGCCCAGGCACAGCGACGCGCTTTGGCACAGATGGGGCAGGATTAACTGATAGATGGTCCGCTCGTTGGACGTTTCCAGGCTGCCCCGCTGCATCGGGTTACTGTCCGCCTGCGACAATTTGCGTAGCGGAAAGGCAGCATGAGCCGGGACGCTGAGCAGATAGAAACGCGCGCCTTCGCCGCTGAAGCTGATCGCCTGTGACCCCATCGGGATGTAGAGGGCCTCATAGCGGGCGAGCCTGTGGTCGGTGCCATCGACGCGGACCGTGCCGTCGCCCTTGCCGATATTGACGACGCTCATCTCGCGCCGTTCCAGCAGCGGATGGCCGGCCGCACTTTCCGGTTCGCTCTGGCATGGCAGGTCCAGCGTCCCGACGCCCGGCACCGCGCCGCCGATGATGAACCGTTCGCCATGGGAGTAGGTGAGGGTGATTTCCCCCGCGCGGAACAGGCCGGATACCAGATGCCGGTCGCGCAGATCCTCATTGCTGGCGCCGTCCATCATCGCGGGATGGGTGGCGTAATAGGTTTTTTCGAACATGCCGCTGGTCCTCCCGCGCGTCAGCGTTGCGCGTCGAGCGCGGCCACCGCGGTCGCAGCCATCAGGAAGGCGCCGACGCCATAATATTGGGTGTCGCTGGCGGCCACCTTGTCGGGCCGGTCGCCAACTTGCTGGACCCAGCCCAGTCGGCCGTCGGGTTGGATCGCCTTTTGCAGCGCGGCCCAGCCCTTGCGCACCACCGGTTCATATTCGGCGCGGGGCAGCAGCCCGGCCTTGATCCCCCAGGCGAGGCCATAGGTGTAGAAGGCGGTGCCGCTGGTTTCGGGCGGCGCATTTTCCGGCGCCAGCAGCGAGGGTGCCCAATAGCCGTCCGGCTTCTGCAGCGTCTTGATCTTCGCCGCCATCTCCTTGAACAGCGCTTCCATACGGCTGCGGTCGGGGCTGTCTTGCGCCAGCTGCGGGAGGACACGGGCGATGCCGCCGAATACCCAGCCATTGCCCCGGCTCCAGAACTGCTTGCGGCCCCTTTCGTCGCGCCGCTCGAAGAAGCGGCTGTCGCGATAATAGAGATGCTCGGCAGGGTCGAAGAGGAAGTCGGTGGTTGCCCAGAATTCCTTCATCGCAAAGCGCATATAGCGATCATCGCCGGTCTGGCGCGACAGTTCGACAAAGGCCGGCGGCGCCATGAACAGGGCATCGCACCAGCACCAGCGCTTGAGGCATTCGGTCGCGCCATAGCCTTGTGGCGGAATGGCGAAGGCAAGGGTGGTGACCGCCGGCTTGTCGACCACCGTGTCGAACGCGGCGCGGGTCGGCGCCAGCGCATCCTTGCCGGCGCCATGGGCTGCGGCCCAGAGATAGGCCTGGGCGATCGCCTGGTCGTCGGCGAAATAGAGATTGTCGCCCGGCTTCCAGCCATTGCGCTGGCCCATCGCCAGGATTGCCTCCTTGATCCGGGGTGGCGCGCCGGCGTCGGCGAGGGCGGTCATGCCGACCCAGAACACTGCCTGTTCCCAGCCGCGTGTCTTGCGCGTTTCGTCGGTGGCGCTGGGGATGTGCGACAGATCGTCGAGTCGCGCCAATTGCCAGTCGGCCAGCTTCACCGCCGCCTCGATCGGTGTGCGGGCGGGCTGGGCGGCATGGGCCGGCGCGGCGATGGCGCAGGCCAGCATGATCGGCGCGAAGGAGCGGAAGGTCATGATGCAAGCTCTCCAGTAGGCAAGAGACGGGGACTGATGATGTGGAGCAGCGCCAGCGCCACCAGATAGGCGCTGCCGGCGACGGCGAAGATCAGGGCATAGCTGCCGGTCATGTCCAGCACATAGCCGACGAACTGGGCTATCAGCATGCCGCCGATCGCGCCGGCCGTGCCGCCGATGCCGACCACCGATCCCACGGCGGCGCGCGGGAACAGGTCGGACGGCAAAGTCAGGATATTGGCGGAAAAGGCCTGGTGTCCGGCGGTCGCAAGACCGATCAGCAGCACCGCCGCCCAGAGATTGTCGATCGACTGGACGGTCACCACCGGCAGCACCGCCAGCGCGCACGCCAGCAACGTCGCCTTGCGCGCGGCATTGACGCTCCAGCCGCGTGCGATCAGCCGCGACGATGCCCAGCCGCCCAGCACGCTGCCCGCGTCCGACATCAGATAGATGACGACCAGCGGCGGACCGAAGCTCTTGAGGTCGAGGCCATAGCGCTTGCCGAGGAAATCGGGCAGCCAGAAGAGGAACATCCACCAGATCGGATCGATACAGAATTTGGGCAGCGCATAGGCCCAGGTCTGGCGAATAGTGAACAGGCGTGACCAGGGGATGGGCGTGCTGGCGCGCACCGGATCGCTGCGGATATAGGCGAGTTCACCGGGCGATACCCGCGCATGATCCTCCGGCCGGCGATAGAGGAGCAGCCAGGCCGCCACCCAGATCAGGCTGGCGAGACCGGTGACGATGAAGGCGGCGCGCCAGCCGTAGGCGATGGTGATGGCGGGCACGATCAGCGGCGTGGCGATCGCGCCGACATTGGCGCCGGCGTTGAACAGGCCGATCGCCAACGCCCGTTCTTTCTGGGGAAACCATTCGGCCACGACCTTCAGGCCGGCCGGGAAATTGCCCGCCTCGCCAATGCCCAGGGCAAAGCGGACGGCGATGAACTGGGCGATGCCGCTGACCAGGCCATGGGCGGCATGGGCGAGCGTCCAGAAGGTGAAGGCAGCGGCATAGCCGATCCGCGCGCCGACCCGGTCCATGAAGCGGCCCATCGCCAGGAAACCCAGCGCATAGGCGCACTGGAACCAGAAGACGATATTGGCATAGTCGCTCTCGCGCCAGCCCAGTTCGGCCTGCAGCACGGGCTTGAGCACGCCGATCATCTGCCGGTCGACATAGTTGATCGCGGTCGCCGCGAACAGCAGGCCGCAGATCAGCCAGCGATAGCGGCTGGCCCGATCGCTGGCGCCGGCAACGGCGTCATCGACGATATCCGGGGCGGGATGCGGCATGGTCATGATCGTCTCGCGAAAAGATGGGCACCGGGGCGTGCAGTCCCCGGCGCCCAAGGGGGGAGGGGTCAGAATTTGCCGCGAATGCCGAGCGAAATGGTCGTGCCGTTGAAGAAGCTGTTGTCGCGCCGCGACTGGCCATTGCCCTTCGGTCCGTCCGGATCCTGATAATAGATATAGACATTCTCGTTGGTGATGTTCAGCGCATCGACGCGCACCTCCAGCGCATCGCTGAACCGGTAGCTGATCGTCCCGTCGAGGAAGCCCTGCGGCGCGGTATAGGGGATCTGGTCGTTGCCGGTATTTTGCGAGGTGATGCCGGTCTTGGCGCGGTAATTATAGGAACCGCGGATCGCGAACGGGCCCTTTTCGTAGAAGAGCGTCGCGCTGTAGCTATATTCCGGCACGAAGGAGATCGGCACGCGCGTCCCTTCGGTGGTGACGAAATCATCGCCCTTCTGGTCGATCAGCGTCAGGCTGCCGGTAAAGCCAAGCCCGTCGAACGGCTTGGGCAGGAAAGTGAAATTCTGCTGATAGGCAAATTCCAGCCCCTTCAGCTTCAACTGGCCCTGATTGATATATTGGGTCCGGCGGATCAGGAAATCATCCGGGATGGTGCCGCCGGGGAAGCCCAGCGAGGTCGTGTTGAACGCGCTCGACGGCAGGCCGAGTGAGCCGAAGGTGACGAAGTCCTGCACCGCGGTTGCGCGATCGGTAATGTCCTTCTTGAAGGCACCGACGCTCAGCAGCGCGCCGGGGGCGAAATACCATTCGACGCCGGCGTCATACTGGGTCGCGACCTGGGGCCGCAAATTGGGATTGCCGACCGTGACGTCGGGATTGAAGACGTTGGGCACGATGGTGCCGCCGGCAATGGCGGTCAGCGCCGCACGGGTGATCGTCTTGCCGGCTGACGCACGCAGCAGCAAGCTGGACGTCAGGTCATAGGCCAGGCTGGCCGATGGCAACCAATTTTCATAGCCGCCCTCGCGCCGCTGCGGCAGGAAGACGCCGGCGCCCGCGCTCTGATAATTGTTGATGATGGTGCGGGTGTCGGAATAGCGCAGGCCGGCATAGCCGCGCAGTTCCTTGCCGAACAGCGGCAGGGCGAAATTGCTCTCGAAGAAGGCCGTCTTGACGATTTCCTTCGCGTTGAAGGCCGCGTTGAGATTGATGTTGGCCGCCTCGTTCGCCGCGTTGGCATCGAGATAGTCCATCACGAAGGAGCGCGGGAAGCTCGCAAATTGGGACGGATAGCCCGAATTGCCGCCATCGCGGATCGCGCCATATTGGATATAGGGATCCATGTAGGAAAAGACGTCGAGGCCGACCAACTTGCCGGCCGCGATGCTGCTGCCGTCCTGGGTCGAGATGCGTTTGCCCGTGTTCACATAGCTGCCGCCGATCTTGAGCGCGAACCTGCGTTCGCCATCGTCCAGCAGCGACCAGTCGAGGACGGCGCGTGCCGTCTTCTGCTTGTCGATCTCGCGGTTGAGCGAGAAGCCCAGCGTCGGCGTGGTGTAGTTTGACGGATCGGTGAAATCGACCGGCGAACTGATGGTCGGATAGGTGACATTGCCGGTCGGGTCGAATGTGCTGGTCACGCCATAGATGTTGCTGACGATCCGGTTGGCGGTGTAGCGGGCGTTGCTCTCGCTCAGATTGGCCTGGGCCGACAATTTCAGATTGTCGGTGAAGTCATAGACGCCCCGGATGATGCCATATTTGAAGCGGGTGCGGGCATTGCGGAAGAAATTCTCGTTGATGAAGCTGCTGTTCCCGAACGTGCCGTAGAGATTATTATATTCGTCGATCTTCACATCGAGCGGGATCAGGCCGGAATTGGTGCCGGTGCCCGGTGCGCTGGTCGATCCCGGCACGGTGCGGGAGTTGCGCACCGCGACGCCGAAGGTGAACTCGTCCGCCTGATCCTTGAGCTGCGAGAAGATGCCGTCGGCGCTCAGTTCCAGCCGATCCGACTTATATTGCAGCGACCCGACCAGGCCCAGCCGCTCACGCTCATTGTTCGAAGTGAAGACGCGGTAGAAGCGCGGCATATAGGCGTTGGCCACCTGGTCGCGGGTGAGCGACCCATAATTGGCCAGCGGATTGTCGAGGTCGAGCTGGAACTGGAACGGGCCGCCGGTCGTGGTTGGTCCGGCATAGGCACGCGAACCGATAACCGAGCTGTTATAGCCGCCGGTCGACTGGAAGCCGGACCGTTCATTGACATTCTTGGCATAGGCCGCGCCCAGCAACACACCGAAGTCGCCCCATGTGTCGCTCAGCAGCAGCGATCCGCGCGGCTGCCACTTCTTCGACTGGGTGTTGTAATTGGCCTGGGCGGTATAGCGGATGACCCGGTCCTTGCTGTCGAAGGGGCGGGGCGTCTGCAGGTCGACATTGCCGCCGATGCCGCCTTCTTCCAGATTGGCGAGCGGGGTCTTGTAGACATCGACACGGCCGAACAGTTCGGATGGGAAGACGTCATAATTGAAGTCGCGGGTCGAACTGCCGACATTCTGTGACGATGTCGTGCGCACCGGCGCGCCGTTGATGGTGGTGACGGTGAATTCCGATCCCAGGCCGCGGATGCTGATGCGCTGGCCCTCGTTCGATGCACCGTCGCGGCTGAGGAACACGCCCGGAATACGCTGCAGGGAATCCGCGACATTGGCCTCCGGGAATTTGCCGATGTCCTCGGCAACGATGGAGTCGCGCACGCCCACGGCTTCGCGCTTCAGTTCGATCCCCTTTTGCAGGCTGCCGCGAAAGCCGGTGACGACGATGTCGGCGGTGGTGGCTTCACCCTGTGATGCATCGGCCTGGGGTGTCGGCTGGGGTTCTGCCTGGGCCAGTGCGGGGGCCGAGGCCGCAATCATGGCCAGCATGCTCACCGACATGGCGACGCACGGAAACGCCTTGTTCATATCCATCCTCCCTCATCACGACTCTGATCGTGTTAATCAGGTTATCATACAACTTTGAGGAGGATGTCAATTGTCAGACTTTAGTCATGCAATCATTCGTTCCGGCTGATCAGGTCGTTGAGTTCGGAATGGCGCAAAAGGCTTTCCTGCATGTGATGGCGGGCGGCATGGCGCGCCTTTTCGATGTCCATGCGGACGATGGCGTCAAGCACCGCGTCATGCTCGTCGCTGACCTTGTGGGTATAGGCGTCGTGCGATCTTTCTGGCTGATATTTGAGGTAGAGGCTGCTTGGCGGCACCAGGCGGACGCCCAGAAATTCAACGAAGCGGGCGTAATAATCATTCCGGGTCGCGCGGGCGATCGCCATGTGGAACTGGCTGTCGGCTGTGGCGGCGACGGCTGGATCCTCGGCCTCGCGGATGCGGCGTAGTGCGTCGCGCATCGCCGAAATATCTTCGTTCGTGCGGCGGGCAGCCGCAAGGCCGGCCATTTCGGTCTCGATCGCCAGGCGCATTTCCAGCAATTTGATCACGTCCGATAGCTCGGACAATTCATCCTTGGTGACCTGAAAGGCGCGGTAGCGCGCGGCATCCGACACGAACACGCCCGATCCCTGGCGGGCGACGGCAAAGCCCTGTGCCTCCAGCCGGGCGACCGCTTCGCGAACCACGGTGCGGCTGACATTTTCCTGCTCGGCAATGTCTTTTTGCGCGGGCAGGCGCGATCCGGGCGGGATGCGGCCGGACAATATGTCCTCTTCCAGTTTTGTGTAGAGCATGTCGGCGAGTGAGGCGGCTTTGGCCATGATGTCGTTCCAGTGAATATTCTTTTTCGAGCCTGCCAGCCTGCGGCAATGTGAGCAAGGGCTTGGCAAGTTTGATTCGATGATTTATCAGCTTATCATACAAATAATCGAAAGGAGCCTGTGGTGAGCCGCCCCCAGCCAACAGCATCGTCATGCCGCATTCGGGCGCCCTATCTGTCGATCGGATTGCTGGCGACCGGTCTTTGCGTCGGCGCGGCCCTGGCGCAGGGCGATGGGGTGGGCGATCGTCTGCCGGTCGAGAAGCGCCTGCCGCCACCGCCCAGCCAGGCGGCGGCCGCCGTCACGCTGGTTGCATCCTATCGCTATGACGACCTGCTGTGGGAAAATGACAAGACCGCCCATCGCATCTATGGCCATGCGCTGGAGGCAGCCGAGCCGCCATCGGGATCGGGAATCGACAGTTGGGGCAAGAATGTCGCCTGGCCCTTCGCCGATCGCCAGCTACGCAGCGGCGACCAGCATGGCTATCATGGCGAAGGGCTGGATTTCTACAATGTCGGTACCACGCGCGGCGCGGGTGGGCTTGGCATCTGGCATGACAACAAGCTGTGGACCTCGCGCAACTATGTCCGTGCCCATATCCTGAAATCGGGCGGGCAGGTCGCCGACTTCAGCGTCGATTATGCGCCCTGGCCAGTCGATGTCGATCGCAAGGTTTGGGAAATGCGGCGTTTCACCCTGCCGCTCGGCACCCATTTCACCCGGCTGGTCTCGACCATAGGATCGGACAAGTCGGCGGCGCTGACCGTGGGCATCGGCATCGGCAAACGCACTACGGGGCAGGGGGCTGGGGACCTGACCGTCGATCGTGCCCGTGGCCTGATCAGCTGGTGGGGGCCGGAAGATGGTGCGCATGGCCGGATGGCGCTGGCATTGCGGGTCGATCCAGCGCAGATCGCCGATATCCGCGCGGATGCCGACAATCAGCTCATATTGCTCACGGTCAAGCCGGGCCAGCCCTTCGTCTATTATTCCGGTAGTGCCTGGAACAAGGGGGAGGGCGGCTTTTCCACCCGTGCCGCCTGGGATGCCTATGCCGCCGGCCAGACCCTCGACTTCACCCCGCCCAAGGATTGACCATGACCAGCCATATCGACCGTCGCGCGATCCTGACCGGTATGGCGACCGGCACTGCCGCTTTCGCCGCCATGCCCTTGCTTGCCAACGCCGGGGAGGCCGCGCCGGTCGCCGTCGATGCGGACGACCGCAGCTATGCCCTGGCGCTGCTCGAACGCATGGCCAGCCCCGTGCTGTCGCGCATGGCCAGGGGGCAGTTGCAGGCGCAGTGGAAGCCCGAGCTCAGCCCGACCTGGGATGGCCGCAATCCCAAGGTCGCCTTTCTGGAAGCCTTTGGCCGGCTGATCGACGGCATCGCGCCCTGGCTTGCGCTGCCCGATACCGATGGCGCGGAAGGGCGACTGCGCGCCCGGCTACGTGAGCAGGCGCTGGCGAGCTATGCCCATAGTGTAGATCCCAAGAGCCCCGACTATCTGCTCTGGCAGGCAGAGGGACAGCCGCTGGTCGATTCCGCCTATTTTACCAGCGCCCTGCTGCGCGCGCCGCAGACATTGTGGGAGCCGCTCGACCGGACAACCAAGGACCGGATCATCAAGGAGATACAGGGGCTGCGCCGGGTCGCGCCGCCCTATACCAACTGGCTGCTGTTTGCGGCGATGAACGAGGTGTTCCTGCTGTCGGTTGGGGCGCAATGGGATCCGATCCGGGTCGACCTGGCGCTGCGCAAGTTCAGCGAATGGTATGTCGGCGACGGCTGGTATGCCGACGGCGAGCATTTTCATTTCGACATGTATAACAGCTATGTCATCCACCCGATGCTGACCCAGATTTGGGACGTGCTGGTCCGCTGCAATGCGCGCTTCAACGCGCTCGATCCCAAGGAGCGGCTCGCCATCCAGATCCAGCGGATGCAGCGTTTCGGTGAGGCGCTGGAGCGGATGATCGGCCCGGACGGCGCCTTCCCGCCGGTCGGCCGTTCGCTCACCTACCGCACCGCCGTCCACCAGCCGCTCGCCTATCTTGCCTGGCGCAAGCTGCTCCATGCCAAACTGCCCGAGGGGCAGGTGCGCGCCGCGACAATGGCAACCCAGCGCCGCATTTTCTCTGACCCCAGCAATTTCGATGCCGATAGCTTCCTGACGATCGGTTTTGCCCGGCATCAGCCGAGCCTGGGTGACGTCTATTCCAACGCCGGCAGCATGTATATCACCTCGGAAAGCCTGCTGGCGCTCGGCCTGCCTGCCTCCGGCAGCTACTGGACCGCGCCGGCCCAGCCCTGGACCATGCGCAAGGCTTATGCGGGCCAGGATTTCCCGAAGGACTATTATATCGCCAATTGAGGCGGCCGGCGCCGCTCGATGAAGGTCAAGGCTTTCTAATAAGCGGCCCAGCAAAGCTTGACAGACATATCTCTACTTAATTGGCAGATAAAGTCCTCTCATATCAGACGAGGACTTGGATATCATGGCGTGGACGCAGCGGTGGACGGATAGGCTGGCCCGGTTCAGGGCGGCGGCCCGGCGCGAATTGCTACGCGATCCGACGGTAATCCTGTTCGAACGTGATCCCAGCGCAGCAAGTGTGCGAGAAACGAGCGGCGGTCGCTGAGATGTTGTCCAGACGCAATCTGCTGGGCGCGGCGGCGGGCAGCCTGCTGCTCACCGCCTGTGGCAGCGCTGGCAAGGGCCGGCCGAAACTGCGGGTGTCGATCACCGGCAAGGGCGATGGCGACACCCGCCTGCTGTTCAAGGCGGCGGGCATCCAGCCCAAGGGCTTTGACCTTGTCTATAGCGAGTTCCAGTCCGGCCACCTCGTGGTCGAGGCGCTCAATGGTGGATCGCTCGACTATGGCGGGATGAGCGAGATCCCGCCGATCTTCGCCGCCGCTTCGACCATCCAGAGCTTCCGCCAGATCGCGGTCGCCCATGGCGACGTCAATAACCAGATCGTGCTGGTGCCGAAGGGATCGAAGGCGCGCTCCATCGCCGACCTCAAGGGCAAGCGCGTCGGCTATGTCCGCGCCACCACCGCCCAATATTTCCTGATCCGGATGCTGGAGGAGGTCGGCCTGAGCTGGGACGACATCACTCCGGTCGCGATGGGCGTGTCCGATGGCGCCGCCGCTTTTTCGCAAGGGGCGCTGGATGCCTGGGCGATCTATGGCTTCCCGATCCAGCGGGCGATCGCGACAGAGGGTGCGCGGATCTTGCGCACCGCTTATGGTATCCTGTCAGGCAACTATCTCGTCTCCGCCCATGTCGATGCGCTGGCCGATCCCGACAAGGCGGCGATCATCCGCGAATATCTGGCGCTGGTGCAACAGGGCTTTGGCTGGGCGGCGGCACATCAGGACGAATGGGCCGGCATCGTCGCCCAGGATATCGGCGTGCCGCGCGACTATGTGCTCGACCAGTTCCGCCGTAAGAGCGCGACCTATGAACTGCGCCCGGTCACGCCCGAGGCGATCGGATCGCAGCAGCAGGTCGCCGATGTCTTCTTCAAGGCCGGGCTGGTGCCCAAGCGGGTGGACGTCCGCCCGCTATGGGACGCCCGCTTCAATGACGCCATTCCCAAGAGAGGCTGATATCATGGCGACCCAGGCAATTTCCGTGCAGCCGCAGCCGCCCGAAGGGCCGGTGCCCGCCGACCAGCTCGACCGGCTGACCCGCTTGCTGGCGGCCAATGCGGAGCAATATGACCGCAGTGCCGAATTTCCCCGCGCCAATTTCGACATATTGGCGCAACAGGGCCTGATCGCGCTGACCGTGCCGCGCGCGCATGGCGGGCGGGGCGCGTCGGTTTCCGAAGCGCTGCGGGTGCTGGCGGCGGTGGCGAAGGGCGATCCCTCGACCGCGCTGATCCTGTTCATGACCTATCATTATCATGCGACGCCCAACCGGGCGCGCGGCTGGCCGGCGGACATCTATGAGACGCTGGCGCGCGATGCGGTGGCGGGCCGGGGGCTGATCGGCGGGCTGCGGGTCGAACCGGAACTGGGCACGCCCGTGCGCGGCGGCCTACCTGCCACGATCGCGCGGCGCACCGCCCATGGCTGGGCGATCAGCGGCACGAAGATCTATTCGACTGGATCGACCGGGCTCGACTGGTATTCGGTCTGGGCCAAGACCGACGAGGATGTCCCGCGCGTCGGCAATTTCCTGGTTCGCGCCGGCAGTCCGGGGGTGGAGATCGAGCCGGCCTGGGATCATCTGGGGATGCGCGCGACGGTCAGCCATGCCGTCCATTTCACCGACACGCCGACGCCGGCCGACCATGCGGTCGATATTCGCCGGCCGGAGGAATGGGGCGCGCCCGATCCGGTCCAGACGCTGTGGAATGCGCTCTCCATCTCGGTCATTTATGACGGGGTGGCGCGCGCCGCGCGCGACTGGCTGCGTGCCTATCTCAACGATCGGGTGCCGAGCAACCTCGGCGCATCGCTTGCCACCCTGCCGCGCGTGCAGGAGAAGTTCGGCGAGATCGAGGCGCTGTTGCAGGTCAACCGGACGCTGGTGCGCGACGCCGCCGCGCGGATCGACGCAGGCGATCCGCCACCGGCGGTCGAGGCCAATGCGATCAAATATGTCGCCACCGCCAACGCCATCCGCGCGGTCGAGATCGGGCTGGAACTGACCGGCAACCCCGGCATCAGCCGCCATAATCCGCTGGAGCGCCATTATCGCGACGTGCTGTGCAGCCGTATCCATTCGCCGCAGACCGACACCATCCTGATTGCCGCTGGTCGCGCGGCGCTGGGGAATTGAGCCCATGTCCCTGATCATCGCCAGCCAGATGGAGCCGGATTTCAACCGGAGTCTGGCCCGTCATCCGTCCGCCCCCGTGCTGATCGACGTTGCCGAGGACGCGCCCTGGAGCGCCGCCGACGAGGCCGATATATTGCTGATCCGCCCGTCGCCGGCCTGGCGCGCGCCGGAGGTGCGTCGTCCCGCACCCTGGCCGGGGCGCCTCAAATGGGTCTACAGCGCTTCGGTCGGGGTCGATTTCTATCCCGACTGGCTGCTTGACGCGCCGCTCGTCACCTGTGGCCGCGGCGTCGCGTCGGAGGAGATCGCCGATTATGCGATCGCCGCCATCTATGCCCATGCCAAGAATCTGGACGCCGTCACCGTCCGTTCGCGGGCACAATGGGGGCCGGCGCAACTGGGCCGGGTGTCGGGCACGACCATCGGCATCATCGGCATGGGCGCGATCGGCGCGGCGGTCGCACGACGCGGCCTGGCGCTGGGCGCGCAGGTGATCGGCGTGCGGCGATCCGGCGCGCAACCCAGCGTGCCGGGCGTGCAACTGGTCGGCGATGTCGGGACTTTGGTGGAGGAGGCGGATCATATATTGCTCGCCGTCCCCGCCACTGCCCAGACCCGCCATCTGGTTGACGATGCACTGCTGGCGCGGGTGCGGCCGGGCGCGCATCTCATCAACGTCGCACGCGGATCGGTGGTCGATCAGGCGGCTTTGGTGCGGGCGCTGGATGATGGCCGGCTGGGCTTTGCGACGCTGGACGTCACCGACCCCGAACCGCTGCCGGAGGGGCATGTCCTCTACACTCATCCCAAGGTGCGGCTGACCCCGCATATTTCAAGCAATTACCAGCTGGTGCGCCATCGCCTGCTGGAAAAGATCCAGGACGATCTGACCCGCTTCGTTCGGGGCGAGGCACCGTCCGACATCGTCGATCCGGCGCGCGGGTACTAAGGTCTGGGTGACCGGGGGTTAAAGCCCGGTCACTGTCTCGCGCGCCAGTTCTGCCAGTCGATGCGCGGCGCGGTCCAGCTTGTCGCTGGTGCGCAGGATCGCGGCGACGCGGGGTAGGGTGGGCAGCCGCTCATGCTCCAGCACTGTCATGTCATCCTGGAACAAATGGGTCCGCGCGGTGATGCCCAGCCCCGCGGCCACTGCCGCGCGCAGCGTGGCGAGGTTGGGCGTCTCGACCGCGATCCGCCATTGCAGACCCATATCCTCCAGCGCCCGGATCGCCGCCTCGCGGAAACGGCACGGCTCCTCCAGCACCGCCAGCGGGATGGTGTCGCGATCAACCAGTTCGGCCGTGCCATACCAGCTCATCGGCGCCACCGTGACCGCGCTGCCGTCATTGGGCGCGGCAAAGCCCAGCAATATGTCCAGCTCGCGCCGGTCGAGCAGCGCCTGCAACTCGGCCGTGCCCGCGACCCGCGCATAGATTTGCGCGTCCGGGTGCAGCTCGGCAAAGCGGGAGAGCAGGCCCGAAAGCAGGCTGTCGGCGAAATCCTGGACCATGCCGATCCGCGCCGGGCCGGCAAAGCGGCCGGCACTGACCGCCGCCACCGCCTCGTCATGCAGGCTCAGCACCCGGCGCGCATAGTCGAGCAGCACCTCGCCCGCCGCGGTCAGGTGCAGGCGGCGGCCTTCGCGCAGGAACAGCGACTGCTGCACCAGTTCCTCCAGCCGCTTGATCTGCAGGCTGAGGGCGGACTGGGTGACGAACACCTGTTCCGACGCATTGAGCATCGACCCGGTGTCGACGATCGCGACAAAGCTGCGCAGGAGATTGGTCGGCAGATTGACCGGCACGGCATATCCTTCTGATGGTGAAAGGGGGCCGATCCGATGCCGGGCACGGGCCTGTGCTTATGATCCATGGCAATATATCAATCAAAATAGTAGAGTTTGTCCGGGGACAGGAAAAGCTATCGCGGCCGTCGCGCGCCGAAACGCCCGGAATCGGGGGCGAATGACCACCTATGATTTTCCCTCATAGACCCATCGGATAAAACTCAATTGAATGAGTAGAGAATTGGTGTTGGATGAAGGCGACTTCACCAGCATGACGGATGGACATGACCGCATTGGCAATAAGGGGCGACACGCCGTCGCAGCGCGCCAGACGCCGCTTCTCCCTCGCTCGCTTCGGCGGCCGATGGCTGTCACCTTTGCTGTTACTTTTGCTGTGGGAACTGGGCTCGCGCACGGGCCTTATCCCCGAACGCACGCTGGCCGCGCCCTCCGCCGTGATCGGCACGCTGATCCAGATGGTGCTGAGCGGCGAACTGCCCTCCAACCTGCTCGTCTCCTTCGCCCGCGTCGCGGTCGGCCTGCTGATCGGCGTTGGTCTGGGTCTGGGTCTGGGGCTGGCAGCGGGCCTGTCGCGCGGCGCGGAACTGGCGATCGACCCGCTTATGCAGATCAAGCGGACCATTCCCGCGCTGGCGCTGACGCCGCTGTTCATCGTCTGGTTCGGCATTGGCGAGACGCCCAAGATCGCGCTCATTGCCTTCGGCACCATCTTCCCGGTCTATCTCAACCTTTATGCCGGCATTCGCGGTGTCGATCCGCGCCTGCTCGATGCCGCCAAGAGCTTCGGCCTCAGCCGCTGGGAACAGGTCTGGCACGTCGTGTTGCCCGCCGCCTTGCCCTCGCTGCTGGTCGGGCTGCGCTACGCCCTGTCCATCTCGATCCTGGTGCTGGTGGTGGCGGAGCAGATCAACGCCTCGGCCGGGCTTGGCTATCTCATCAATAATGCCCGCGACTTCATGCGCACCGACATCATCGTCGTCTGCCTCATGGTCTACGCCATTCTCGGCCTTGGTGCCGACTGGCTGGTCCGGTCCCTCGAAGCCCGCGCCCTCGTCTGGCGCCCCAGCATAGTGGAGAATTGATCATGGACGCGCGCCTCGGCTTTTCCAGCATCGACAGCGCGGCGCACCAGCCGCATCCCGAACCGGTCGTCCGCCTGCAGCACTTCACCCGCAGCTTTGGCGCCAACCGCATCATCGACGGACTGGACCTGGAAATCGCGCCGGGCGAGTTCATCGCCCTGCTGGGCCGGTCGGGATCGGGCAAGACCACCTTGCTGCGCACCCTCGCCGGGCTGGACGATGCCGGCGCGCAGGATGTGGAGGTGCCCGACAGCCGCGCCGTCGTGTTCCAGGATGCCCGACTGCTGCCGTGGAAACCGGTCTGGAAGAATGTCGCGCTGGGCCTGAAAGGCGGTGCCATCCGCGACCGGGCGCAAGCCGCGCTGAAGGAAGTCGGCCTTGGCCATCGGCTGGACGCCTGGCCGCTCACCCTGTCCGGTGGCGAGGCGCAGCGCGCCGCGCTCGCCCGCGCGCTGGTGCGCGAACCCCAATTGCTGCTGCTCGATGAGCCCTTTGCCGCACTCGATGCGCTGACCCGTTATCGCATGCATGACCTCGTCCTCTCGCTCTGGCGGACGCACAAGCCGGCGGTGCTGATCGTCACCCATGATGTCGAGGAAGCGATTGCGCTGGCCGACCGGGTGCTGGTGCTCGACAAGGGACGGATCGTCGCGGAGGAGCGCATTCACGCGCCGCGCGGCGAGCGGGCGGGGCTCGCCGGCCGGCTGCGCGAACAGCTTCTGTCCCATCTGGGCGGCGACCATCATGGTGAGGGGGTGGTGCCCTTCGCTCGTCAGGCGGAGGCGGCGGAATGAACGCGGTCACCACGATCGACCGGCCGGTCGATACCAGCCGCCTACGCGGTTTCGTCACCGCCTTGGCCGATCTGATCGCCTGCACCCGTGACGAACAGGCGCTGCTGGAAAGTGGCCGCACTCTGCTTGCCCGGCTGATCGCCCGCGACGGCTGGCTGCCGCCCGAATATGCCCGGCCGGACCCCGATCGTTATCAGCAATATCTGCTCCATTGCGACAGCCGCGAGCGGTTCAGCATCGTCAGCTTCGTCTGGGGGCCGGGTCAGTCGACCCCGATCCACGACCATGGCGTCTGGGGGCTGGTCGGCGTGCTGCGCGGCAGCGAGCAGGTCGAGCGGTTCCACCGGCTGCCCGGCGGCGGACTGGTCGCGCAGGGCACGGACATATTGCGCGAGGGCGAGGTGGATGCCGTGTCGCCCCGGATCGGCGACATCCACCGCGTATCCAACGGCCGGGCCGATGCGCCGTCGGTCAGCATCCATGTCTATGGCGGCAATATCGGCGCGGTCGAGCGCGCGACCTTCGCCCCTGACGGCACACCCAAAAGCTTCATCTCCGGATACGCCAACCGCGTCATCCCCAACCTCTGGGACAGATCGAGAAACGCATGACCACCGACATATTGGACCGCATAGAGGTCGCCACCCCGGCCGATATCCGCACCGCGCTGATCGCCCGCGACGAGATCGCCCTGATCGACGTGCGCGAGGAGCATGAGTTTGCGCAGGGCCATCCACTGTTCGCCGCCCAGATTCCGCTGCGCCGCATCGATGAGGAAGCGCGCTGGCGCATCCCCCGGCTGGACACGCCGATCATCGTCTATGATGCGGGCGAGGGGCTGGCGCGCCGTGCCGCCGTGCGATTGCAGGCGCTTGGCTATACCGACGTGCGCGAACTGGAGGGCGGGCTGCAAGGCTGGCGCGACGCCGGCTATGAATTGTTTGAGGATGTGAACAGCTATTCCAAGGCGTTCGGCGAACTGGTCGAGCATCGCCGCCATACCCCCAGCCTGGCGGCCGAAGATGTGCAGGCGCTGATCGACGAAAAGGCCGACATCGCGATCCTCGACGCGCGCCGTTATGACGAATATCACACGATGAGCATCCCGACCGGGACCAGCGTGCCCGGCGCCGAACTGGTGCTGCGCGCAGGCACGATCGCGCCCGATCCCGACACCACCATCATCGTCAACTGCGCCGGCCGTACCCGGTCGATCATCGGCACCCAGTCTCTGGTCAATGCCGGCCTGCCCAACAAGGTCTATGCGCTGCGCAACGGCACGATCGGCTGGACGCTGGCCGGGCAGGGGCTGGAAACCGGCCAGGTGCGCGCCGCGCCGGAGGTCGATGGCAAGGCGATCGAGGCGGCCCGTGCCCATGCCCGCGATGTCGCCTACCGCGCCGGGGTCAAGTGGATCGGCTGGGACGATCTGGAGCATCTGAAGGCTGATACCGCCCGCACCCTCTATCTCTACGATGTGCGCCAGCCGCGTGAATATGAGGCGGGTCATCTGCCCGGCTTCCGCAATGCGCAGGGCGGCCAGCTGGTGCAGGAAACCGACCATAATGCGCCGGTGCGCGGCGCCCGCATCGTCGTCACCGACGATCTTGGCCCGCGCGCCGACATGAGTGCCTCCTGGCTCGCCCAGCTTGGCTGGGAAGTCTATGTCCTGTCGGTCGACTGGTCGGCGGTGGTGCTGGAACGCGGCAGCGACGGCGCGCCACCCCCGCGTGGACCCGAGGGCCGCTACAAGCGCCCCTATGAGGGCACCGACAACAAGGCCGAGAAGATGCAGGCCTATCTCGACTGGGAATATGGCCTTGTCGCCCAGCTCGAAAAGGACGGCACCCACGGCTTCTACGTCATCTGAACTTCGGGAAGGAATGACCCCATGAGCGTCAAGTTCATCGGCTATATCGGCTTCAACAATGGCTCGGAAACCCAGGCGGCGGTGCGCAGCCGTGTGCTCGACAAGGACTATGTCGAGGCTGCGGCGAAGGCGCAGGAAGATGGCGGCTTTGATCGCGTCCTCATCCCCTTCGGTTCCAATAGTCCGGAAAGTCAGATCGTCGCGGCCCATGCCGCCGCGCTGACTAGCAGGCTGGGCTTTCTGGTCGCCCATCGGCCCGGTTTTACCCAGCCGACCGTGGCCGCGCGCCAGCTGGCCACGCTCGACCAGCTATCGGGCGGGCGGGTCGCGGTGCATATCATCACCGGTGGCGCCGACGAGGAAATGGCACGTGACGGCGACACCGGCACGGTCAAGGCGCAGCGCTATCAGCGCACCGACGAATATCTGACCATCCTGCGCCAGGAATGGACCGCGGCCCAGCCGTTCGACCATCAGGGTGACTTCTACGACATTCGCCAGGCCTTCAGCGCGATCAAGCCGGACAATCTGCCCGTCTTCTTCGGCGGTTCCTCGGCCGAGGCGATCGAGGTCGCCGGGCGCCATGCCGATGTCTATGCGCTCTGGGGCGAAACGCTCGAAGCGGTGCAGGACACGGTGCGCCAGGTGCGCCGTGCGGCCGCCCGTCATGGCCGCACTCCCGGCTTCTCGCTGTCGCTGCGCCCGGTGATCGCCGACACGGAGGAAGCGGCCTGGAAGCGCGCGGCGGAGATCGAGGAGCAGGTGCGCGAAAACCGCGTCGCGGCTGGCCTGCCGCTGACCGGCCATCGCCCGCCCAATGTCGGATCGCTGCGCCTGCTGGAGGCAGCCAAGGCCAATCGGCAGGACAAGCGGCTGTGGACCGGCGTCGCTGCGCTCACCGGCGCGGCTGGCAATTCCACCGGCCTGGTCGGCACGCCCGAACAGGTGGCCGATGCAATGCTCGATTATTATGATATCGGCATCGATCATTTCCTGATCCGCGGCTTCGATCCGCTGGGCGATTCCATCCTCTATGGCCGCGAACTGCTGCCGGTCGTCCGCCGCAAGGTGGCCGAGCGGGAGAAGGTCGACGTCGCGCTCGCGGGCTGACATGGCGAAGACAAAGCTGATCCTGACCGCCGGCGCGCTGATCGCCTCCGCCGGTGTCGCTTTCGCTGTCACCCAATATCGCGCCGAACAGGTGCCGGTGCTGCGCGTCGCCAACCAGAAGGGGCAGGTCAAGGCGATGATGCTTGCCTCCGGCGCGCTCGATGGCGCCTCCTACAAAGTCGAATGGTCGGAATTTCCCGCCGCTCAGCCGCTGCTGGAAGCGGTCGGCGGCGGTGCGGCCGATCTGGGCCTTGCCGCCGACGCGCCCTTCATCTTCGCCTATCAGAGCGGCAGTCCAGTGAAGGCGATCGCGGTCCAGGCCCCTGCCAACCAGGCGGCCGAGGCACTGGCGATCCTGGTGAAGGACGGATCGTCGATCCGCTCGCCGCAGGATCTGGTCGGCAGGACAATCGCCACCACGCGCGGATCGATCGGCCATCACCTGCTGCTCCAGGCGCTGGAGCGGGCGCATATCCCCGCCGACAAGGTCAAGGTCACCTTCCTGCCGCCGGGCGATGCCAAGGCTGCGTTCGACAGTGGATCGATCGACGCCTGGTCGACCTGGACCCCCTATACCAATGTCGCGGTCAAGGAAGGGGCGCGGGCGGTTGCTGACGCCAAGGATTACGGCCTGCCGCTCTATATCGACATCGCCCATGATGCCTCGATCGCGCCCAAGCGCGCATTGCTCGCCGATTTCCTCCAGCGTGAGACGACGGCGGTCGCCTGGGCCCGCGCCCATCCCGACCAGTTCGCCGCCGTGCTGGCCAAGGAAACCGGCCTGCCGATCGACATCGCCCGCGCCAGTTTCGAACGCAGCAACCGCATTTCGCAGCCCGTCGATGCCAAGGTGATCGCCCATGAGCAGGCGATCGTCGACCGCTATCGCCGCGCCGGCCTGATCGATCCCAAACGGGACGTGGCGCAGGCCTTCGACACCAGTTTCGGATCCTGACGCAAGGAGCTTTCCCCATGGCCACCATCCTCAAGGATGATCGTTTTTCCCGCACCGGCATCAGCGAAGCCGAATGGAAGGTGCGGGTCGATCTCGCCGCTTTCTACCGGCTTTCGGCGCTCTATGGCTGGGACGATTTCATCTACACTCATATTTCCGCCCGCGTGCCGGGGCCGGACCATCATTTCCTGATCAATCCGTTCGGCCTGATGTTCGACGAGATCACGGCATCCAGCCTGGTCAAGGTCGACCTCGACGGCAATGTCATCGGGGAGAGCGACTATGGCATCAACTATGCCGGCTATGTCATCCATTCGGGGATCCACGGCGCGCGCGACGACGCCCATTATATCGCCCATTTTCACAGCGCCGACGGCATGGCGGTTTCGGCCCATGCCGAAGGGCTGCTGCCCTTGAACCAGCGTGCGCTGGCCCTGATCCCGCGCCTGTCCTATCATGACTATGAGGGCGTGGCGCTGAACCTGGACGAGCGCGAGCGGTTGGTGGCGGACCTGGGCGATACCAAGGTCATGCTGCTGCGCAACCATGGCACGCTGGCGCTCGGCGCTTCTCCGGGAGAAGCATGGAGCGGCATCTATCAGCTGGAATCCGCCTGCACCGCGCAGGTCCGTTCGCTCAGCGTCGGGCGCGACAATGTGCTGATCGCGCCGGAGGAGGCGCAGGCGGAAGTGAAGCGCCAGATGTCGCGCGAGCGCCAGCCGGTCGAGGGACGGCGCACCCATTATGATCTGGTCTGGGAAGCGGCGCTGCGCAAGGCATCGCGCCAGGCAGCGGGCTATGACAGCTGATCTATAAGGATTAATCGGCGGCTTTCCGTCAAGTCTCATTGGCGTCGCGTGCCCCGCGGCGCCATTTTCCTATCTCCAGCAAAGGAGACAGGCAGATGGCGACGATCGTCGGCGACAATTTGAGGGCGCGCTATGCCGCGCTTCAGGCAGAACGGGAACGGGACTGGTCGCCCGCCCAGCTGGCGCGTAACGCGGCGCAGCGGCAGCAGCTGGTGGCGCGCTTCGATGCGGCGACGGTAGCGCAGCCGGGCGATGTTCTGCCCAATCTGGGGTTCGATGATGTCGATGGTGGCAGCCTGACACTCGACGCGCTGACGGCGCAGGGGGCGGCGCTGCTGATCTTCTTCCGCTTCGCCGGCTGCCCGGCCTGTAATATCGCCTTGCCCTATTATGCCGAAACGCTCTGGCCGGTGCTGCGCGCGCGCGGTATCCCGCTGGTTGCGCTCAGCCCGCAGCAGCCCGATCGGCTGGCGGAGATCAAGCGCCGCCACGATCTGCCCTTCGCCGTCGCGACCGATCGCGACAATCAGCTCGCCCGCCTGCTCGGCATCGCCTTCGTCCCCGATGATCGCCCGTCGCCACCGCCCGCCGGCTGGATCGGCGAGGTGACCGGCACGGGCAGCTGGGAATTGCCGCAGCCCGCGGCGCTGCTGCTGGGGCCGGGTCGGGTGGTGCAGCGCTTGCAGGTCAGCCCCGACTGGCTCGACCGACCGGAGGCGGATGATATCCTCGCCTGGCTGCGCTAAACGCGAGAAAAAGGCCCGGCAATTTGATTGCCGGGCCTTTTCTTGTTCGATGGGATCAGGCGGCCGACTTGGCCTCGCGCGCCGCGCTGTAGCGATTGTCCGGTACCGACAGGCCCAGATGCTCGCGGAAGGTCGTGCCCTCATAGTCGGTGCGGAACAGGCCGCGCTGCTGCAGGATCGGGATCACCTTGTCGACGAACAGGGCCAGTTGCCCCGGCAGCGGCTCGAACAGGACGAAGCCGTCGGCCGCGCCACTTTCGAACCAGCGCTGCAACTGATCCGCCACCGTCTCGGCCGAGCCCACGAAAGCGCCGCGCGGCGTCGCCAGCCGTTCGGCCACCTGGCGCAAGGTCAGGCTCTCCGCCTCGACTTCGGCCAGAATGCGCAGCGTCCCGCTCTGCTGGCTGTTGAGGCCCAGATGCGCGACGTCGGGGAAGGGGGCGTCCAGATCATATTGGCGGAAATCATGGTCGTTGAAGGTGCGCGACAGGAAGCCGAGGCCAGTGTCGATCGACTCCAGCGCAGCCAGTTCGCGATAGCGCGCCTCGGCCTCTTCGTCGCTGTCACCGACGATCGCGGCGATGCCCGGCAGGATGAACAACTGGTCGGCATCGCGGCCAAAGCCCTTCGCCCGCGCCTTCACGTCGGCATAATAGGCCTGGCCCGCCTCGATCGTCTCGGCATGGGTGAAGATCACCTCGGCTCGGCGCGCGGCGAAGTTGCGGCCATCGTCCGATGCGCCGGCCTGGAAGATCACCGGCTGGCCCTGCGGCGTGCGCTTGATGTTGAGCGGCCCGCGCACCTGGAAGAATTCGCCCTTGTGATCGAGCGGATGCAGCCGATCGGGATTGACGAATTGGCCGCTCGCCTTGTCGGCGACATGGGCGCCGTCTTCCCAACTGTCCCACAGGCCCTGGACCACATCGAGATATTCGGCGGCGATGCGATAGCGCACGGCATGGGCGGGATGTTCGGACTTGCTGAAATTGGCAGCGGTATCGCCCAGCCAGGATGTGACGACGTTCCAGCCGGCCCGTCCACCGCTCAAATGATCGAGCGAGGCGAATTGCCGCGCCACATTGAAGGGCTCGGAGTAACTGACCGTCAATGTGCCGACCAGGCCGATCCGGCTGGTGGTCGCCGCCAGTGCGGACAGGATGGTGATCGGCTCGAACCGGTTGAGATAATGGGGGCTGGATCGTTCGGTGATCGACAGGCTGTCGGCGACGAACAGGAAGTCGAACTTGCCCCGTTCGGCGGTCGCCGCCTGTTCCTGATAGCGGGCGAGGCTGGTGCTGGCATTGACGTCGCGGTCGGGATGGCGCCAGTCATGCCAGGTGCGGCCGACGCCATGCAGGATGAAGCCGAGCTTGATATGCGGAGAACGGGCCATGGCCTTGTCCTTCTGCTGGAGGGGAGGGTGAGCCCATTCCATCTACGCCCGGGCAGTTCGCGCGACCAACGCGGTCTCATCAAGCACATATGAAATGGGCAAATAGCGCGCCGTCAGTAGGAGAAGCGGACGCTCAGCAGTACCGTCGCGGGGTCGGGATAATTTTTGTAATAAACCCCGGTCGACGGCGTGTAGGTCGAACTGACCGGCTTATTCGCGCCCAGGATATTCTTGCCCTGGATGGCGAACTGGAAGCGGTCGTCCGGCAATATCCAGGTGATCGAGCCATTGACGAAGGTCTGGCCCGGCACCTCGTCCTGCGGTCGGGCGAGGGCGTTCTGGTAGAAGCTGCTCTGATATTGGGCATTGGCCGACAGCCGCAGCCTGCTGCCGCTCGCGCCCAGCGGCAGTTCGTAATTGGCGCCGCCCGAGAAGGACCATTTGGGCGCGTTCAGCAGGGGATTGCCATCCGCGTTGACGCCGACCCCGCCGGCGCCCTTATAATCGTCATAAATGGCCTTGAGATAACCGCCCGATGCCTGGATCGCGAAACGCTCCGACAGGCGCAGGTCGTTTTCCAGCTCCACGCCCCAGCTATGCGCCTTGCCGGCATTACCCCGGCGCGTGCCGACATAGACGGGATCGTAGAAGGAGACCTGAAGGTCCTTATAGTCATTGTAGAAGACCGCGAGGTTGCTGCGCAGCGCGCCGCCGAACAAGGTGGCCTTGAGGCCCCCTTCATAGGTGGAAACCTTTTCCGGATCGAAGGGCAGGGTGGCCAGGTCCAGTCGGGTGGCGCGATTGTCGAACCCGCCGGATTTGAACCCGCGCGAATAGGTGAGGTAATTGAGCAGATTGGGCGTCCATTGCGCCTGCACCGACAATTTCGGTGTCAGCGCCTTCCAGGTCTTTTCCGCCTCGCCGGCGATCGACTGGGCCACGACATTGCGATCATCGTCGATCACCTTGTTGTCGAAGACGAAGCGCTTCTTCTCGATCGTGCCGCGCAGGCCGGCGGTCAGGCTGAATATGTCGCTCGCCTTCCAGCTGCCCTCGCCGAACACGGCATAGGCATCGGTATAGGTGATGTTGTGGGCGCGCAGCCGGTTGATGGGCGCGGTCGCCGCGGTGCCGGTCCGGCTGAAGCCGTCGCGCTCCACGAAGAAACGTTCGTGCAGGTAGAAGAGGCCGCTGGTGAAGCTGAGGTCGCCAAAGTCGCCGTTCAGCTGCATCTCCTGGCTGAAGGCCCGGTCATTATAATGGATCAGGTTCTTCTGGATCAGTGCGGCCTCGCCGTCATTCTCGTAATTGACGGGGTTGAGGTTGAAGCCGGTATAGGCGCTGATCGACTTGATCGACAGGCTGGGCGACAGGTCATAGACCAGCCGCAGCGACGCGCTGCGCGAATTGAGATGCTGGTCCGGTTCGACCTCCGAATAGGATCGGCGGCGGCTGAAGCTGCCGGGCTGGTTGACCGGAATATAGGACCGGGTATCGCTGCGGTCGCGCAGGATGTTGACGGTCAGCAGCGCGTCGAGATTGGCGATGCCGGTATAGCGCAGCTTGCCGCGCCAGGCGTCGAGGTCGATCCGGTTGACGTCATGGCCCAGCGTCGGGTCGTAGGTGACGCCGTCGCGGGTACGATGGATCCAGGCGATGCTGCCCGACAGGTCGCCCGCGATCTTGCCGCTGACCAGCGCCCGGCCCTGTACGTCATTATAGCTGCCATAGCCCAGTTCGGCGGTGACACGGGTGGTTTCGTCGGGGGCGCGGGTGATGATGCGCAGCGCACCGGCCGACGAGTTGCGGCCATAGAGCGTCCCCTGTGGCCCGCGCAGCAGCTCGATCCGTTCCAGATCGACAAATTCGCTCATCGAGGCGATCTGGCGCGGAATGTAGACGTCATCGACATAGATGGCGAGCACCGGCTCCTGGATTGGGTCGGATTCGCCCACGCCGCGCAGCGAGAAGGTCTGGGTGGTGTGGCTGATCGATGTCCGCGCCACGAACAGGTTGGGCACCTGGCCGGCCAGGTCGCGCACATTGGTGATGTTGCGCTGCTCCAGCGTTTCCGGCGTGAAGGCGGAAATCGCGATCGCGGTCTTCTGAAGGTCCGTGGCGCGCCGCTCGGCGGTGACGATGATGCCGCCGCCGGCGCCGCCATCCTCTGCCGGCGCTGGCGCCTGTGCCCAGGACGACCCGGCCATTGCCGCGGCCATGATCGCGCTGCAACCAGCGGCCAGGAAAATCCCTTTTTTCATTGTTCCCCACTCAATCTTGATCCGCCGCAGCCGGGGCTCAGCGTTAACTGTCAACTAAAGTTGTAGACAATTTGCGCAAATGAGTTCGGGCAATCTGGCGGGAGAATGGCTCATAGATTCGTGCGGCAGAGATGGGGGCGCCGATCATCGGCTGTGGTCAGCTTCGGCGTGCTCCGCGCCCGCTATAAAGGGTAAGGGGCGATAGCCGCAGATTATTCCGGATCAGCAGCTCCGCGCAGGAGCGGATATCGGCGGTCAGCCGTTCGTCCAGGGTTGTTGTGGGGCCAGAGCTGAGGCGCTGGGCATCGGCCAGCGAGGCAAGCAGGACCAGTTCGTCGTCACTGACATAGCGGGCGCCGGGCGGCTGGATGCGCAGGCCGCATTCGATGGCGATCCTGCGCAGGCGGGCGAAGCTGTCGATGGCCGCGAGACCGATCCGCTGCTCCTCGCCTCGCAGCATTGCGAGCACCCGGCGCTCGGTCCGCGTGCGGCGGTGGAGGGGCAGGGTGGAGCGGTTCACAGCGCATGCGCCAATGTCAGCGAGACGATGGCCCCCTCCCACTGGTTGCGCTGTTCCTGCCCGCTATAGCTGCCTGCCCGGCTCGGGCTGTAGAAGCGGCGCAGCCGATGATAATCCTGACCGTTGAGCGCGCTGGCCCGCAGCGTCGTCTTGAACCCGGCCAGCGCCGTGGTTTCGACATAGGCATCGAACGCGGCATCGTCGCGCCAGGTCAGTCGCTCACTGGTGTAGAAAACATCGCCCTGTTCGGCGGCGGTATAGCTGATCCCCCAGGATGAACGCAGTTTCGGCACGTCGTGGCGGAACTCGGCGGTCAGGCTGCGTGGCGCGATATCGTCCATCTTCCTGTTGTCTCCGGTTACAGGGTCGCGCATGCGCGATCCCCGTAGCGTGCCGTCGAGCGTCAGCCGCGCGCCACGCAGGGCGGCATCGAGCGGCAGGGTTGCTTGCGTGCTGATGCCCCATTGCCGGGCATTGCCGATCGTCCCCAGCGCTTCGTCGCCGGTGGGGAGGAGGAGATAGCCAAGCATCCCCTGGTGCCATTGATGATAGGCCTCGACCGCCAGCGCGCCGCCCTTGCCCCAGCGATGATCGGCACGGGCAAGGGCGCGGGTAACGCGGGCTGGGCGCAATTGCGCGTTTCCACCGAGCGGCCGGCCGTCGGCCTGATTTACCGATGCGGCGAAATCGCCGAAGTCGAGCTGATCGACCGTGCGGCGAATGCCCAGTCGCAACTGGCTGGTATCGCGCGGCGACCAGACCAGAGCGGCAGACGGTTTCCAATAGGACAGGCTTTGCTTGTTCGCAGCATCCCCCGTAACGCGGATACGCGACAGTTCGAACGCCATGCCGCTTTCCAGCGTCCAGCGCTTGCCGAGGCGCAGTGTGACATTGGCAAAGGCCTCGCCCCGCAGTTCGGATACACGGCTATTGGCGTTGGCCAGGGTGATCGGCGTCAGGCCGCTGCCATTATCCTCCGCATAGTCGAGGGCACTGTTGAGCCGGTTATAGGCGATCTCCATCCCCAGTTCGGGGCGGAGCATATGGTCACCACCCCGCGTCAGCGTCGTGCGACCGACCAGCTCCAACGGCTTCTGCGCCAGCGTCGAAACGCCACGATAGCCCGGCTCGACATAGTCCTCGTTGGTGGTCAGGCGTTCGACCCGACCGAGCCCCACCAGCTTTGCCGACCAGTCCTTGCCAAGGGTGCGGGTCCAGTCGAGCCCCAATTCGCCACTGCGCCCCTTTTCGTCATAGCCGATGGTCCGCTCGATCATCGCTGCACCGTCAGTCGGCGTGATCATGATCGCCCGGTCGGATTCATAGCCATCCCGATTGAGCCGGAGATTGAGCGTCAGCGTACCGCCGGCCAGCGCGCCCGATGTCGATGCCGCAAGCCCGATCTCCGGTGCCTTGCCGATGATGCGCTCATGCCGGGTCTCGGTCGGCATGCCGTTGCCGTCGCTGATATGATAGATGCCGTCGATCGGGTAGCGGACCTGCTCGACCGACAGTTCCACATTGCTTTGCCAGCCGGCAATCTTGCGTGCGTGGCTGATCTGGGCAGAGGGCGATATTCGGCCGTCGCGGGTATGGCTGAGCTTCAGCGAGGCATTGCCCGATCCGCCCCCATCGGTGCGCAGGATGACATTGGCCACCAATGTCTGTCCCTGTGCCTCGGCCGCGTCGGTCCCGCGCAACAGCACGACCCGCTCGACGCGTGCGGCACCGATCCGGCGCAGCACCTCGGTAATGCCGCCGGCCTTCACCGTAGGTCGCTGACCATCGATCAGCACATTGCCGGCCGCGCCGCCAAAACCGCGCAGGCTGTTGCCCTCGCTCAACAGGAAGCCGGGGGTGCGCTCCAGCATGTCGAGCGCGGTCTGGGGCTGAAAGGGCGCGTAGAAATCGGCCGGATAAACCGGATCAGGACCAGCCGGGACGATCGGCGGATGAGCCGGCGGACTATTGTCCTGCGCCCCTTCCTGTTCGCTCGCCATCGCACCCGCCGTCATGGCAAGGCCGGCCATCATCGCATGGAACAGCATCATTGCGGGAAAGACTTTACCGGCACGACCCGTTCGATGCTTTCGACCTTCACATCCTCGGGTGGCTCCAGGATAGGCTGCCGGGGCATTGACTGCGACTCTTCCGCCCGGAACTGTTCGGGGCCGGGCGGCACTTCGCGTGCCGCTTCCGGTGGCGCAGCCGGCGGAGCCAAGGCAAAGATGCTCAGCGTCGGCGCCGATTTTGGCACGACATAATCGGTCAGTGGCGCACGGGGGAGAGGGGGCGAGGCCATATCTATTCCGAAAGCATGAGCAGCAGCATGGCGGGTGGCAGGGCCAGGAGGATCATGACGCTCCATGCCCGCGCCGGATTGCGCGCGTGAAAGGCGCTTATTGCGATCACCGCGAACAAGGCAAAGCTGGCAAGCGTAACGCCGGTGACGGCTTCGACCGCATCAGTGCCAAGGCGAACGAGCAGGCGGGAAAGGGCCGCAGTGACGAGCGCGGTCAGGCCATAGGCACCCAGCGTGCAGGCCGTGATCCGTCCGGCATTGGCCCAGCGCGCACGAGCGACAGAGCTGAACCCGATCATGGCCGCACCCAAGTGAGGATGCGCTCGCGATTGCAATTGAGCGTCACGATCGTGACGGCGCCGGCGCTCAGCCAGCCGAACCAGGCGACGCTGCCATAACCCCAGCCAAGGCCAAGGCCTGCGATCAGGAAGGCGATGCTCAGCAGCGCAAAGCCCGCCTGGCGCAATCGGCGTGATTGCTGGTCGGGCAGCTTGCGACGAAGCCAGTCCTGCTGGTGGCGGGCCATCGCCAGAAACAGCAGCGCAAAGCCGCCGAGCGACAGCAGGGCTGTTGCGACATGGGTCATGCCGGCACCTCCTGAAAATCTTGCTTGGGCTGGCGCGTGCGGCTGCGCGCCTTGGCCTTGGACTGGTGGGTTGCCACCTTGCGGGCGGCAAAGGCGAAGCCGGTGGCGGTCAGGATCATCATCAGGTCGAACAGGATGAAGATAGCGTCACCCGCCATCACGCTGGCGGGCAGGCCGCGGGGCGTGGTGGCGGCGTTGACCAGCGGAATGGCGGCATAGAGCAGGGCGCAGGCGGCCAGCGTCTCGACCCAGGCCCGCCGTGCCGGCCGGCCCAGGCTCCACACAAAGATCGCGCCCCAGGCGATGAACAGGGCGTTGACTTCCCAGTCGGCGCGTTTGGCGATTGCCGGATCAAGCAGCCGGTTGGCGAGGAAATAGACCGCGATCCCTGCCGATGCGCCGGCGATGACGCCGATGTTCAGCCGTTCGACCAGACGGAAACCGAAATGGGGCCGGGCCGGATCGGGCAGCTTGGCGCGACGCTTGACCGTCCACAGCACTAGCCCGCTGCCGACCATGATCGTGCCGCCCACACCAGAAAGGAAATAGAGCCACCGCAAGGCCGGGTTGGCATAGCGGCCGGCATGGAGGTCGATCATCACCCCCTTGGTCGCGGTCGCTGCACCGCCTTCGCGTGGGCCAGCCAGCGGTTCGCCGGTGGCGCCGTTAAGGTAGAGCATCGGCTGGTGGCCGCCCAGCGTTTCGGTGCGGGGCCAGATGCGGACGATCGCGGCTGCATTGCCGGGATGGCTGATGCTGACATAGCTGGGCTCGAAACCGGGACGCAGAGTGCGGGCACGCTGCAGCAGTTCGGGGATCGGGCGCAGTTCCGCCTTGGTCTCGCTCGGTTCGCTCTTCGGCCCGGACGGGAAGGCGGCCTCATAATAGGCGTCGGTCGACGGGAAATTTGCGCTGATCGCCCATGGCATCAGGGTGAAAAGCAGGGTGACGAGCCCGGTATAGGTGATCATCAGATAGAAGGGCAGGGCGAGGACGGCGGTCACATTATGCGCGTCGAGCCAGGAGCGCTGGCCCTTGCCGAAGCGCAGCAGGAAGAAGTCAGTGAAGATCTTCTTGTGGGTGACGACGCCGCTCAGGATCGCGACCAGCATGGCGAGTGCAGCCAGGCTTACGAGCAGGCGCGCCCACATGACCGGCATATAATGAAGGTCGAAATGCATGCGATAGAGGAAGAAACCGCCGCGCGTATCGCGCACGCTGGTCAGGGCGCCGCTGGTGGCATCGAGCGTCCGTTCCTGCTGACTTGAGCGGTCGCCGCCCGCCGGTGTCCAACCGATGGAGAAGCCTTCGCCGCCGCGCGAACCGGGAAGGGAGAGCGTCCAGTCGTCTGCACCCGCGCCTTCCTTGCGCAGGATCGTGTCGGCGGCGTCGATTGCCTTTTCACTGACCGGGACAGGTGCCAGCTCGGGTCGCATCCATTGCGATATTTCCTGCTGGAAGAACGCAACCGTGCCGAACAGGAAGATGACGAACAGCAGCCAGCCAGGCAGCAGCCCGGTCCAGGTGTGCAGCGTCGACATGGTCTGGCGCAGCGATGCCTTCATGATGCCTTGCCTCCAGCGATCTCTACTGACCTGTGCTCGTGCATAACCCGCTGTTCGCTAATGCTCATCAATGCCCTGTTCGGTTGACGTTTGGCGTGACTGGATTTCCAAAGAAAAACGTCGAGAAATATTGGAAAGCCGCCCCGTTGCCTACAAATTGCATACCCCATGGCGAGTGGTTCGCTTGGCACCTCGTCGCGTTGGGATGGTGCCATTAACGCAAATGAGATTTATTTGCAAAACAAGACATTTGATTTTTTGTGGTCGTAAGGGCTGCCATGTCCGGCAAATAGTCCTTGTCGAACGCGCAACATGCCCCGTACTGGACAGCATAAATCACAGCCCCTAATTCGCATATGCGAATCAATAGCAATAAAGGGGCTGGAATGCGACATATGAGATGGATGGGGGCGTTGCTGTCTGGGGGCGGTATCGTTGCCGCGGCGGTGCCTGCGTTTGGGCAGGAACAAGCCAGTCAGGATGGTCAGGCTGTCATGCTCGGGTCGGTCCGGGTTGAAGGGGAGGCCGTTGATGATGGGCTGACCAGTGATCCCGCATCTACCGAAGGGACCGGCTCTTACACGACCCGGTCGATGAAGACCGCGACGAAGCTGCCCATGTCGATCCGCGAGACGCCGCAGTCGGTGACCGTCGTCACCCGCCAGCGACTGGATGATCAGGTGATGACCAACATCACCGACGTGGTGAAAAATACGCCAGGCCTTTTCCTCAACTATTCCAGCGGGCCCGGCCGCCCGAGCTTTACCGCGCGCGGTTTCGATATCGACAACATCATGTATGACGGTCTGCCGTCCCGCTATCAGGGATGGGTCGTGGGAAGTCAGGCCAATATGGCCATCTATGACCGGGTGGAGGTGGTGCGCGGCGCTACGGGCCTTGTAACCGGCAGCGGCAATCCATCGGCGGCGATCAATCTGGTGCGCAAGCGCCCGACCCGCGACTTTCAGCTCAATCTCGAAGGATCGGCCGGCAGGTGGGACAATTATCGCGGGCAGATCGACATGTCGGGCGGTGTCGATCAGGCCGGCAATCTGCGGGTGCGGGTTATCGGCTCCTATCAGGACAGCAGCAGTTTCCGCGATGGCGAGGTCATTCATCGCGGCCTGATCCATGCGATCGGCGAATATGATATCGGCCCTGATACGACGCTCATGGTGGGCGCCACCCATCAGGATGATTTCTTCAATAGCTTCTGGGGCGGCTTGCCGCTCAGCGCTACCGGCGCGCATCTCGACCTGCCGCGCTCGACCCGACCCAGCTATGACTGGGAAGGCAAAAGCCAGAAGTCGAACACTGTCTTTGGCGAACTGACCCATCGGTTCGGTCACGACTGGAGCGTCCGGCTGGCGAGCATGAAGGTGTGGCAGGATGCCATGTTCTCCGGCACCTATGTCTATCGCCGGCCCGACCTGACGCTCACCCATTCCGCCTATCAGGCCGCCTATGACGAGGATCAGGCCAGTGTCGACCTCTATGCCAGCGGGCCGGTCACGTTGTTTGGTCGTGACCATGATCTGACATTCGGTGCCAGCCGACGCGAGACCTCGACAGGCACGCAAAATTACAGCGGGGGCGGGCTGCTCGCGGGCGATGTCGACATGTTCGATTTCGACCCGGCCAGCGGTGCTCGACCCAATTTCGTGCCGACGACCTACAGCCGGAACGTCATCACCCAGGGCGGTCTCTATGCCTCGACCCGGCTCAATCCGTTCGACGGGCTGAAGGTTATCCTGGGCGGGCGGCTGGATTGGTATGATTATGATAATCGCACGGCTGCGACCGGCGATTACAAGGTCGATGCCCACAAGACCGTCTATGCCGGCGCGATCCTGGACATCGATCGTCGTCATTCGCTCTATGCCAGCTTCACCGACATTTTTCAGCCGCAGACGGCCAGGGGCTTTGCCGTAGACACCGATAGCCAGGCGATCCTGAAGCCGATCACCGGCCAGAATTACGAGGTGGGCATCAAGGGCGAATATCTCGACGGGGCGCTGAATGCGGCGATCGCGCTCTTCCGCATCGACCAACGGAATAGGGCATTTGTGCCGACCGATCAGAGCGGTTGTCCCAGCTTCCCGGCCAGCAGTTGCTCGACGGCTGCTGGCCTGGTGCGCAGCAAGGGCATTGATGCCGAGCTTCAGGGCGCGATTACGCCCGACTGGAACATTTCGCTCAGCTATACCTATACCAGCATTCAATTTGTGCGGGACACCAACCCCGAAAATGGCGGCAAGAATTTCGACACCGACATGCCCCGCCACATGGCTAAATTGTCGACCTTCTACACTATGCCGGGGAAGCTCGACCGGCTGCGTGTCGGCGCCGGACTTAACTGGCAGAGTCGCATATACAACGACAATAACGGCGCCAATTTCAACAATGTCGCCTTCCGCGTCGAACAGGGGGGCTATGCCGTTGCCGACCTGATGCTGGGATACAAGATCAGCGACCGGTTCGATCTTCAGGCCAACATCAACAATCTGTTCGACAAGCATTATTACAAGGCGATCGGCTATGATATCCGCTGGGGCTCGACCGATGCCTATGGCGATCCGCGCAATACTCTGGTGACGCTGCGCGGCAGAATCTGAAGGCATGCGCTCGCCAGCCATGGTTGGCGAGCGCCGCAATCGTGCGATGCGCTGAATTTCGGATTGTCTGGAGCCAGCCCGGCCTTGCCAAGGGCTGAAATAGTGGCTCCCATCTCAGGATACGTCTAAAACAATTTTGCTTTTCGCATCCGACGAGGCGAGGAAAACCCTATCACGCTTCCGTGCTTCAGCAAGCAGATCCTTATTTACACAGTCCGACGAAGCCACCGTTTTTGCCTCCGATTCGCCGCTTCCGGCTCCCCGACAGCCTACAGGTGGCATTCGGAAGCGCGAACGCGATAGGGCTGAACGGGTCAGATCGGAGGGCGGTCCTCAACCTTCGTTGAGAGAACGCGCGGTCGCACTTGCCCGGCGACGAGGGGTGGTTCGGACGAAGGATCTTGCCAGCATTGGCGTACCTCGCTGCTACCTCTCCCCGATGTGCGACGAAGGCCTGCTCGTACGCGTAGGGCACGGGCGGTATAGCGCCGGATCCAATCCATGAACGCTCAACCAACCTCGACCCCCAGATGCGCTCAGCGAGCGAGGAGGCTTCTAGATCGAGAAGCACCACCATGTCGAAAGAACTCCGCGTCACCGTGGTTTCACTCAAGCAGGTTGGCGAGGTTCTTCAGCGTCGACTCCATGCCGGCTTTATGGTCTGCCTCGCTGATTCCGGCCGGTACATTCTCGGCGACAAACGTGACCTTCGTGCCGTCGCGCACGGGCGTGAGCCGGGTGGTAATCGTCATCGTGCCGCCGAACGCCGGATCCGCGCTCTCGAAGGTCACTGCCTCGACGATCTTCTCTTCCGGAACCAGCTCGACGAACCGCCCTTCGAAGATATCAGCGTCAGCAGTCGACTTGCCTTTTCCGGTCTCGGCATCGTCGTAGATGAACGCCATCCGATAGCCGCCACCCGTTCGCGGATCGAAATGAAAGATCTTGGCGCTCATTCCCTTCGGCGGCCGCCAGGAACCAACGGTCTCAGGATCGAGGAAGGCGCGATAGATCGCCCGAGGCGATGCCAGGATGGTGCGGGCTGCTGAATGGGTGGCGGATTCGATCATCCGGATCTGAATAAGAGGAGCGTGGCATGGCGACCAACCCAAAAACGAAAGGCCGCCCCTTACGGGACGGCCCTTCCATTGTCTTGCCTTCGCGGCCAACTCAGACGAGCCGGACCCCCGCGGTGGAGGCCATGCTCACTTCAGTCGCCGCAGTCGGCGTTGGACAATGAGACATTCGACCACCTCCTTTCCGTTGTTGAACGATAGGCGTGATGTAGGGTTGCCGTCCCCAGATTCAATTCGCCAAGTCGCTCTGGAAAAAGGATTATGGTGCGTCTCCATCGCGCAGGCTGCGGAAGGTGATCGACCAGCGCGGCACCTCCATCGGTGCAATGCTGTGCTCCCATTGATGGCGAACCTCGCCGGCAAGATGATAAATCGACCGAGGCGCAAGCTCGGCTTTAGCGCGCGCGAACCCGTCGGCGGTCCGCTGGCGCAACCGCAGCGTGGCGCCGTGGCCGAGTGAGATGCCGATGACATGCTCGAACACCGGCCGGTCCTTGTGCCAGCCGATGCCTGCACCGGGATCGTAGCGTATCAACAAGGCCTGGACGAGCTGATCGGGCGCGAGGCCGGCGAAGGCGGCAGCCCGCGCCTTCACTGGCTCAAGCCAGTCCGGCAGGGGATCGGTGGGCGTGAACCGCCCGCTCTCGAAATCATAGCTCCAGCCGAACGACCGGGTCAGGCGCTTGCCGGTCCATTGCTGAAACCGGAATGGGCTGAGGCCCTCGGCATCGATCTTGGCAATGAGGGAAGCCTCTTCCGCGGCCGATACGATCGCTGGCCGCGTGGCCAGCCCCGGAACGAGCGGGGCATCGAACAGGTCGGCCATCATCGTCACCTGTGCCAGCCCCGTCCGCCTTCGATGCCGCCGGCTTCACGTAACAGGGTGCCGAGCGGGCGACCGCCAAGCGTGCAGGCGCCGATCACGCGGTCGTAGCTGCGCCGCCCTGCGCGGCAGACCAGGGGCTTGCCGATCACAAGCCGCTCCAGCCGCCGTTTGGCTTCGCGGCCGCCTGCGTCGTGCAACTCAGGCGCATAGAAGTCGGCAAGCCGAACCTCGATCCAGCGATCCGGCCGGCCGGCTGGACCGACGCAAAGGCCGTCGCCGTCACCGACATAGCGGACGACACCGGCGAAGGTGGTCGCCTTGGCGGGCAACGCCCCCTCGCACGGGTCGGCGAGTGCAGGCGCGGACCAGGCGCAGGCGAGGAAGCCCGCCGCGGCGATAAGGTGCAGGCGGTTCATGAACGTCCGATCAGCGCAGCTGGCTGTCCTTGCTGCCGCGCCGGTTGATCCCCGAATAACTCGGACGCTTGTCGCGAAGAGACTGGCAGCCGACGCATGTGCGCGCACCCGGCAGCGCGCGGCGGCGCGCTTCCGGGATCGGCTCGCCGCATTCTTCGCATTCGGCCAGGCCAGCGCCCGAGGGCATGCGCGCGAGGGCGCTGGCCAGCGCGTCCTTCACGCTGTCTTCGATCTGCTCCTGAACGGCGCCATCGGGCGCCCAGCCGTTGGCCATGCGTACTCATTCCTGCGGAAGTGTCTGTTAAGGCTCCAATATAGGTAGGTGGGAGCATCATTTCATCCTCGTGGGGTCGGCCAGCGCGCCGCTGCAACGGAGTTGGCGCACGATGCCGTTATAGGCAGCGTGCAAGCCCTGACTTCGGCCGATCTCGTGGTTCGACCCGGCCGCGTCCCAGAACGCGACCAGCCATTCGTCGGGACAGCGTCCCCGCAGCACCCAGAGCGCGAGCCCGACGCCGCGTGTCTGGACCTTACCCTTGATGGCCGTGGCCTCGCGCAGGACGTTGACGGCGCGTTCGATGGTCCCGGTCGCGCGGGCGCTCGCCTCAATGGAAGTCATGGCTGCGGATGCGGAGGATCTCTTCTTGCTCCTGAACCGTGCCGGACGGAGGCGAGGCCAGCGTGCGTCCGCGCGGGAAGCTCGGATCGCGTGGGTCGGGTCCGCCGCCATTGTGGGCGCCATCACCGCGACCCGGCGCGACTGCGAAGTTTGTGCGGCCGATCGAGCGTAGCATGTCGTCATGATCGGTGATGCGATCGCAGATGATGTGGATGACCTCGCCTTCCTTTTGCAGCCGCCCGCGCATGGCGATCATCGATGCCGACATGACCTGACGGCGGTAAATCTCGAACCTGTCGGGCCAGAGGATGCCGTTGGCGATGCCGGTCTCATCCTCGATCGTGATGAAGAGGACGCCCTTCGCCGAGCCGGGCCGCTGGCGAACAAGGATGACGCCGGCCACCTCGATATTGCGACCGTCGCGGATGGTGGCGAGATCGGCGCATCGAACGATACCCATCGTGTCCAGTTCGCCACGTAGGAAGCTCATCGGATGTCCGCGCAGCGACAGCTGCAGCGAGCGATAATCTTCGACGACCTCGCTCCCGGCGGTCAGTGGCGCCAGCGTCACGGTGGGCTCGACGCCTTCGGGTGAAAAGCCCGCCTCTCGCGCGTCGGCCGCGGCAAACAGCGGCAACGGGGCTTCGCCGAGCCCCTTCACCTTCCACAGGCCTTGGCGGCGATCCTCGGCAATGCAGTGGAACGCGTCGGCTTCGGCCAGCCGCTCGATCGCCACGCGCGGCACGTCCGCGCGGCGCCAGACTTCCTCCACGCTGGCATAAGGCGTGTCACCTCGCGCCACGGCGATCTGCGCGCCATGAATATTGGCGAGCCCGCGTACCTGCCGAAACCCGAGGCGGACCGCCATGAAGCGGCCCTTGGTCGGCTCCAACGTACAATCCCAATGGCTGTGGTTGATCGAAACCGGCCGGACCTCGACGCCGTGCTTACGGGCATCCTGCACGATCTGCGCGGGGGCGTAGAAGCCCATGGGCTGGGCGTTGAGCAGCGCCGCGCAGAACACGTCCGGGTGGTGATGCTTCACCCAGCAGCTGGCATAAGCGATCTTCGCGAAGCTCGCGGCATGGCTCTCCGGAAAGCCGTAGCTTCCGAAGCCCTCGATCTGCTTGAACGTCCGCTCGGCGAAGTCTTTCGGATAGCCGCGGTCGATCATGCCGCCGACCAGCTTGTCGTAGAAATGGCTGACGCCGCCGGTCAGCTTGAACGTCGCCATGGCGCGGCGGAGCTGATCGGCTTCGACAGCCGTGAAGCCGGCGCCGACGATCGCGACCTTCATCGCCTGCTCCTGGAAGAGCGGGACGCCCAGCGTCTTCTCCAGCACGGCACGTAACTCGGGCTTCGGATACTCGGGTTTTTCCTTGCCCTCGCGGCGCCGGAGGTAAGGATGGACCATGTCGCCCTGGATCGGGCCGGGACGCACGATCGCGACCTCGATCACCAGATCGTAGAATTCCTTGGGTTTCATGCGCGGAAGCATCGACATCTGGGCCCGGCTCTCGATCTGGAAGACGCCAAGCGTGTCGGCGCGCTGGATCATCTTGTAGACCTCCGGATCATCGTCCTGCAGGTCCGCCATGCTGATCTTGATACCCTTGTCCTGCTCCAGCAGGTTGAAAGCGCGGTTCATGCAGCCGAGCATGCCCAGGCCCAGCACGTCGACCTTCATGAACTTGAGCGCGTCGATATCGTCCTTATCCCACTCGATGATCTGCCGGTCTTCCATCCGCGCCGGCTCGATCGGCACGAGATCGTCGAGCCGATCCTGGGTCAGCACGAACCCGCCCGGGTGCTGCGACAGATGCCGGGGGGTGCCGATCAGTTGCCGCGCAAGCCGGAGCGTCAGCTTGAGCCGATGATCCTGGGCGTTGAGGTTGAGGCTCTCGATCTGTTCGTCGCTGATCCCGTCCATCGACCAGCCCCAGACGAGGCCGGTCAGCATCTTGGTGAGATCGCGCGGCAACCCCAGCGCCTTGCCGACTTCCGCCACCGCGCCGCGCGTGCGGTAGCGGGTAACGACAGCGGTCAGCGCCGAGCGATCACGCCCATAGGTCTCGTAGATCCACTGGATGATCTCCTCGCGCCGCTCGTGCTCGAAATCGACGTCGATATCGGGGGGCTCCTTGCGCTCCCCCGAGACGAACCGCTCGAACAGCAGCTCATGCTGAATCGGATCGATCGACGTGATGCCGAGCAAATAGCAGACGCAGCTATTGGCGGCCGAGCCGCGCCCCTGGCAGAGAATGCCGCGCCGGCGGCTCTCGGCGACGATCGAATTGACCGTCAGAAAATAGGGGGCGTAACCGAGCTGCTCGATCAGCTGCAGTTCGTGGCTGATTTGGTGGTGATAGCGCTGTGGCACCCCATCCGGGAACATCGCCGCGGCGGCGAGCTCCGTCATCTCCGCCAGTGCTTCCTGCGCCGTGCGGCCGGCGATCACCTGCTCATAGGGATATTGGTACTGGATCTCCCCCAGGTCGAAGGCGCAGGTGCGGGCAATGTCGGCGCTGGCCCGGATCGCGTCAGGGAAGGCCCTGAATCGGCGCTCCATTTCCTCGGGCGTCTTCAAATGGCGATCCATGAAGCGTTCGCGACGATAGCCGAGCGCGTCGACCGTCGTCCTCTCCCGGATCGCCGTCACCACGTCCTGCAGCGGCCGCACCTCCGGGCTATGGTAGAGCACATCCCCGGTCGCGACAGCCCGGACGCGATGCCGGCCCGCCAAGGCGGCCAGTTCATGCAGTCGGATGGCATCGTCCGGCCGGCGGCGGAACGACAGCGCGCAATAGCAGCGGTGCCCGAACGTCGCCGATACATCGCTGAGCTGGCGCGCGGTCGTTGCGTCCGGGAGATCGGGCAGCAGGATGGCCACCAGCCCTTCGGCGTGATGGACGATGTCGGCCCAATCGAGGATGCAGAAACCCTTGCCGCCGCGTGCCTTGCCGATCGACAGCAGGCGGGTCAGCCGACTCCAGGCGGCACGATCCTGCGGGTAGAGCAAAAGGTCGTGCCCCTCGGTCGCATGGACGCGAGCGCCGGGAATCATGCGCACGCCGGTGGTTTTCTGGCCGTCCCATCCGCGCACCACGCCGGCAACACTGCCCCAGTCGGCGAGCCCGAGCGCCCTATGGCCCTGGAGCGCCGCCGCCGCGAACAGCTCTTCCGGCGAACTCGCTCCGCGCAGGAACGAGAAATGGCTCGTCACCTGAAGTTCGACATAGGACGTCATCAGCCGAACATCCCATGGATGTACCAGCTCAAGTCGCCAGTCTCCGGCTCAACGCCGTCACCGCGCCGGAACAGCCAGAATCGCTCGCCGCTCTCAACCTCCACCCGGAAATAGTCGCGCACCGCCCACAACTCGGTGTCGGTCCGCCACCATTCGCCATGGACCCGCTCGGGACCATCGCCGGCGGTTACGCGGTAGGCTTGGCCGCGCCAGGTGAAGCGCCGCGGTGCATGGTCGGGGAGCAGCGCCACGACATGCGTCAGATGCTCCGGCCGACGCAGCACCCGAACCGGCCGCTTCCAACGCGGCCAACAACCCGGTTCGTCTAGCGGACCGACGCGGCGAAAGGCGCGTTCGGGAACGTCGCTTTCATTCGGGGCTACGCGAAACACGGAGGCGGCGCCGGCCCGACCGACAAGCTGATCGATCGCTGGTGCGAGGTCCGTCACGGCTGCATCAGACTCGATGAGCGAGCCTGCCGGGCTTGCGCCGAGCGGCTCGCTATGCGGCACGAGCAGGTGCATCGCCTCAATGCCGAGGCCGGGCTCCATCCGATCGAGCTTCAGTCCGAACATGCGCTTGAGGTGTTTTGCGTCGCGCGTTGCGCGCGAAGCGCCGATCACGATCCGCTGGGCTTCGCCGTCGACCCGGTCCGCCAGGAGCAGCGCGGTGCGAACGCCGAGGCCGCGCTCACGAAGAACTGTGATCATGTCATCGACGAGATCGGCGATCACTTGCGTGATGCTCTCGGGCGTTCCGATCGGCTCCAGCAGGCGACGGGATACTTGCGGTGCCTCGAACGGCACCACCGGGATGATTGGCTCGGCGACATGGCCGAGCGCCTGGTCAAGGCGGGTGACGGCCGCGAGGCCGAGCCGCTTTGCCATCGGACCGCGCGGAAGCCGGATGAGATCCGCCACCCGCTCCAGACCGAAGCGTGCCGCCGCCGTCAGCGCCGCCGCTTCGAGCCGGAGCGCAGCAACTGGCAACTCGGCAAGCGCTGACGCTTCCGTGCCCGGATCGAGCATGAGGATTTCCCTGCCGCCATAGCGGGCCAGCGCGTGCGCGGCACCCGGTGTGCCGGCGATCGCGACGCGCGCCGTGAAGCCCAGCCGCTGCAGGAAGCGGAGCAGGCGGCGGCAAAAGCGCTCCTCACCGCCGAAAAGATGGGTCGTCCCCGAAAGGTCGAGCCACAGGCCATCGCCGCCGGACACGCTTGCGGTCGGCGTCCAATGCGTCACGCCATGAAGCGCCAGCCGATCGAGCCAGGCCTTGTCACCATCCGGATCGGCATCCCGGACGTCGAGATCAGCGACAAGTGCCCGAGCGTGCGCCGCCACCATCCCCGGGGTCAGGCCGAGCGACAGCGCGACTGGGCACGCCGAGCGTATCAGGTCTCGCTGCCCGACACGCTCGATCAAAACGGACGGGCGGTCATGCCGGAAAGCCATGACGGGCATTGGCACCGCGCCGCGCCCGCCCTCGTCGGGCGGCATTGCCTTGAAGGGATGATCGACCGGCTCAGAGCGGCGCCCCAGCATCCGCATAGGCGGACGCTGGTGGGCCGGCAGTTGCGCCATTTGGCTAATGACCTGGGCTTTGCTCAGTCCGCCATCCCAGGCCCAGCGCGCGCCGGGGCGCCAACCCCCGCCGCGCGGAACCGAGCAGGCGCCGGGATCATCATCTACCGGTAACGGGAGCGGCGCTGCACCAGCGCCCGGCTCAAGCGGCCTGGTTGGCCGCTCCGACCGCCGCAGCCGCTCGATGGCGAGCTGGGGCAGGTAGAGCGAGGCGACCCGTGTCATCGCAAGCCTCCAGCACAATAGAGAAGGGATTGCCGTTCCGCTGCCGGACCAGCTCGACCGACCAGCAGCCCCGCCCGACGCCCGGCGCGGGCAACGGTACCGAGGGTGCGCAGCCAACCCGCCAGCGCGTCATCGCCGCGGACGGACGTTCGAGCGGATCGCGGCTGCTCCTGGCCCAGCGTCGGAGCAGCAACATCGGCGTGGCTCCATCCGCCGCTGCCAGCTGAAGCCGTCGGGTGGCGGTCTGGTCCGCGACCTTCACCTCGGCGACCACGACGGCGAAACTGCCGTCACGGAGTGAATCCTCGGCGAGAGCGAGTGCCATCGTCTCGTTTGTGCCTTGCAGGTAAAGCAGCTTGGCGGCCGGCAGCCCGGCCTGTTCGAGGCCTGGTGCGTAGAGATCGAAGCGGGTGAGTGCCCAGGCGACATTGGCACCGGGCGCAGAGGCAAACCGGGCCGCCAGACCCGCGACGAACAACGTCGCGGCGGCATCGTCGCCGAGTGTCGGCGATGCGGCGGTGATTTCGTGAAGGCCGGCGCCGTCTATGCCGCCCGCCCCGAGCCGACTATCGAGCGCCTCGATCCCGAACGCCAGCACCGGTCCGCGCTGGCTTTGGGCCTGCGCGAGCTGCGCACGGAGCGCGGCTAGCTGATCGGCGCAGGGCCGATCGAAGGACGACGGTTGGGCGGACATCGGGCAACATCGACTCACTTGTTCGCTTTATGTTCCGGTGAGTCAGAGGATTCGTCAAGGCGTATGAATCCTTAGACCCAATGACCGTCATTCGCCTCGCGCTTCGAGGCAGGTGGGGCGTAAGCTCAGCTTGTCAGGAAGGAGAAGGACAATGTCGATCAGCAAGTTTGTCGGTCTCGATGTCCATAAAGAGACGATTGCAGTTGCGCTCGCCGATGACGGTCGGACTGGAGAAATCCGGTTCTACGGGACCATACCCAACACGCAGGATTCGATCCGGCGTCTGGTGGCCCGACTGAGCAGCCCGGATGTCGCGCTGCATTTCTGTTATGAAGCAGGCGGCTGTGGCTACGGAATTCATCGTCAGTTAGTCGATCTGGGGGCGGAATGTAGCGTGATTGCGCCATCGGTCATGCCGCGCAAACCTGCGGACCGGATAAAGACCGACCGACGTGACGCGATGACGCTCGCCCGATTGCTACGGTCTGGTGAATTGACGGCGATCTGGGTCCCGGACGAGGCACACGAGGCTATCCGTGATCTGATTCGTGGGCGACGCCAGGCGAAACACGATTTGGTTGCTGGCCGGCAGATGTTGTTGAGCTTCCTTCTGCGCCATGGGCGCAAGTTCGCCGGTCGATCCAATTGGACCAAGGCGCACTGGCGCTGGCTCGGTGAGCAGGCGTTTGATGCACCTCACCAGCAATTCGTATTCGGCGAGAGCATCCGCCGGATCGAGGAAGCACAGCAGCGCTGCGACCGACTGGATGCAATGCTGGTGGAGGCATTGCCCTATTGGTCGCTGGCGCCGTTGGTTCAGGCTCTGCAGGCCTTGCGGGGTGTCGGCTTGATTGTCGCCGCCACCTTAGTTGCAGAAATAGGCGACCTTGGTCGGTTCGATACCCCAAAACAGCTCATGGGTTGGCTGGGGCTGGTCCCGTCTGAAGCGTCGAGTGGTGCCCGGACGCGCCGAGGCGCAATAACGAAGACCGGCAACCGCGAAGCGCGAGCAATGTTGGTGGAGGCGGCCTGGTCCTATCGACTGCCAGCGCGGGAAGAACGCCGCTATCGAGCCCGGGTCGAGGGACTGCCGGATGAAGTCAAAGCCATCGCCTGGAAAGCACAAGTCCGACTGTGCCAGCGCTACCGGATGTTGGCTGCGTCCGGGAAGCCCTTGCCGAAGGTCATCACGGCGATCGCTCGCGAATTGGTGGGATTTGTCTGGGACATCGGGCGACGTATGCAGCCCGCATGACGACGGCATCTCAAGTTATTGGACCTGATGGGCGTGCCGCGAAGACCAGGCAAGATGGGTAACCCTCGGCGTACGTTGGGGCAGGTTTCGACCGATGCCCGTGCTTAGAGAGAGGAAGGCCCACGACGGAAATGGGAAATGCGGTAGTCAATCCGCGGATGAGAGCATGATCAATCGTCGTCGATCGGCTCGCGGCACACCCATCAGGTGCATCATCAGTTTCAATTACACCGGACCTCAGTTTTGGTGTAGGTTCTGTGCGGCTCCGCTTCCAAAATGACGGTCATGAGAGGTATGATGCTGACCTAGCGTTTGGCGACCTCGCGCCAAGATTTCTCGCTGATTTCCACGCCGTGCTTCTTCGCCGCCGCCTTAATCCGCTTCCAGGCTTCGTCGCGCTCGTCGTCGCTCACGTCCTTCACCTGGTTGAATCGGGCGACCGCGTTGCGGACGTGGCTCGCGTTCTCGAGCGGCTCCTTCCGCTGCTTCGGGAATGCGAATGAGCCCTTGGACAGGTCGTCGCGGTCTTCGGTGCTGAGCTTGGTCATCGTGGCCTCCATATGCTGGCGCTCAACGATTGAGAGAGGCTACGGGTTCGGCCGACGTATCGGGCCGTCGCCAGTTACCCCACCTGCTCGACATTGAGGCTGCCTGCTGGGCGCGTCTTTAGAATGTCCTTCGCCGACACCGAAGGGTCCAGCCAGTTCGCCCAGTCGGAGCGATCGAGGATCGCGATCTGGCGGTCGTGATAGGGCGCGATGTCGGCGCCTGGCTCCATCGTCAGCATCGTGAAGGCTTCACCAATGTCCGGATTGCTCCGCCAGATTCCGGCAATGCAGAACCACGGCTCGTCCTTCTTCGTGAACAACCATTTGTCCTTGCGCTTCTTTTTCGGATCGTCGGGGGTCGTAAACTCGTAGAAGCCATCGGCGATGATCAGGCAGCGACCAGTGGTGAACTCACGGCCGTCTGACCGAAAATTGTAGACCGGCTTTTTATTTGGCGCGGGCCAGCTCCATCGACGCTGCACGAGCTCGCCCTCCAGGCGGCTGGCACCTGTGCGCACGATCGGCGCCGTATCGGTAATCTTGATATCCGCTCGCGGCGCGAGGTTGGGAACACCCTCAGGCGTCTTGATCTTGATCTTGAGGTCGTCGAAATCCTCGATGATCGAGGCGACATCCACCTCCAGCCGGTAGTCATTGCACACGCGGGCAGCCTTTCTTGCGATCCGTCGTCGTTCCCATTATGTTCCTTGCATTATGGAGTCGCCAACACCCTTCGATTTGGAAGCTCCGCTGGGGAGCCGTCGTGCCATCATCCGGCGAAACCCAGACGATACCAGCGAAATCGAAATGGTGGAGGCGACCTGGGGTTCCGATCCGCGGTTCAGCGCTGGGGTCACCTATCGTTTCGCGCGCTCGGAGGGGCAGACCTTCCCGAGTAATCGCTGTCTGATCCCGGCGAGCGAATTCCATATGACCGTCGGCGAGAAGCGCTATCGGGTAACGCTCGACGGCGGTAACCACTTCTACCTCGCCGCCATCTGGGAGCCGGCGATGGCCGATTGGCCGCTCAGCTATCGCGTCATCACGGTGGCCGCCAATCCAGACGTCGCGCGTTATCAGGAGCGCCATGGTGCGATCATCCAGCGGCGGCAGGTGATGCAGTGGCTCGACGCCCAATTGCCGGAAGCGGATCTGCTCGTGACGCCGGCGGCGCGGACCTTCATCACCGAAGACATAACCTCGGGTTCGCGGCTTCCGCTGTAGCGGACACTCGCGCCTGACCATCGGCCCGCTGTGAGAAACCGTGGCGATGACTATGATCTTCTTGCCGTCCGTCGATCGCAACTGAAATGTCTGGTGATCCCTGATCCGGCATTGCCGAGGCAGGCCTGAGCGCGACCTTGCTCGAGGTCTCGGTTACGGGGCTGAAGGCAGTTTATACAGCATAGCGCGACTTACGGGCGGGCCTTTTACGGGCAATCCAATCGTCTACAATATCAGCTCCGATATGGCCCGCTCAATCGGAGAGGCCGACGAAGCGCAGGAGCTCGTGGTTTAACTAAAGCCTGGCCATGCCTTTGTTCTTCGATACACGCAGCTTCAGGTCTACGGAAAGGATACGGCTCATCCGGCGCTCGGCGCGAACGCGGTGGCGGCGACCAAACGGTTGGGGGATGCTCGGCGACGAATCAGTCCGAGCGCTTATGCTCCAGGATTGAAGCACGCGGAAGCGAGCCGCTGTTGGCGTGGCTTTCCATGGGCTAGAAGTCTTCGTAGTTGGGTTGCAAGAGGAAGCGCCAAAGCGGCATCCGTCCCAAACCCGTGCTGACACGTAGCGATCCGAACCATTCGCTCTGGACGGGAACGTTGATATCAACGACCTCGTCGCCGGACATGGTGCGTTGTGCATAATAGTGAGCGAACATCCGGCTGAGGCTTCCCGCCATCTCGAAGCCCTGATAGCTCAGCTCTGGCGGATTGCTCTCGAACTCGATGGAGATAAGGCGGTTTCCATCCACCTTCGCCCGAGCGTCCGGTGTTTCCCAATCACTATAGTTCATGACTGTCCAGGCGATCTGCTGATCGTGCGGGTGCAGGAGTTCCTTGCCGTCGCAGAACAGCTGGGCTTTGCCAATCGTTACCAGCACGCGACCGTCCTCTCCGATCTCGCTGGTGCGATCCGGATCCATCGTCAGTCGCAGCGTTAGCGGTGCCCGCAGCGCAAGGGTCTGATCGCCAACCGCTGCCATCTCACTGGCTTTGACCGCTTCCATCATGTCGAGCGTCAGGTCCTGGTCACCGGGAGCGAGGCGCTCGGGGTCAATTAACGTCCAGATCGACCACCGAGCCCAGAAAACAGCCAGTTTCAACGTCCCGCCGGTCGCCTGCGAATAGTTGTTGAGCCCGCGCCGATAATTCCGGCTCAGGATCTTGCGGCGCTGGCGAAAGGCGTTCTGTACGTAAACATTCTTGACCTCAACGAGCCAGTTCGACCCGTCCTTCAGCACGATACGGAAATCGGGTGCTTGCATGGGCACCGCGGATTGGAGTGGACCAGTGTCTTCGGGCTTGATCATCATGACCTCGCCCAGGCTCGTCACGAGGTTTTCGAACATGGCCTCGGCGCGGAGACCCTGGAGAAAGGCCGGATCCGACATCGCCTGCTTCATCGAGTCATCGACATGCAAGCCGAACGCTGCCGGCATAGCGGGATCATTGAGCGAAACCCCTTGGCTCGCGCCGAACCGGGCGACCTCACGCAACAGGTCGAAGGGCTTTTTCACGCCTTTGGCTCCTTGGGGTTGAGCCAGCGCAGGACCTCTTGGCAGACCGCCGGATCGCCCAGATCCTTGACGAGCTCATCCTGGGCAGTCGTCTCGGGGCCGCTCCGAAGCCAGGCGATCGCTGCATGGCATGTGGGAAGGAGCGCCTCCAACGCCTCAGCCACTTCCGGACGCTCTTCGCGGGTTAGCCAGATCGCAAGGAGGACGAGTACGCGCCGCTTCGGGCGCGCCGCCAGATACTGTGCGAGCTCGATCACGAATTCGCTCCGGCCACGACAGGCGGCGACAAGCACGAGCGAAGCGGCGACGCTCGGCATACGGGTCGCGACTGTCGTCGCGTCGATGTCGGCGACAACGGCCGCATCTAGGCTCTCCGATTTGAAGACGAGGGCATGGGCAGCTGCGCGTCGTACAGCCGGGCGACCGGGCGAGCAGGCGCGATCTAGCAGGCGCTCCTGCATCGCACGCCCCCCATGCGTGACGAGGAGTTCAAAGACGTCGTAGCGGAGTTTTGGATCGGTGGTCTCGATCCCGAGCGTGTCGAGACGTTCAAGATTATCGTCTGGCAGGCTTGGCAGTGCCGCAAGCGCGGCAATCGCCTGGTGGGCGATTGGGAAGTGATCATCCTCCTCGTATCGCCGATAGGAAGCAGACCACTGGTCATGTGCCAGCGACATCAGGGTCGGAACATGGTCGGGATGGGGCTTTGCAACCAAAAGAGCCACCAGAGCCTTCCGAACCGGACTCCCCTCTGCCTTTGCCAGTTCGAGCAAACCCGCAGGAAGTGGGGCTTCCAAGGGATCGCCGACCGCCTTGAGCGCGGGGGCGACGACGTCGGCGAACATGTGATCAAGCGCGTCTTCGACGATGGAATTGAGGCCGAGCGCGATTGCGGCGGCTATCGCCTCGGCACACGGGTGCGCATCCTCCCAGGTGACCTTGGCTTCAGAAAGCGTTGCCTCAATGTCTGCCGCGACATTGGCTCCCAACACCGCGTGTTGCTTGATCCGCAGCCGCCGAACGTCGGGGCGTGTTCCGGGCGTAGCTGCTAGCAACGCTGCCGCTGCTGGCGGGAGCGGAACGATCTCGGCCGCATTGCTTCGCAGCGCGCGGGCGGCGTATGCGATAGCGGCGTATTCCGCAGGCAGTAGGTTCCTGGCGGCGTTGACTTCATCTTCTTCCGGGTTCGGAGCGTCTTCGTCCGGCTCAAGAAAATGCCCGCTCCTGGCGTGTTGAGCTAGGATGTGGCCGAGATCGATCGCGAGTTCGACCGCTCGCTCCTGTTCACCGGCAGCGATCAGGCCGTCGAGAATTTGCGGCAACTGTTCCCGGTGATGGGCAATCAAACACGACAGCGCCGCCGTCCTGACATCTCTGTCGTCGAGCCCTCTCCGGATTCGTTCGGTGAGACGATCATGATAGGTATCGTCCCAATGATGACGAAGCGCGTGCCAGATCGCATCTTCGTTCTCGCCGTCCCGGACGATCGACCAGGCACCACCAAGCTCCTCTGAGCTGGGCGGAGTTCCTTTGCGGGCGTCGGCCGCGAGCGATCGCATCCAGTCAGCCTGAAGCGCTTCAGCCTGCGGATGCTGTGCTAGCCGCTGCCAGCCTTTGACCTCACGCACCTTATCGACATAGGCGCGCAGGAGTTGCTGGGCAGTGTGTCCGTCGCCCTGGTCGGCGAGATGTTCCATATATTCATCGGAATAGACGCTGTTGATGTAGGCGAGGCGTTCCTTGCGGTCCATCTCGGGATCGCTCGGTGTGGGCGCAAGCTCAGCGACAGCGGCGTCAACGATGGTTTCGAACCCGTCGAGATCGCGCAAAGCTCCCTCGGCCAACGTGTCGACGACCGGGTCAAATCCATTTCGAACGATCCCGGCGGTCGCCTCGAGATAAACTGGGGTCAGATCGGGCGCGAGGCGCTCGAGATCGGCCACGAGCGCGGAACCGTAGTCGGTTCGATCATTCGGCAGCATCTCGCGGACGAACCGTGTCGCAATCGTCGGCATCTGCGGTTCGTGAGCCATTCGATCGTACCAATCCTGGCCGTGCCCCGGCGAACTCCAGTGCATCAGGTTGGCGAAGGATCTGTCGGGCCGATGGTTGATGTATCGCGCGAATTCCGCGCCGACCGACTCCTCCGATCCGACCGCCGCTGCGATCCGAAAATGTTCAGGAATGCGCGTAGCGGGATCTGAGAACTGTTGATCGATCCAGGTGTCGATCGCTTTTTGCGCGGCAGGTTTCGCCGATACAGCCAACTCCTCCACGCGACCTGTCGCTTCGAGGATACGTGCCGCGATCCCCGACCCCCAGGCAGCCCCAGGGCCGTCTGGATCCGTCAACACGTCAATCAGCGTCCGAAGTCCGACGGCCGCAGGAACGGGATCGCGCTTCAGCGCTGCCTGAATGCCGGCCTCCACTCGAGGATGATAATAGGTCGCATCGCCTTCGCCGACGCGCAGATTGCGTGCGGCCGCGAAGAAATCGATAAGGGGTTGCACGCCGTGGTCGAACCGGTCGCTGCGTTCCGCCAGATCGACTTCCAGCGATCGAACGGCCCGGATCGACAGCTTCTCGCTCGCCTTCAGGAGCCCCCAAATCACGGCTGCGGCTGCGACGTCTTTCCGTTCCCGAATCTGCTCGACGACCGTTAGCTCAATCGACTCCTCGTGCGCGCGAGCCATCGCCGCTTTGATGAACCCACCGCCATTATTGGGCTCGGGTCGGCCTGATGTTCGCATGGCATCGAAAAACTTCTCGATCTCGAGCGGTGAGGCGAGCTCGTCGAGCACCTGCTTTTCGGCATCGGCGGCGAGCGTTTGCACATCGCGAGGCAGCGTGCCGATCCGGGTTCGATAGAGCTTGCTGCGCTCATTCGGGCCGTAGTGCTCGACCTCGAGCGGCACTAACCACGGCTCGATGGTACTGAGGACGCCTGCCGATACACCCACGTCGCGTCGGGTAGTGACGACGATACGGCGATCATGTGTGGCGCCGGCAAGAAAGCGGGCAAGCTGATCGTTCCAAGGCCGGCTGGCCGGCTCGAAATCGAAACGGCCCCACGGATCCTCGATGTCGTAAAGGACGGGAGGATCGGTCTTGTCGTCGCGAAGTTGTTGCGGTCCTTGCCGGATCGGCTTTGATGCCATGCCGGGATTCTCGGCGCGCAGCTCCTCGTAGAGCTTACGCGTCGCGAGGGTCTTGCCCGTTCCTGACTGTCCGATGATCACCGCGGCATATCGGGGCGAGCCCATCGCGTCACGCAGCGCCGCCCAGTTCTTGGGATAGACATAGTTTTCCAGCTGAGGCGAGGTCGCAAGATATCCATCGTGCGCACGAATGACGTGGGCAACTTCGTCTCGCTGCCAACGTCCAGCACCGACGCGGCGAACGCGCATACGGGCTTCCTCACGCAGCCGATGCAGGCATTCGATCCAGCGAGAATTGGGAACTCCAAAGCGCTCGATGAGCAGACGCTTGATCTCACCGACGAGCCGGTCCTCGTCCATGCTCGCAATTATACCGACGCGCCCAGCAGCATTTCCGGGAAGGCTAGATACTATCGAAGTTGGCATGCCGGCCGGTTTCGGCCAACTTCCCGGGCGGCCGACACGCAGACCGCGGGTATCGCCGTTAAGCCCCGCGCTGGTAATAAGAAGGTACCTGACGTTTGCATCGGCGAGGCGTCTTGCGGCCGACAATCTCCGAATGCCGCCATGCTTCAGCAGCGCATTGACGCTTGGGACAGTCCACGCATCTCCGCCGCGCAGCTTGGCCTGAACGACAAGCTTATAGCCGTCGCCAGCGACCGTCGTCACAAGGCGGCCCGGTTCTGGCTCGATCAGCTCCGCCTCTAGGTCCTCTTCGCTCGCGGGCTCAAGTTCAATCGACTGCGCTATCTTGTTGGCGAGCAAGAGGTCGAGCGCGAGCCATACCGACACATCCACTTGGTAATCGTACCCCGCGAGGGAATAGGCTCCCGATCCAGCGTCATCGCTGCCAGCGGATTCGCCGTCAGTCATGCAGGTAGCCCCAGCGACCATTCGCGGCGAAAAGGATTGAACTCGCGTCTAAAAATCTCATGGAGGCAATCTGCCATTCCATTTTGGCTTAGCCAATGCGTGATAGACCCCTCGAGGTGAGATCCTTTTTGGGCCCAGCGGATCTGCCAAGGGCGTAGTTATTCCATCGAGGCTTGGGAAGTAGTGCTCGGATGACCGATCGATTCTGGGTCTAGCCGCTGCTGAGGGCGCGATAGAGTTGCACAGTCGAGACCGCAAATGAAACGGGGAGCGCGAAGCGGATCACGTCGGTCGCGATCACCGTCGCACCGACTTGGTTGAGGACGGTCAGCACGTTGGACAGCCAGCCGACGAGAACGACCGCTGCCACGGGTGCGAGGACCGCCGCTGGTAAAAGGGGTTGGCTTTCTGTTCGATTTATGTTCCAGTCGCCTCACGCCTAAGGAGGTCGACCATGTCCGTTAGAATGGGTAGCCCGAAGAAAACGTTTCTTCGAACTCTGAAGGCGAAGCGATCGAACGACGCTCCAGTCGAGATCCACGAGTTCTTGATCTCTGGCACCGACCCGACTTCGACAGGGACGATTTGGCAGAACCAGATGTCGTTCAAGACGCACTGGCTCGCGACCGGAGAGGAAGTGGAAGTCTATGATGACGGCACTGCCATGGTCTCTGGCTCAGGCGAGATGCTTAGTATTGTGGGCGCGCCCGCCGTTTGAGGCTGGTCTGGTGTCTTGTGCGCGAAGGCAGATAGGTCCAGCGTAAGGCGCTGCAGTGAGCGCATGGCCTCGGGATCGTCATTGGTGAGAAGCTCGACCAGATCCTCCTGATCGGGTTGGCCAAGCGCCACTCGGTAGAGCAGCCGCTGGGTCTTCAGCTTCGCGAAGCGATCAATGTCGCGGCTCTGTGGCAGCGCGAACAGGTGCCGCTTGAGTTCTGCGCCGGGCAAGGTCCACCATGGCGTGAGACCGGTTTCGTCGTCCTTGAAGGTCTCGTTGGCGCAGGCTGCGATCGCCTCCCAGGGCGAACTGCCATCGCTCCGCGCTGCGGCCAAGGCGTCGGGCCCGAGCTTTGCGACGAGCGGGCGCCGCACCGTTAGCCCGCCGAAGCGCTGAACGCGTCCTTCCCTCTGTTCCAGATCGACCGGGCTCGAACATAGATCCCAGTGACCGAGCCGGTCGCACCAGCTATGGAAATCGAGACCTTCCTGACCGACTGACGTGGTGGCGAGAATATAGGGCCAAAAGGGCGTGTTGAAGGCGCTGCGGATTTCCTCCGAACGAGCGGGCCTCTGGGTGTCGTCGCCTTGATCCTGGCGCAGGGTCTCGCTTTCGGTCGCACCAAACGGCACGGCCGCATGACAGCGAATGCGGATCTTGTCCTTCTTGGCCGGACCCTTGAAGCCGAACGTGCCAATGTTGGCGGACAACGCCGCGGACAGATCGTCGATCAGGCCGGCCGCGCCGACCTTCGATTTACGCAGCCAGAAATGCTCATCGAGCACTGCCTCAAGGCAGCCTTCAACGCAGGCGCGCTGATATTTGGCCGTGGCGTCCTTTCCAGGGAGAACGGCCCAAAAAACCGGACGATCGAGATAGGTGCGAAGCTTCGTCCAGCAGAACCGCGCCAGTTTGCGGAAATGCTTGGCTTTGAAGTCGAACAGGTCCGGCAGGTGCCGATAAAGCGCTCGGCCCGCGACAACACCCGGCGCACCCAGCGCGATGTCAACAAGGGCGTCGAGCTCCCATTTGCTGATCCAGCTGATCGGCTCTGCTTCATCGCGCAGCTTGAGAAGCGACTGCAGCGCGGCGTCCTTCGGGGCGGCCCAAGCCCAGTCTCTCTGGATCGTTGCAAATTCGCGCGCGTAGGGCTGCCTTTGCGCAGCTTCGATCGCGGCGAGCACCGCCCATCCGGGCTTGCGGCGGCGACCATCGCGCCTGTTAGGGGCTTGAGGCGCAATGGATGCCGGCAGCGCGCGTATGATCTGTTGCCGGGCACGGGCGCGGATCTGCTTGATCGATGCGCCGGCGCGGACATCCAGTGGATCGACCGCGCGGATCAGGAATGGGCTAGGGTGGAAGAGCGCCAGGGTCGGCCCCTGATTGGGCTTGGGGTTGAGGTGGCGCTTCTTCCAGGCGTCCTGATAACGGAGGCTTGGTTTCGCCACGAACGTGCGTTCGACCTCCAGGCTGACGAGGGCGGCCACGCTCTGGGGTGTAGCCCTGAACCGGCTGAAGATCAGCATTTTCTGCGGCTGGTCGACTTTCGCCCATGGACCGGCGACGTCCCACCAGGCGAGCGAGGGCAGCATCCAGGGTAAGGCCAGCGCTTCGGTCGAAACGATTTCGCTGAGCGCTCGAAGCTTCGCACTCCCCCAACCATCCCGCGGAGGTTTGGACCAAGTGGTGACGCCAAGCCGCGGAACGCTCCGCGTGGCCGGGAAGTCTCGGTCCCGCGCGATCTGATACCTTTCGCCAAGCGACTGGGCGGGCAGGGGAACCGACAGCCAGTACGCGATCGTCGACGTCCTTAGCTTCTCGTCGACCCCGTTGGTGAAATGGCGGTAGACGTCGAGGTCGTGTGGTTCGATCCGCACCGGCTTTGGCGGCGGCTCCTTGCCTTCTCGGACTGCCGGGCGCTCGGTCCGCGACATGAGGGGCGTCAGCAGGGCCTCAAGGTCGTGCTTGATCGTCTCTGCCTCCGCGATCGCAGGCTGGCGGCTCTCGACCGGTAGCCGGCCAATAAGATGGAGCAGGTCGCCGAACCGACGGAATTGCGTCTCCGCCTTCGCGCGAATGTCGGCGCCGCCCAGAAACGCGATTAGATCGAAAAGCTCGATATGGGGTGCGGCGCCGGCTCCGGTTTCCCAACGTTCCGCGTAGAAGCGATAGGGCGTGGCGGAGAGCAGCAGGATGGGCGGGGCGGTATCTCCGTCCTTTCCGTGGAGCAGCTGTCGCGCGAGGGGATTGTCGGCGCTGGCGTCGAGCAATTCGCGGTAACACTGGAACTCGTCGAGGATCACGAGATGCGGCATAGCCGAGTCGAGCGCCGCCTGCGCCAGCGCTTTCCGCATCAGGCCGATCGTGTGGCCATCCGAAATCGTGGAATCGTTGGCCATCTTGGCGATCGCGTCACGCGCCGGCGTGCCAAATTCACTGCGGAGCGCCCGACCGTAGGCGGTCTTGAATCCGGAGGAGGCGTGCGCATACTTTTCTTGAGCCTCGGCGACCGCCCAGCGCCAGCCCGTCGTGGCACCATGCTCGATGAAGTTCTTCGGGAATGCGTCGGTCAGGCCGGGGTAGATTTCGTCCAGCAGCAACTTGATGAAGGCTCGCTCGACCGCCTTCCCGCCATAGAGGCGCTTCGTGCCCGAGAACGAGGTGAGGGGGGTGAACGCGTAGAGGCGCAGGCTGCCGGCGCGTTTCTGTTCAAACGGGATGAGGCCGACGCGGTCGATCTTCGAGAGCGCTGCGTCCGCTGCCTCTTCGTCGAGGAAGCGCAGCAGCTCGGTTTTATTCTGATCGGCCACCTTGTGGCCGCTAGAGATGTAATAGACCGTGAACTTGCGCGCTTTTTCACAAAGGGCGGCCAGCGTGTCACGGGCAACGACGGTTTTGCCGAGGCCGACCTCGTCGGCGACGAGGAATCGGCGCAGCGGGTTAGCGCCCCGAAGAGCCTGTGTCGCGGCCGCGATGGTCGCCTTCTGGAAGGGCTTTGAAGAGGCGCTCATGGGACGAGCTGCGTGCGGGCCATTGCCCAGATCTGCCGGAGCTCGTTCAGATCCTTCTTCTCTTCCGCGGTGAGGCTGCCGTCATGAGCAAGCAGCGCTTCGACGTAGGGGGCGAATTGCTTGTCGACCCTTGCGAACGCGCCCGGGTCTCGCGCCCAGGCGGTGAGAATATCTTCAAGCGTCAACCGCCCGTCTCCGAAGGACGAGCGCGTCCTGGCTGATCCACCCACATCTTCGTCCCAGGCGAAATCGCCGGCGGGAATTGTCTCGCCGTTCAGCCTTGCCCGCATCCAGTCGTGAAAGGCGCGCAGGCCCATGTGGGTCGCAAGCGCAGCGAGGTCTCGCGCCTCATCAAGGGGCGGATCGACCTCCACCCGCTGCATCCACCGTAGCGCCTCATCGCCCGATGCGATCTGGACCTGAATGAACGCGGATTGGATCGACAGCGGCAGTATCCCCAGATCGAGGCGAGTGCCGCTTTGCGGCCATGCGAGAAGGTCGCTGTTGGCGTGCCCGGCGGAGAAAAGGTGTCCCTCATGGGCAAGCCGCGGTACCGCTCTAGCGTCCAGGACGAAGCGATCTCCATCACGGCGCAAGATCGGGTCCCAAGACGCTATCAGTGCCTTGCGGGATTCCTCGAGCGCATCGACCGCACTGGTGTCGGCGGCCTTCGTCTGCGCGAGCTCGTCGATCGTGATTGGCGTGGCCTTCCCGATCAGGAATTCGAGGCCGGGATTGAAGGCGTCGCTCGCCTCGAGTTCGATCATCACTTCCGAATTGCGCCCTGACCAGGCGCGCCCAGTGGCGTTTGCACTGCCGACCCGGACGATCGTCGTTTCGCCGCGATGAAAGGCGACCAACTTGGCGTGAAGCGCCATTGGCTGCGGCTCGGCGTCGTCGTCCTCGGCTGGCGATGCTGCAGAAGGCGCCGACAGCGTCTTCTCGATCGTCTCGTCCGGAGCCGCATAGGCGAGAACGCGCGAGAAGGCGGTGAGCGGGGCACTCGGTCTATTCGCCATGTCGACCAACGCTGGCATCGACGAAATCAAGGTTCGGGAGCCGTCGGGCCCCCACCGTCCCGCCGTTTTCAAGAAGTCGGCAGACAGGAACGGACTGACGATCGTGAGGCCGTCGATCGCGCCCTTGGGAGGGGCGACCGGGAGAGCAACGTCGGCGATAAGCCCATCGAGGAGAGCGCGTAGGCAGAAGCCCTCGGGCGCTTCCCACCAGACGGTATCCAACTCCCCGCCAATAGCCGACGCGTCAGAGCGCCCGGCTGCCTTGGCGAGGTTAGCACCAAGCTGCCCAACGCCCTTGAGGGCTGCCCTGCCTTTGCCGCGCTTCTCGCGCCCGTCGAGAAGGACGCCGAGCTCCAGATCCTGGGTTCGGGTGAGATTGCGGCTTCCGATCCAGAACTTCCACCGCGTCCCCCCCTTTTCGTTTTCGTAAGCCACTAGCGCGATTTTCGGATGCCAGCTCCGCTCGCGCTCGTCATGCGTTTGCTCGACGACGAACTGATCAAGAATACCCGCGACGCGGGGCAGGGCGATCGGCTTCGCTATCCTTCCGCGCTGAATGATGATCCGCACTCGGTCGCGTAACTGATCGACGGCCTCCGCGAAATCGATCGCGGCGCCGCTTCCCTTCTCATTGTTCCGTCCGATCAGCGCCAGCAGCGTTGCCGCGATCGCGGACAGGTCTACCGAGTAGGTCGCGAACAAGGCGAGCCGAACGGTCTCGCCGCGCTCTGGCCGCAGTTCGTCGAGATAGGGCTGCCCAGGCCAGGCTGGCGGCCGCTCCTTCACGCGACGCCCTCCAGATCCCGAAGCAGGCGTTTCACATTGCCCCAGCGATAGTGCAGCGGCTCGGCATAGCCATGCTTGTCGGCTTGCCATTCCATGCGCCGATCGACCCCGAACTGGTTGTTGGCGAGGCGGGCCCGGTCGCCCTTGCGACTATATTCGGCCTTCTCATAGACGCCGAGCAATGGGAGGGGATCCTTGGCCTTAGAGCGGACCCACGCATGCGTTTCGCGAAGCGCTGCCTCGACGGGGGCCGGTAGGTGACCGACGTCGTCGAGAAACTGGGCGAAATCGAGGGCGGCGGCCGGGGCGCCCCATTCCGCTATGATTTTGGCGAGATCCTCTCGATGTGCCCTCTCTTGCGGACGCTTGTCACGCTCCTCCTTCAGGGTCTCGACCAAGGCGGCATAAATGGCACGGCCGATCGCTGAGAGTGCGGCGGCCTGTCCTGCGCGCTTCAGGCGTACCGTTTCATTGCCTGCCACGCCGAGGATCTCGTCGTTCCAACAATGTGACACGTCTGAGAGGGGGCGCCCGACCAGCCTGGACAGGAGCGAAGGTTCGCGTGGATCGGTTGGCGAGCGTACCGCGCGCAGCTTGCGCGCCAGGAACTCCCGCTCAGGGTCGGAGAGTTCGAGAGTCAGCTTGCCGGTGCCGTTCCATTCAGGAGGCGCTTCGATCATCCCGGTGATCGGCCACGCCACCGTTTCTAGCGGCTTATCGTCATCGTCGAGGAGGGATTTCTTGGTTCCGGCAGCGAGAAGCCTCGCCATGTCCGACCGGCTCCAGGGGCGCCCGTCGGGCCGCGTGCTGATCAGTCCCCATTTGGCGAGCGCGGTCCAATACACATAGGCCGGTGGCTGGCTGATGGCGCGGGGGAAGACGTCACCACCGATCACACCGTCCGGCTCGCCGGCACCTTCCTTGAATTGAAGGCGGCCGATCAGGGCATGTTCGAGATCGACGAAGGCCTGCGCGAAATCCTTCGGCACGGGTCGCTTGGCGCGCAGGCTTTGATACAGCCAAGGAATGAGGAGCGCGTAGCGCAATCGGGTGTGCAGGACGGACGTGCCTGGAAAAAGATGATCCGAGTAGCGTTGGTGGACGATGAGGAAGCCGACCTCGTCGCGCACACCGGCGTTGGCACCGAACATCATCTGCTCTGCTTGCCCAAGCGCCTTGCGCGATAGGAACGTAAAACCAAAAGACGACAAGCTTACGGTTCCCCCCGGAACGCGACGAATCGGGTCGCTGTTCGACCGCGGTCAGGACGACCAAGCCTACTAGGTACAGTCTGGCCCCCGGAAGGAGGGCCGATCAAGTCCTTCGTCGGAATGGCGCCGCCTAGCCGAGGGCGACGTGGGCTTTGTCCAAGCTCCTCCTGAACCAATCCGTACGCGCAACGGCTGTTTGAGATAGGCAACGGTCCCTAAAATGGGAGGATGATGGCGCTTATTACAAATGTCCCTCAAATTCAGCCGCCATGCTTCCGGGTTTGTCCGCACGCGAATCAGCGTGTGGATCAGCATTAGAGTGGGACCCGGTTCTCACGGAAGCTATTGCGTTGATTGTTAGGCTTAAACTGGCGCATTCCGGGGTCCCGAACGGCGCCTATCGGGACCCCGGCCAACGCCGTTTTTTACGACAATTCAAGATGATAGATCGTCAAAGATAAAGGACCAGCCCCAGCGCCGGTCCACACATCACAGCCAAGCTGATCGGCATCCATCGACAGACCGTAGTGTTGAGGCCGCACCAATGGGCCTCAGGACGTCAGATCTTCGAGGCGCGGGGCTGCATGTCGACCCATTGATTAGCGATGCTGCGCTCAACGATGAGCCAGCCTGTGGGATAACGGCGGCAGGTGTCGCGGTACTGGACGCCGGCGATGATTTCGTCTCGTTCGTCACCCTTTGCGACCTTGTGGTGCGCAACACCATAGCTCCAGACGGTCGCCTGGTCGCCGTTTAGCGCGACGTGCTGGTTCGCTATGAGGTGCTGCGTAGCCTTGAAGCTAGAGGCAACCGCGTACGTTGCTGGCAGGCTTTCATCGACCGGTTCAAGCCCGACCTTCCCCTGAATCTTCGCCTCGTCGGCGAACGCGCTGCGCGCCAAGTCATAGTCGCGCAGGTCCATTCCCAGCGCGTAGATCTTGCAGAGCTGTCCAGCCGCGTAATGATCGGCAAGCTCCTCAGGGGTTAGGGGCAGGGCCGGTCCCCGCCAGCATGCGACATCAAATTCCATTTCTCATTCCTCCCGTGAAGGTAATCGGCCGTTTCAAAAACCCACAAAGCGAACTTGCTGGTCCAAGGGGACGCGAGGCCGTTCGAAGTTGTTGACCGGTGCTGTTCGGTCGGCATGGCCTATGGCGAGCCCGCAGAAGAAGATGTGGGTTTCATCGCTGACGCCGATGTGGTCCTTGATGACCCGGGCGTAGAGCGACAGGAACTCTTGGGGACAGCTATCCAGCCCTTCCTCTCGCAAAAGCAGCATCACGGTTTGGAGCCACATGCCGATGTCCGACCACTGCGGCGGTCCCATGACGCGAGGGAAATAACACAGCAGCAGAACTGGGGCGCCAAACCCGCAGTAATTGCGCATTACCGAAGCCTGACGACCTGCCGCATCGTCCCGGGCAATACCTTCGGCCGTGTACTGTCGATCACCGTTCTCGGCCAGGCGTGCGAGATAGTCGGCGCCGATGTCGGCGGGCTGGATCACGTATTCCACAGGATCCTGCGGCGGCAATTGCCGCATCTTCGCTTGCAGGTCGCCAAGCGCCGCGCCGGTGAGGACGGTCGCTTCCCATGGCTGGAAGTTGCATCCCGACGGCGCAAAGCGGGCCTTTTCCAGCACGCGTTTCAACACATCGAGCGCGACCGGCCGGTTCGTGAACGCGCGGGTAGCGCGCCGGCTCATGACCGCAGCGGTGACGGTCAGGCTTGCCGCAGGCGCCTTTGCGTCGCCCCTCGTTGAGACCGATCGATTTGCCTCAATTTCCTGTTTCATCGCTTATCCTTGATGCCGCGCGGCGCGGCCAAATGAGAGGTCGTGATCCGGGGCGACTTCATGCCGGTTCGCCCGCATCGGCCAACTTGTCCTTCGAGCCGACCCCGGCGAGGTAGGTTTCAAGGCGTTCGAGATAATCGGGGTTCAGCATCAGAGCGCTGTTCGCCATCCGCTCGACATGCGCCGCTGAATCGCGACCCAGCTCGGCAGCAAGTTCGACGGCCACTTTGGCGGCGCCCATTTGCTCGCCGTTTTGCCTTGCGAGGTGCCGGCAGAATTCCATCAGGTCCTGCTCGAACGACTCATCGGGAAAGACCTGGTGGACGAGGCCGATCGTGAGTGCGAGATCCGCGGATGCCGATTTGTTGGCCATGATCAGCCAGCGTGCCCAGTGCGGTCCGCACAGACGCGTCAAGCGGCTTACACCGTTGGATGCGGGAAGAACGCCGAAGAGGCCTTCGGGGAAAGCATAGGACGCGCTCTCCGCCGCGAAACGAAAATCGCATGCCAGCGAGAGCTCCAGTCCGCCGCCGACGCACTTGGCATGATGGCCGATGACGATCGGCTTTTCGATGTGCTCCATCTCATCGTAGATCGCGCGAACGCCATAGACGCCGAGCCGATGATTTTCCCGGATTCCGCGAGCCGTCATCGAGGCCGGCTTCTTCCCGCCCTTGAGATCGGCCCCTGCGCAGAAATAACGTCCGGTCGCCCGGATCAGCATGACCTTCAATTCATCGCTGTCCCGCAGGAGCGTGAGGGCCTCCCGGAAGATGTCCATCATCCCCTGGGTCATTGCATTGAGCTTCTCGGGCCGATTGAGCGTGCAGATGACGATCGGTCCCTGGATCTCGACAAGCATGTGAGGTGCGTCAGCCATGGTCATCTCCCATCAGCGGCTTCGGGGAAGGCCAAGCGCGCGCTCGGCGATCATGCTGCGGTGAACTTCGCTTGTGCCGCCGTAGATGGTCGTGCCGTGGGCATGCCGATAGCTGAGGTTGATGAAGCCGGCCGGTCCGTCCCGTTTGGATAGCGACGCGGGCGCCGTCAGCTCGAGCAGGTCGTTAGCGTCCTCCAGGAACTTCTCGGAAGAGAACATTTTCGCCATCGGCCCCGCACCTGGAATGGGCTGCTTTTCCTCGGTTGCCCACAGCGAGCGCAGGCCCAGCATCTCTGAAATCAGGCAGTGTGCCGTCGCCCGCGCAAGGCGGCGCTGTGCCGAAGGCTCCTGAATCAGCGGGCCACCTTCTGCGCCCTGCAATTCCCGGCATAAAGCCTCTGCCGCGCGCAGGAGTGCGAACTGCGACTTGAAGAAGCCTCCGCCATGCTCAAGCTCAAGACCGGCGCTCATGGTTTTAACCCCGCCGTCGATTTCCCCAAGCCGGTAGCTGTCGGGCACGAAAACGCCGTCGTAGAAGGTGACGTTCGTGCGCTCGTCCTGGAAAGTGAAGACCGGTTGCACGCTCACCCCGTCGCTCTTGAGCGGCAGGATGAACATCGTCAGGCCCTTATGCTTCGCCACCTGCGGGTTGGTGCGCGTCAGCATCAGCACGTAGTCGGACAGATTGGCACCGCTGGTGAACATCTTGGTGCCGTCGATACGCCAACCGTTGCCCTCGGGCACTGCCCGGCATTGTGCGGCAAAGACGTCCGATCCCGACCCCGGTTCCGAATAGCCGAGACTACAGATCACGTCTCCTGCAAGGATCGGCTCCAGCACGTCTCGCTTCAGATCCTCGCTGCCGAAGCGCTCGATGATCGCAGCGACCATCTGCGTTGTCCCTTTGGCATGGCTGGACCAACCATGTTCTTCCCAAACCTGGGCGGCGGCGTGACTGGCATAAGGCGAAACGCCGCGCCCGCCTTTGGCCTTGGGCCATGCTGGGAACAGGAGGTTCGCCTCGGCAAGCTTCTTGTGAACCGCAGGATGATGACCGTCCCACGAGTAATGGGCATGGGCTCTCAGGTCCGGCGTCAAGGTCTCCTGGAAGAACGCATCAAGCTCTGCAGCCAGCTCTGCCGCTTCGGACCCCAGATCGAAATCGATGGAAATCTCGCCCACATCGGGAAGCGCCGAGCCCGTGTTCGCATAAAGCCGCGCCCCAGCCTCGCCAAGCAAGCGATCGGGATCGCCGGCGATGAGCTGCAGCGCCTTTGCGCGCAGGTTGTAGAGATGAATATCGTACTCTGTGGTGAGCCCATACCCGCCGAATGTTCGAAGGCCTTGCACGACGGCCATGGTCGCGACCCGGCCGTTCCACCACAGTGCCAGAGGGATGAGGGCTCCGGCTTTCGGCGTGCGATGAGCCACCTCGTGGAGCACTTTCCAGACGAAATATTTGCCGCCATCGATCTCCGTAATGAAATTGGCGAGGGGATGCGATATCGCCTGAAACGTTCCGATCGGAACGCCGAACGCCTGTCGCTCGCAGGCATAGTCAGCCGCCAGATGCACGGCCTGCCTGGCAAGGCCCGATAACATTGCGCTGGTGAGCAGGCGCCACTCCTCGATGGCGGCGGCAAAGCGAGTGACAGCTTCCTGACCCGATGCGAGATCGACCCGCGCGGCGCGGGAAAGGTCGACCTCGCCGATGCCGTTGGACGCGAGGTTGCCCTCTGCTTTGCGGTTTTCAGGCGTGAGGGACAGCAGGACCACCTCATTACCGTCGCGGGCGATGACAAGGTCTGCGACAGCTCCGCCCGCCAGCCACTGAACAGACCGCTTCGCAATGTCATGGAAGGCCAGAGTCGCGATGCGAGTGCCACCCAGAACTTGCCCCAGCACAGGCTCTGCGCTCGGCTCGCCAAGCTCGCCAAGCAAGGCAGCGGCAACGATCGTCTCGGCAAGTGGACCTGATGCCAGGGTCCGTCCCGCTTCTTCGAGCACCAAGGCGGCATCGAGCGTGCTGAGGCCTAGTCCCCCGGCCGCTTCCGAAACCCGCATGGCGAAAGTGCCAAGGTTTGCGAGGCCCTGCCATAACGCCAGATCGAAGCCGCCGGCTTCCCCGGCTTGCCGCACCCGCGCCATGGAGCTGTGCTCGTCGAAGAAGCGAGCAAAGGTATCGCGCAGCAGCTCCTGCTCATCGTTCAATCCGAAGTTCATCGTCTCAGTCCGGTTATCTGGGATTGGGATGGGCGTCGTGCACCGCATTTATGGCCTTCGCGAGATCCTTGGGGACGGCGAGATCGATCGCGCCCAGATTGCTCTCGAGCTGGGAGACGGAACTCGCTGCCATCAGCACACTGGTCATGAATGGCTGGGAGCGGGCAAATGCCAGAGCCATATGCGCGGGCTCCATACCGTGATCACGCGCCAGCTGCGTGTAAGCGGCGATCGCCTTTTGCCTCTCCGGTGTAAACCGGGACAGGAATGCCGCGGAATCGCTTGAGCGACTGCCCGCTATGGGGCCAGGGTCGCTGCCGTATTTTCCGGTCAACGTGCCGCCGGCCAGCGGCGAGTAAGCGATCAAGCCGAGCTGCTCGCGCATGGAAACTTCGGCCAGTCCCAGCTCGAATGAGCGGTCCAGCAGGCTGTAGCCGTTCTGGATCGATGCGACACGGGGGGCGGCTCCTTGGTCGGCCGCTTTCAGGTAGCGCATCACGCCCCACGGAGATTCATTGCAGACGCCGACCGCGCGAACCTTGCCGGCGCGCACCCATTCGCCAAGCGCATCCAAGGTCTCTTCGATCGAGATCTGTACTGGATCTTCGGCAACCTGCGAGAAACGCGATCGTCCGAGCGTGGTGATCGCGCGCTCGGGCCAATGGACCTGATAAAGATCGATGCAATCGGTTCCGAGGCGCTTCAGACTGGCGTCAATAGCCATAGCTATGTTGGTTCGGTCGAGCCGCCGGTTTGGCCCGCGAAGGTAATCCAGAGACATTCCGGCGCCGTTCGGCCCCGCGACTTTGGTGGCGATAACGACTTTTCCGCGCAGCCCCCGGGTTGCGATCCAACTGCCTAGAATTTCCTCGGATCGCCCCTGCGTCTCAGCTTTGAGCGGTGTCGGGTAATTCTCTGCCGTGTCGAACAAGGTGATGCCCGAAGCGAATGCCAGATCCAGCTGGCGCATGGCATCGTCTTGCGGTGTTTGTCCGCCATAGGTCATCACGCCGAGCCCGAATGCGCTCACCGTAATGCCTGTTGTGCCTAGTTGGCGATATTCCAAACATCCCCCTTCGGGCCAGATCACCCTGAGAACTTGCGAAGCGTGCTCTATTGAGCAGCGCCCAACGTAAATGGCGGCATTCCCTTGGCGACCTGCCGTCGGCCGGCTCGCTTGAGGATGCTGTCAGTCTTTTCGCGCGGATTATAGAACTGGCTGTACCAGATGCGGGATTGTCGGAACGGCCCATCGCCTGGCATCTGCATGACATTGATGGCCGGGCGCTTCGTGGCCCAAACCTCGCCGTCGCGCATCAGCCCGTTGCCCATCGAGGCGCTGAGGCGCCCTCGGGCAATCTCTGCCTGCTCGGCCGTCAGGCCCTGCGGAATCTTCAGCATCGCCGCTTGCCAAAGACGGCATGTGCCGTCTTCGATCGGAGTGACGCAGATAATCTGCTTGGCATCGATCTCGACGAAATGACCGAATGCGATGCCGGGTCCGACGTAACCGGCCAGTGTGGTCAGGGTCGATGCGTAAATGCCTTCGCCCTGCTCGGTCGTGTTCCCGCTTTGACGCTGATGGAGAATATGGCCGTCGTACTCGTTTTCGTACGAAGTGACACTGCCGCCGTGGAGATGATCCAGGTGCGTGACATCCGACATGTTATCGAAAATCTCGATTGGGTGCTGGAGATCGCACAGAAGCTCGAGTTCGGTCCAACTCGCCCAGTCGGGCTGCCCCCATTCGTAAAATTCGGCGATTTCGAAATCGGGCGCCAATCCCTCCGGATCGTGCCAGCAGAAGACGATTCCGTACCGTTCCTCGACCGTCCAGCTGTTTACCCTTGCAGCGGGCGGGATGGGGCCGTCGTGATAGGGAATGTGGTTGCAGACACCGTCGGCACCGAACCTCCAAGCATGAAAGGGACAACGGATGTTGTCGCCCTCCATGAAGGTATCTGACGTGGTCGTCGCTGAATGGGGGCCGCTACCAATATGGGTGCCCATGTGCGGGCAATATGCATCGAGCATGACCACTCGCCCGCTGGTGCCCCGGTAAAGGATCATGTCCTGACCGAAGTAACGGACATTTTTGGGTTTGCGACCGACTTCGGCGCTTTGCGCGACGGCGAACCAACCTCGCGGAAAAGCGTAATCGCCCAGCCGATACTCGGCGCTCGTCGCCATGCTCGCCTCCCATCAAACGGCCCGTTCCGAGCCCGCTTCTCTTGTTAGGTGGCGATGGGTACATGCCACCACTACAATATTCGTGCCCAAGGTATGCCGATCCACTATAGGTCGCTGATGGAACTGCGCCGTCTGACCTATTTCCTGCGGATTGCCGAGGAAGGCTCGCTCAATGCGGCGTCGCGTGCGCTCGGCATTGCGCAGCCGGCCCTCAGCCGACAGATGCAGCTGCTGGAAACCGATCTCGGGGTGCAGCTGTTCAAGCGCGTGGCACGCGGCATGCAGCTTACCGAAGAAGGCGATTATCTGAGGTCCGGCCTCATCCATCCCCTTGAGCAGATCGAAACTGTGCTTGCCAACGCACGATCGTTTTCTACGCGCGTCGAAGCGCATGCGAAGATCGGGCTGCCTCCGGGCTTGGCTGGGCCGATCGGACCGCGCCTTATCACCCGCTTGGCCGCCGAAATGCCAAACCTCAGATTGAGCATTCTCGAGGAAGATTCTGCGGTGCTGGCGAACGAATTGCTGCACGGCCGGATCGATATCGCCCTGCTCAGTGGATTGACGCCTGACGATCGCCTCTTCCATTCCGAGGTTGCCCGCGAGGACCTGATTCTTGTCGGAAGCCCCGGATCACGCCTCGCCGGCCGTTCGGAAGTGACATTTTCGGAGCTTGAGAATTATCCACTCGTGGCGCCGCCGGCTCCGGCAAGCCTCACCGTCATGTTGGAAAAGCTGGCGGCCCGCCGGGCATGCAAAATCAAGATCGCGTTTGATGTCTCATCACGGACGATCAGCAAATCTCTCGTCATCGCGGGGGCCGCGTTTGCGGTGGTCACGCCGCTGAGCGTACAGCGTGAAATTGAGAGCGGGCAACTCGTATATGCGCGGATCGTCGACCCCACGGTCTTCCAGCTCACTCATGTTTCGGTGCAGGCCCATTGGCGAATAGCTCGCAGTACCTACAAACAATTTCACGGGGTGTTCTACAGCGTCCTTTGCCAAACAGTTGACAGCGGGGATTGGCCCGCAACGTGGTTGCTTGACTTGGCAAGTGTCGAAAACGCGATGACCTGAACTGCCCAGGCGCTGGGTCGCTTGGCGAGTTTTCCCTCCGGGAAAGGTATTTCAAGGACGAGCCCATAGTGCATTGAGATTCACCTCTAGCCGCGGGTTGTCGGCAACCCAGTCGTGCTCGGGGAGGACGAAACTCTCGATCTTCATAGCGGTGCTCCTGCTTCGGTGGCCGCTGCTTCCGGCCGGCGGCGACGCTTCGGCTTGTCGGCGAGCGCGACCCAGACTGGTGCGTGATCGCTGGTCTTTTCCCAGCCACGAACGTGCCGGTCGACCTGCGCGTCGACGAGGCGATCGGCAAGCGCCGGACTCAGCAGGAGATGATCAATGCGCAGGCCTGCATTGCGCGCGTAGGCGTTCCGGAAATAGTCGAAGAAGGTGTAGATCACCTGCCCTGGGTGGATCATTCGTAGCGCGTCTATCCAGCCCTGATCGAGCAGACGGAAATAGGCGGCCCGTACCTCGGGCGCGAACAACGCGTCGTCGAGCCAGCGCTCTGGTTTATAGACGTCGAGATCTGTCGGGATGACGTTGAAGTCGCCCGCGAGCATCACCGGAAAGCCGGTTTCCAGCAGACTAGCGGCGTGTTCGATTAGCCGTTCGAACCAGCTCAGCTTATAGTCGAACTTGGGCCCGGGGCGGGGATTGCCGTTCGGCAGATAGAGGCCGCCAATCAGGATTCCATTGACCGCCGCCTCGATATAGCGGCTGTGCGTGTCGTCGGGATCGCCGGGCAAGCCGCGGCGCGTTTCATGGATCTCGCCGACACGGCTGAGGATGGCGACGCCGTTCCAGCTTTTCTGGCCGTGCCAGATCGCATCGTAGCCAAGGTCGCGGATCGCGCTCAGCGGAAATTTCTCCTGCGGCGCCTTCAACTCCTGCAGGACGACAATGTCGGGCTGGCGTTCGGTCAGCCAGCGCAGCAATACCGGCAGGCGGCCATTGACGCCGTTCACATTGTAAGTCGCGATGATCACAGGTCGGGGAGGATCTGATCGGCGCGCCCCCAATGCGCCAGATTCTTCGACGCCGCACGCTTCACCATCTCCGCCCCGTCACCGACATGCCAGTGCGAGGGTTTGTCGAGGTCGCGCAGTTCCTCCCAAGTCAGCGGCACCGCGATCGGCGCATGTTCGCGGGTTCGCGCGCTGTACGGCATCACCGCCGTCGCGCCGCGCTGGTTGCGCAGATAATCGATGAAGATCCGGCCCGTCCGTTTCGCTTTGGCCAGGGCCGCGGTGAAGCGTTCCGGCTCGGCCTGCGCGAGCGCCAGGGCGAAGCGATGGGCGAAGTCCTTCACCACGGGCCATTTGGCCGAGGGTGTGAGCGGCGCGATGACATGGACGCCCTTGCCGCCAGTGACCATCGGGAAGGTGGTGAGGCCCATCTGGGCGAGCACATCCTGAACATGGGAGGCGGCCGAGACGACATCCTGGAAGTCCAGCCCCTCATCGGGATCGAGATCGAAGACGAGCCGATCGGCTTTCTCGACATCCTCGATCCGGGCGCCCCAGCCATGGAACTCGATCGTCCCCATCTGCACGCAGTTGAGCAGCCCTGTCGGCGTGTCGACGAACAGATAGGGTTCGTCATGGCCGTCCTTCTCGCGGATGCCGACCTGTTTCACCTCGTCGCCGAAGCTGCCGGCATCGTGCTTCTGGAAGAAGCATTTCTTCGATCGGCCTTGCGGACAGCGCACGAGGCTGATCGGCCGGCTGCCCGCCCAAGGCAGCATGATGGGCGCGACGATCTCATAATAGTCGGCGAGCTGGCCCTTGGTGAGCTTGCCTTCTGGGAAGATCACGCGCTCGCGATTGCTGATCTTGACGCTGCTGCGCGCGGGGGCGGTCGCGACAGCCACCGGTGTCTCGGTCTCGATCACGACAGCTTCTGGCTTCTTGTCTTCGCGCAGACCAAGATAGCTCGGATGGCGCAGCACGCCCTCATCGGTGAACTCGACATAGGCGATCTCGGCGACAAGCTTGGGCTCGATCCAGTGCGCACCGCGAACGGCGGCGCGCGGCGCGTCGACAGTCGGAGCCTTGCGTTCGAGCGGCGCCATGATCTCCATAAGCCGCTCGATCTCGTCGGCGGTGAAGCCGGTGCCGGCCTTGCCCGCATAGCGCAGCTTGCCGTATTCGTTCACGCCCAGCAGCAGCGAACGGAACCCGCGCTGCTTGTCCGACGTCGTCCAGCCGACGATGACGAACTCCTGACGGCGGATACACTTCGTCTTGAGCCAGGTTCCGGCGCGCGACCCGCTGTACCGTGCATCGACACGCTTCGAGATGATCCCTTCGAGGCCCGCACCGCAGAAGCTGGCAAGAAGCTTCTCGCCATTGCCGATGATATGATCGGAGTAGCGGATACGTCCCTTGGCCTCGCCAATGAGAGTGGCTAATTTCTCCTTCCGCTCGATCAGCGGGAGACGCGTCAGATCTTCGCCGTTGAGCTCGAGCAGGTCGAACGCGAAATAGTCGATGGTTTCGGGACTGCTCTTGAGCGCCGCCTGCAAGGCCTGGAAGCTGGTGCGGCCATCAGGAAGGGTGACGACGGCCTCTCCATCGATCAGCGCGCTGCGGACATTCAGTTTGAGCGCTTCCGCGATCAGCCCGGCAAACCGGTCGGACCAGTCGAGGCCTGAGCGTGTATAGGCGCGCCCCTCGCCGGCACCGAGCGCGATCAGCGTGCGATATCCGTCATATTTAAGTTCGTGCAGCCAGTGATCGCCCGGCGGCACATGATCGACGAGAGCGGCAAGCTGCACCGGCTGAAACGGTGGCAAAATACCCTTCTTTCTCGCGCTGTTTCGCTTCGCACTCGGCGCGATCGAGCCAGGCTTCTCGGAGGGGGACGCCTTGGCGCTCGCCTTGCGTTTGGGCGCGGCCTTGCCAGCGGCGATCTCCTCCATCGTGCGTCCGGTGTCGACGCTGGTGAGATGGGTGCCGACAAGATCGTCGGAGCCGCCGGCAAACGCATCCTGGACCTTGCGCAGGATCCAGTTTTCACCCTTCTCCTTGCCCCGCGGCTTTAGACGAAAAAGGATCCATTCGCCCCGCATACGCCGGCCATGAAGAATGAAGTGAAGATGGCCTTCGGGCAGCGTTTGGCTGGGGTCCTTGCCCGGAATCGATTCCCAGGTGCCATTGTCCCACAGCATCACGGTGCCGCCGCCATATTCGCCCTTGGGGATCGTGCCTTCGAAGCGGGCGTAGTCGAGCGGATGATCCTCAGTGCGGACCGCGAGACGCTTGTCGTCCGGATTGCTGCTCGGTCCGCGCGTGACCGCCCAGCTCACCAGCGTGCCGTCGAGTTCGAGGCGAAAATCATAATGCAGGCGGGAGGCGGCGTGCTTCTGGACGACGAACCCGTTACCATTCGTGGGCTCGGTCGCGCCCGACGGCTCGGCGGTGCGCGCAAAATCGCGCTTGGCGCGATATTTGGCGAGACGCTCCTCTGCCGGACTGCTTTTCGTTATCGAGCCTCGTGCCATGGTGGTTCCGATCGATCGCCTACTTAATCCTCGCCGCCGCGGACTCGTTCCCCGGATGCCTGTTCGCTGATCGTTCGGACGAACCGATAGCTCGCCTGCTCGAACTTCAAAGAGCGGAAGAAATTGTGGCTGTTGTTGATCGTGATATCACTCATCGCCTCGATCTGGCCGCAGCCGGCCTTTGCCAGCGCGGTTTCGGCGGCTTCCAGCATCGCCGTTCCGACGCCCCGGCGACGATGCGCCTTGTCGACGACCAGCGCGGTCAACCGGCCGACGGCGCCACGATGGACAGTCGCGACGACCGCCCACCCGCAACAGCCGACGATCTCACCTAGGTCTGCCACGACCATGCCGGCCCTGGCCTTGCGGGCGCTGGTGAGATTAGCGGCGACGTCGGCGCTCTCCAGAGAGACCCCACCGAGCTGGCTTAGCAGGGCCGCAAGCGCATCGGCATCCTCTGTGGTGGCCGCGCGAACCCGCAGCACCGGTTGGGGTGCGGGCCCGGGTTCGGGCTCCGATTCTGGCTCCGGCGCAGCTTTTGGAACGAGCCGAAGGGACGGTCTTGGTTTGGCTTTCGAGGGAGTCTTAGGTCGCGCCGGCGCCGATTCTTCTTGTTCCCGCCGCGCCGGACGATCCGGCGATATGCGTTTGGCACGGCGGCGGATGGGCTCGTCTTCCTTCTCCGGCTCGGGCGGGCGGGGTGTCTCCTTACGAGCAGGTCGATCGGGCGTCGTATCGGCCGACTGCTTCCACGTGTTTTGCTCGCTGCTGCGCAGATAGTCCTGAATGTCATCGGCGCTCGCGGTCAGGCCATCGGCTCCGATGCCGAGCAGAGCTTCCCCGCCCATATCCGTCAGTCCGTATTTGCCGAAATCGCCCGTGCCGGGCTTGCGCCGCCGCGACTTGACCAGCCTCAGCCCCCGGTGCTGGGCCATCTCGCGAAGCTGTTCGTCGCTGATCCCGGTCATCTCATGATCGACCAGCAACGGGGGCCTCCGCCGATCCGGCAGGGCCGGCTTGGCGTCTCGCGGATTCGGGCTGACGCAACGACCGGAACGACCTGTGATGATACGCGCTTCTCCGGCTATGCGCGCGCAACGCTTCCCGCAATCCTCGATGATAGACCGCATCGGCTATGACGACGCCGGCACGCTGTCGATCTCGTTTCGCGATACCGGCAAATACTTCTATCACGGGGTTCCGGCCGCGCTGTTCGAAGCCTTTTGTCACGCGGCGTCGGCGGGAACCTTCTTCAATGAGCACATCAAGGATCGCTTCCGCTGCGTTCGCGATCCCGAACGGCGGCGCTTCGGTCCGAACGCCTGAGAGGTCAGGCTTCGCCAAGCGCACGATACACCGACATCAGATGACGCGAGGCGACGGCGCGGGCGCGCGGCGACCGGATCGTCTCTTCGTTGGTCTCGTGCAACATGGTGAGCATGTCGAGCACCGCCTGACGGGGTGTGCCTGACTCGCGAAGATGCGTTCCGATCAACGTGAGCAGATTGGCCCACAGCGTGATCGCGCCCTCGGCGAATGCGGCATCGTCGTCGACCAGCGCCGATCCTGGGTCCGATCTGTTGGCCATCGATCAGGCCCGCTTGCGCGCAGCCGGTTTCGGCTTGGTCTCGGTCTTCTTGGCGGCCGTCTTCGCGGCGGTCTTGGTCGTTTTCTTCGCCGCTGTCTTGGACGACCCGCCACCCGATGACCCGAGCGAATTCTTGAGCGCCGCCATCAGGTCGACGACATTGGAGCCGCGCGCATCGCCACCCTTGTCGTCGCTCTCGATATTGAGTGTTTTGCCCTTCTTCTTGCGCTCGATCAGCTCCTTGAGCGCGTCGGCATAGCGATCGTGGAACTCGCTCGCATCAAACTTGCCGGTCTTCTTGTCGATCAGCGTGGTCGCAAGGTCGAGCAGTTCGTCGTCCGGATCCGCGTCGCCGATCTGGCGGAAGTAGCTCGTCGCCTTGTTGACCTCGTCGGCATAGCGCAGCGTCTCCATCACCATCCCGCGTCCGCAGGCCTTGATGCTGACGACATATTCCCGCCCGCGCATAGCGAGCTGGCCGAGACCGATCTTGCGTGTCCGGCGGAGTGCCTCGCGCAGGACGATGAAGGCTTCCTCGGCAAGATCGTCTGCGGGCACGACATAATAGGGCTTCTCGAAATAGATGGCGTCGATATCGTGGCTGTCGACGAACTGGGTCAGCTCGAGCGTTTTCTTACTCTCCAGCTTGACCCCCTCGATCTCGTCATCGTCGAGGAGGACATATTCGCCCTTGGCATACTCGAAGCCCTTGACGATCTCATCGATATCGACCGGACCGATGCCCGGTACAACCTTCTCATATTTGATGCGCTGGCCCGAGGGTTCATGAATCTGGTTGAACGCGATCGTGGCGCCGCTTCTCGTCGCCGAATAGATTTCGACAGGGATAGAGACGAGTGCCAGTCGGATCTGGCCTTTCCAGTAGGGACGCGCAGCCATAGATCTCTCCTTCGCACCGATTGCATTCAATCATCTATCTAGTCGCCGGGAATGACCTTATCTTGCCGTTCACAGCCAGCGCGAAAGATGGCTTCACCACCGCAACAAGAACGCATGAACCCGCTCGATAAAGTCATCGCGATGAAAATGCCTGAACACCATAATAGTTCGCGACTTCCTACATTTTGTGAGATCCAAGAACCAATTCCCCTTGTCGACCGTTCTTGCAGTGCGGCAGTTTGGAGGTCCTCATGGCGTCGGCAATCGAAAACGGAATGACGTTGTGGATGTGGCCACTAATGGCAACGCAGTTGGCCTATGACTGGGTCGAGACGATGACGAGCGCGCAAAGCGTGATCGACGCTCGCATGCCGGTCATTTCGGTGGCATGGGCTAATCCCTTCACGGCCGATTATCGCGAACTGGCGCAGATGGTGACCGAGAAGACAAACGCGTTCGGACAGTCGCAACAAACGATCAGCGCTGCGCAGGGGAAGGTCCGCCGCGCGGGGGAGGCCAATGCGCGGGCGCTCGGCCGACTATCGGGCGGGGGCTGGCTCGGCTGGTCTGAATGGAAGCAGGTCGTTGAACGAAACCTCGAGATCGCGACCACTCTGGCGATGTTGCCGACAACGGCGCTGGCGCCAATCCATTCCAAGGCGACGGCGAACGCCCGCCGCCTCAGCCGGTTTTAGGCCGCCGCCATCCGGATAAGCCTTTCCCGCATGTGCGAAGAGCTTTCTAGTGAGAGCAGGCTTTGGTCGGTACCGAGCAACTCGGGGAGAAATGCCGCGGGCGGGAATGTGATTCGTTGGTCCTCCGAACGGACGATGGTGTCCTAGTCTTTTGCTACCGCTCAGGATTCACGCTTGTTTTTCTGGCGTCGAGGATCTTTGGCAGGCGTGTCTCGATCCAGTCCGCGAGATCAGTCACTTTTTGCGCAGCTTCGCGTCCTATTGGCGTGAGGCTGTACTCGACATGCGGCGGAACAATCTGTCGCGCCGTACGATTGACTAGCCCGTCGTGCTCCAGCCATTGCAAGGTCTGCGAGAGCATCCTTTCGCTTACCCCACCAATCAGCCGGCGAAGTTCGCCGAACCGCAGCGTGCCATCCATCAGAGCAATCAGCACGAGAACCCCCCATCGACTGGTGACGTGTTTAAGCACTTCGCGCGATGGGCATGCCGCCGCCATGAGATCGCCGCGACGCAGTTGTACGGACAGGGGTATACCCGTGGTTTGTGCATCATATTCCATACTAACACAAATGTACGTACTTACGAAAAATAAGCAAGGCGCCTATTGCTGATCTTGATCACCAAAGGAGCGAGGTTTTTATGAATATTGCCGTTACGGGTGCGAGCGGACAGCTTGGGCGCCTTGCAATCGATGTGCTGACAGCCCGGACAGGTCCGGCCGGTATTGTTGCGCTTGCCCGCACCCCGGACAAAGTGGCTGACCTCGGTATCGAAACGCGCGCTTTCGATTATGAACAGGCTGAAACACTGGCAGCCGCGCTTAAAGGCGTGGATACGCTCATCCTCATATCGTCGAGTGAAATCGGCCAACGCGTACGCCAGCATCGCAACGTCATCGATGCCGCCAAGGCGGCTACGGTCAAGCGCATCCTTTACACGAGCCTGCTCCACGCGGACACGTCGGTGGTGTCGCTCGCCGCCGAGCATCGTGAGACCGAGGCAGACCTGAAAGCCTCCGGCGTCGATTTTACGATCCTGCGCAACGGCTGGTACACGGAAAACTATACCTCCTCGATCCACAGTGCCTTGCAAAGCGGTGTCTTCATCGGGAGCGCGGGCCAGGGCAAGTTGGCGTCAGCGACGCGTAAGGATTTTGCCGAGGCGCTAGCCATAGTAGCGATGAGCGATGAGCGATGGCCCTGCGAGCAAGGTCTATGAACTGGCAGGAGACGACGCCTGGACACTCTCAGACCTAGCCGCAGAAATCTCACGGCAGACCGGTAGGACCATTCCCTATCGCGATTTGCCGGCAGCAGAATATGCCGCAGCGTTGGTCACCGCGGGTCTTCCCGAAGGCTTAGCTGACGCGATCGCCGGGTGGGACGTCGCTGCATCGCAGGGGGGTCTATTTGACGATGGCAAGCAGCTTTCAAAGCTAATAGGCCGGCCGACTACACCATTGGCGCAGGCCGTGGCGCACGCGCTGCAATAACTCGCGCTCGCGGTGCAAGGCTTGACGGCCCGATCGACTTCTTGGGGGATGTAGCGTGGCTTCGGCGCTAGCGATGTTCGCATCCGCTTGGTCCAGGGCTGCGCCATAGCGGGGAGATCAATAAAACAGCGCATCGCCTGTCCGGACGGATTGATTGTCCCGGACGCGGACCTCGGTCATCAGGCCGGCTACATCGGGCGTCACGCGAACAACATCGGCGTGGACATGGCCGCCGCTGGTCCGTGAATCTTGCTCATATCGGTGTCAGAGCGCGATAGGACTGCCACTGCGAAAGAAACGATTACGATAATGGTGGTGGTAAACAGGCGGCCAAGAACGGCAGGTGGCGTGTCATGCCAACGTCCAGAGATTCCGCTGATCTGTGCGACTGCGGCGTAGAGCAGGAGGAAGAATGCAAGATCGACGATTGGCCGGAAAATGAGATCGAAATAAGCGGATCTCCGCCTGCAGTCTTGCGGCTGAGGTAGTCGCTGCTTAAATTGCCATCATGCAGCATTCATCTTCGAAACAAAGCAAGGGTCGCCCGCGAGGCTTCGATCCCGAGTGCGCGCTGGAGATTGCGCTCGATACGTTTCGAAGGAAAGGTTACGAGGGCGCATCCGTCGATGATTTGACCGATGCTATGGGTATTTCGAAGCCGAGCATGTACCGGGTTTTCGGCAACAAGGAGGCGCTTTTCAACAAAGCAATGGACCTTTACGAGACCGATATCGTCAGCTTTTCGGTCGTGTCGCTTAGAGAGCCGACCGCGCGAAAGGTAGCGGAAAGTTTCTTGCGAGGCGCGTTGGACGCGCAGACCCGGACAGGGTCAAAAGGTTGTCTGGATGTCTTAGGTTCGATGGCTTATTCTGACGACGCGCACGCGGTGAGGGCAAATGTTTTAGCGAGGCTCGGCGCGGCGCGCGCAGCTCTCGCTAGTCGCCTTGAATTGGCTCGTCAGCTAGGTGATTTACCCGGCAATGACCCGATTGATGGTTTGGTGAGTTTTCTCTACGCCCTCGTTCATGGAATGGCGGTGCAAGCCGCCGCCGGCGTGGATCGAACAGCCCTGGAAGACATAATAGAATTAGGTTTGCGCGCGTGGCCGGCTAGCGGGATCGAGGGCGCTTAATCGGACAAACGGCGTTGGCGAACCAATTGGCGGGCGGGACCAGCCAACCACCGAACCAGTTCAGCCACATATCCCGCACATCCGGCGATGCGCGGCATCGAGCATCGGCAGGGCGTGCCCGGCTCGCTCGGCTGCGTCTCTCGCAGGCTCAGGTCCTTCAGACCCAGCGTCGCCTTGAAGCTCGGTTCATAAGTCTCGCTCGCGATGTTCGCTGAATAGACTTGATAGGAGCGGCTGCCGGACAGAGTACAAAGGATGAGTTTCGAAAACTGATCCCGAGCATGGACGGTGGCTTCGGTCAGCACAACAGTTTCAGCCATTGCCTTGATCGCCATGGTGATCATTATATTGCAGGCAACCTTGGTGGCGACATTCGCCATCGGCCCGTCTGTGCCCATGTCCCAGATCCGCCCGCCGATCACCTCGGCAGAGGCGCGGGTCCTGTCGACCGCCGACGCAGCGCCGCCGACCAGGATGTTGAGTTCGCCCTTAGCAGCCAAGTCGGGACGGCCCAGCACGGGAGCGGAAACAAAAGCAACATCGCACTTTCGTGCAGCTCGGCCAGTTCACGCGCGAAGGCGACCGAGATGGTGGATGCCGCGGCACGAATCAGCCTGATTTTCGCGTTAGCGAACGTGCAAGGGCCGACGCTGCCACCGACTTACCGATCGGCAGTATCGTCGACCAGATGGCGGGGCAGGCTGGCCAGCGTGCTATTTCAGACGTCCAAAATAGGTGGCGCATATGCTGAGGCCGCTCTGCGGATGTCGAAGTCAGATCGACGGCCTTGAGCGGTCTCAGAGTTGGCAAAACCCCCTTCGGATTTGCCGATAACTCCGACGAGGCACTCCGATCAGCTGGATGGACGAGCGCGGATCGCCCGGCGCGTGGGGATATTTCCCGTCGAGGCAGGTGACTTCGCTTTATCCATACGTAGCGAAACCGGAGGGCCGCACTCACTTCGCGGACAAGCACAGCTCCAGCCCTTCCGGCGACGTTCGAAGAGGGCTGGTATCGGGGCTGAGAGCGGTGGACGAAATAGAAAAAAGAGGTCGGCATAAATGCCGACCCCAATTGGGAGAGGATGCCTGAAAGGCGATCGTATTTTCACAGGAAATTGCTGCACCGCGCAATCTCCCAAATTGGAATGTCTCTTATCCGTCGTGGAATGAGTGATATATAGAGGGCGCTTGCCTCGGCGACCTGGACTGTCGTGCTCGGAACATAGGTCTTGCCGGACCGCGCCCGAACTGAGCGCCCAGAACACATTGGAGACAATATCGCCGCGATACTCTCGCGCGGATATGAACGGACAAGAGCAATCGAAAAGACCGACTGATCGGCAGGAAAAGGGGGCAGAAGAGCTTCAGGCCTGGAAGGCATGATCAAGGAGTCGAACCATCGTATCGAGAGCGAGTCTTGCTTGCGGTACCGGTCCGGTGTGCGTGAAGAAATGATCGACGCCCGGAACGATCACATGCTCGAACAATACCCCCGCATCCCGAAGCCGATCGGCAAATGCGTCCCCCTCATCGCGCAATGTATCGAATTCCGCCGTGATGACGAGCGTTGGCGGTAGCAGGGTCATATCGGTAGCGAGCAGCGGCGAAGCCAAAGGGGCGAGGCGCTGTGAACGGTCAGGTATGTAGCTATCGGTGAAAATCCGGGAAAGAAGCGGAGTGATCAGCGGTCTTGGCAACCGCCTGTGCTTCGTCCGAGGATCGGCAGCAAGATCAAGGATCGCATAATCCACGATCAATCCGAGTATCTGAAAAGCTTCATCCTGCGCGGCTCGCAAAGCGAGGCCTGCCGCCAACGCGCCGCCTGCGCTATGGCCACCCACTGCCAGCCTTGCCGCATCGAGATCGAGCTGATCGCCATTGAGCGAGAGCCAGCGCGCCAGGCTGAAACACTGTTCGGGCGCGGTGGGATAGCGGGCCTGCGGCGCGGTATCATAGTTGATGTTGACCACCGCACAGCAGGCCCGATTGGCAAGGTACCGACAAATATGGTCATCCTGATCGGGACAGCCCATTACATAGCCGCCGCCATGAATATTCAAGAATACGGGCAATGGACCTGGAGGCGTGGCCGGGCGATACAGCTTGAACGATATGAGACCGGCATCGGTCGTCGCCCGATGCGCGCTGACGTTGCAGGGAAGGCTGAACTCTTTGCGCACCTCGCCCGCTGGCCTGGTCAGGAGCGGCGCGATCGCTTGGATTACAAAAGCGACGATGTCTGTCAGATAACCCATATCACTCCTTGATCTCTTGCATTTCGATGGTCCGTGACCCTCATCATGACCGGTGAGCTACATTGCCTCGCCGCGCGCCTTGCCGCTGCCATCATTAGACGAACGCAGCCAAGACTTTGTCCCGCGCGGTCGCGGCATTGGCATCTGTTTCCAGGCAGATATGGTTGATCAATAGCGATAGGAAAGGGTCAATCCATAGGTTCGTGGTTGACCGGTGAACCGGATCGCCGCATCGGGCCCTGGCTGACTGACCAGAGTGGCATAGAATTTGTCGGTGAGATTCTTCACATAGGCAGTCAGACGCCAACGGTCGTCTTTCAGCACGACGCCTGCCCGCACGTCGATCAGCGTGTAGGAATCGATCGCAAACTGGGGCAATTCTCCGAGCCCTCCATTCGTGGCAGCCTGGTAGGTTGCGCCGCCGCCGACAAACCCGTTCATGCTGTCGCTTACCGAAAACTGATAGTCGATGTCCGATGTGACCTGCCAGTCGGGCGTCAGAGGAAAGGCTTCGCCGCTCAGGCGTACCTGCTGTGCGAGAGCGTCGAAATTGACGAAATCACCAAGAATCCTGGTTCCGACATAGGTGACGCCGGTATTGATCGTCAGCCCCGAAATTGGTCGCAGCGTTGCCTGGATTTCGCCGCCGGCGACACGTGACTTGGGGACATTGATCAGGGCGCTCTGCGGCCCGATCACGGGATCTACAATCCTTCCGCGAAACTGCTTGTCGCGGTAATCATAGTAGAAGACCGCTCCATTGAGTTGCAGCTTCCTGTCAAAGAGGCCAAGCTTGAATCCGGCCTCATAGGCGGTGAGCGATTCCTGCGTGGCGGGTGTGAGCTGGAGCGCAAACGTTGCTCCAGCCGTCGGAAAGGCACCGTTTTTATAGCCCTTGCTGATGTTCGCATACAGCAGGGTGGTTGGGTTCACTTGCCAGTTCACGCCGCCCCGCCACGATATATTATCCTCGTTCAGCTGGCTGCGGACCTGTGCAGGCTCAAAATTCGCATTGAGCGTGAGGCATGCTCCGGGCGCTATCGTGATGGGGTGTCCGGCGCGCGCTGTAGCGATACGGGATACCACCGCCGAAAAATCGCCGGCACCCGAATCATAGGTGCAGCCGATGAAACGCCGATGCTGGTCGGTATATCTCACGCCGCCCTGGAGCGTCAGGGTATCGGTCAGCTTGTAGTCGAGGCTCGCAAATGCCGCATAGGTATTGATATGTTGATCGGAATGCGCACTCGCCCTTTGAAAGGGAAAGCTCGAGGTCCGTGCAAGGGGGTCCGACTGGTCGAAGACACTTTCCCAAGCGTAATTTAGGCCAACGACATAATGGAGTTGCCCGGAATCGCCTGATAGGCGCAACTCCTGCGAGAAGTCTCGCGAGCGGCCCGGGTTAATCAGCGCATAGGCCTGGATCGCCGTGCCGTCTGCATCGACAGCGCTTAAACGCTTGAGCTTTGAATAGGCCGTAATCGATGTGATCGTAACAGTGTCTGACAGATCATAGTCGGCGCGACCGGAAACCTGGGCGAACCAGGAGTTACGCTTGAATGAAAGGTCAGGGTCAAAATCGGCGGCGCGATTGTCGCGCGGGGGCAGGGGGTATGCGCGCAACACGGCGGGAGACGCGGCTCCCGTAATTGCCGCAAGCTGAGGCGCCTGGCTTTCGGAACGATCGCGCCATCCGTGAACCATGAAACTGAAGCGAAGCCGGTCACTCGGCTTCCAGTCAACGATTGCGCGGCCGGAGAAGATGTTGCCTTCGCCGTTGGTTGCATCGCGTGTGTAACTGCGCTGCCAGTCGTCATTTCGATCAAACCGCGCGGCGATACGGGCGGTCAAGGTGTCGGTGATGGGGCCGCTGACGAACCCTTTCAACTCGACCCGGTTGAATCTGCCATAGGTGAGATCTGCCCCGCTGTGAAAGCTATCTGTAGGCCGTGCCGAGATGTAGTTGATCGCGCCACCCGTTGCATTCTGCCCATAAAGCGTGCCCTGAGGGCCTTTCAATATCTCGACGCGATTGAGATCGAGGGTGGCGCCTAGCGCCATGATCGAAAGCGGTAGCGGGACTTCATCGACATAGACGCTGACGGCCGAGGCTGCGCCGATCGCCGTGTCATAGAATCCGACACCCCGCAGGGTCAGCACGGGCACGCCATAGGCGCTCTGAACAAAATTGAAACCGGGCGTGATCTTGATGAGGTCTGCGGTATCGACCACGCCGCGCTGTTGGAGCGCGTCGCCCTGGACCGCTGTAATCGAAACACCGACCTTGTTGACGTTTTCGGATCGCTTTTGCGCGGTGACGATGATGTCGCCGAGCGATGCAACGGGTTCCGGCACAGAGTCAGCTTGTGGCGGGGGATTGGCCGCATCCGGAGCGTTCTCATTCGTCTGGGCAACGCAAGGCGCTGCTAAGGCCATCAGTGAAGTTGCCGATAGCGCATACGTGATCGTCTTCATATTCCTCTCCCCTTGGATCGCCCTGTTCGAGCTTGTTTGCCTGAACATACTCAAGAGTATGCAATTTACAATATGAGGACCAAATTTTGCAGATTTGGCTAACATCCTGAAAATAAGAGTAATTGGTGAGAAAATTACGCATATTCTCCGCACCGATCCTTCGAATGGTACAAAAACCATTCGAATACGCATGGTGGAATGAGTGCGACGATTCGCTCGATGGGGGTCGTTGGCCTGGAAAAACGCGCTTGCAAAATTAGATACGAATCCATACGGTAAGGTATGGAGAGCCTATCATGACGCACAAAGCCGCCGATTTGGTCGACTGGACGTTCGGAACCGTCGATCGCCGTATTTTCTGGGATCCTGCTATATATGAGCGTGAACTCGAGAGAGTTTTTGCGCGCTCATGGTTGTTCGTCGCGCACGAAAGTCAGGTCGAGCTGCCCGGCAGCTTCATCACCACGTATATGGGCGAGGACTCGGTGATCGTCGCCAGGGCAGGCGCGGGTACGATCAACGTGTTCCTCAATTCCTGCCCGCACCGTGGCAACCGCGTCTGCTTTGCCGATAGCGGAGAAGGTCGCCAGTTTACGTGCAACTATCATGGCTGGGCGTTCGGTCTCGATGGTGCGCTCAAGAAGATGCCCAAAATGGGCCTCTACAAATCCACCCCCGGCTTCCGGATGGAGGATTGGGGGCTGAAGCGCGCCCGTGTGGCAAGCTATAAGGGTCTCGTCTTCGCGACCTTCTGCGAGGAAGCACCTTCACTCGACGAGTGGCTGGGCGACTTCCGCTGGTATCTCGATGCCGTGCTGGACGCGGAAGATGGTGGCACCGAATTCCTTCCCGGCGGCGCGACCCGCTCCGTGATGAAGTGCAACTGGAAGTTTCCGGCCGACAATTTCGTCGGGGATATCTACCACGCCCTGTGGACCCATCTTGGTGGCTCAGAGCCGACATTGGGGCGCCATGGCGGCGTCAAGGTCGACAATGCCGGCAGCTATCAAGTGTCCGTCAATGGCCATGGCTGGGAGTTCAACGACAGCTTCCTCGGCAATGCCGCGACGATGGGCGATCGCGAACTGCTGCGGTACATGCGCTCGCGACAGGATGCGATTACCGCTCGCTTGGGGCGGTTCCGCGCCAACATGTGGGGATCGGTCGCCTCTGCAACCATCTTCCCGAACTTCTCGTTCCTTCCCGGCTATTTCACCTTCCGCACCTTCCAGCCCAAGGGGCCGACGCAGACGGAAATCCATGCCTGGACCCTCGTCCCGAAGAACATGCCCGAGGAGATCAAGGACAGATTCCGGCGCGGCTCGATGCGTACCTTCTCGCCCTCCGGCCTGCTCGAGATGGACGACGGCGAGAATTGGGAGCACTCCACCACGGCCAATGCAGGCTGGGTGACGCGAAACCAGCGGCTGTGCTACGCCATGGCGCCAATCGGTGAGGTCGAGCAGGAAGGTCTCCCCGGTTCTGTCAGTGCGGGCCAGCTTTCCGACGCCAACCAGCGGCTGTTCTACAAGCGCTGGGCGCAAATGATGGATGCCGAGACCTGGGCCGATATTCCGGTAGAGGTTGCCGTAGCGGAGCCGGAGGCAGCGGAATGACCAGTGTGCTCGACCGCAAGCCTGACTATTCGACCTATCCGACGTTGACTCAAGGCGAGGCGCGCGCCGCTGCGGCTCAACTTCTTGCCATGCGGGGGGAGGGCGCTCCCGTTGACGATGCGCTGCTGGCAAAAATCGAGCGATTTGCCAAGCTCGAGGCGCGCCTCCTCGACGAAGAGCGATATGATGACTGGTACGCCCTTCTGGCGGACGATCTGTTTTACTGGATGCCGCTGCGGCAGAATCGCTTCCGTCGTGACGCAAGGCCGGAATTGGATCCCGGCAATATGGCACTGTTCGATGAATCGAAGGCGGACATCGCGGTACGCATCGGGCGAATCCATTCTAATCTGGTGTGGACGGAAGATCCCCCAACTCGCCATGTTTATCTCATCACGAATGTCGAGGCGTTCGAGACGGACGTCTCGGGTGAGTATGAAGTTCATTCTGCCTTCGTCCAGTACCGCAATCGGTCGGAACATGACGAAGCCACTTTGTTCGGACGTCGTCGTGATTTGCTGCGCGTCAGTCCCAATGGCGGTTTCGAGATTGTGCGGCGGATGATCTTGTTGCCCCAGTCGGTGTTGCTGACCAAAAATCTCTCTGTCTTCTTCTGATGGCGCGCCTTGCAGGATATCGCGCGGTCGTGACCGGCGCCGGTTCCGGTATCGGGCGTGCCGTCGTGCGCCGCTACCTGGCCGAGGGCGCGCATGTCGTTGCGGTCGTTCGCCGCGATTCTGATGTTGCCGCGCTCGAAAGCGAGGGCGCGGTCGTCGTCGTTGGCGACGTTGCCCACTTCACCACCGCGGAGCGTGCAGTCGCCGCGGTGGTGGAGCGCTGGGGCGGTCTTGACGTCTATGTCGCCAACGCGGGCCTGTGGGACTTCCACAAGCGTCTGGAAAAGCAGGAACCGGCGGAAATCGACAGGGGGTTCGAGGAGATCTTCGGCGTCAACGTCAAGGGGGCTCTACACGGCGCGCGCGCCAGCCTGGCGGCCTTGCGCATGAGCCGGGGCAGCATCATCGCGACCGGATCGAACGCCTGCTTTCTCGCTGGCGGGGGAGGGGTGCTCTACACGGCCTCGAAGTTCGCTTTGCGCGGTCTTGTCATGCAGCTCGCCAAGGAGTTTGCGCCGGAGGTTCGTGTGAATGGGGTTGCTCCCGGCGCGACGGACACCGGCATCTCCGGCCCCGCTGCACTGGGACAGGGGGAGCGGGCGATGAATGCGGATGCCGACCGCATGGCCGAAATGCAACGCCATATGCTGCTTGGGCGTGTATCGACCCCTGAGGATCATGCATCCCTTTATGTCCTGCTCGCAAGCCGCGAGGAGAGCGCGTACGTCACCGGGGCGATGCTTCTGTCGGACGGCGGGCTCACTATTTCCGTTTGAGGTCCGAAATGCCGACACTTACAGTCATTAATCGTGCGGGAAACGCGCAACAACTTGAGGCGGGATCAGGGCTCTCTGTCATGGAGGTCATCCGTGACGCCGGATATGATGAGCTGCTTGCGCTTTGCGGCGGATGCTGCAGTTGCGCGACCTGCCACGTCTACGTCGAAGGCGATGTCGATCCGGGCGTGCCCGGCAACGATGAAAATGACCTTCTCGATAGTTCCGATCACCGTACCGAACGATCTCGCCTGGCGTGCCAAATAAGGTTCGCTGACGATCTTGCGGGACTGACGATACGGATCGCGCCGGAAGACTGAAAAAAAGTTGGAGGGGAGTTTATGATAGCGAGTGATTTGAAAGTTGCAGCGGTCGATGTGCAAGCAGAGCGCCGTAGCGATGGCTCTATCCTGCTCAGCAACGGAATCGCCCTGCCGCCCGTGAACGGCACGATCCCGCAGAGGCTTGCGTATTGGGCAAATATTCAGCCCCAAGCCTTGTTTCTGACCCAGGGTGACCGGGAACTTACTTACGCCCAGGCCGAGGCCGAGCGCCGTCGGATTGCCGCGCGATTGCTAGCGATGCCGCTTTCGCTGGAACGCCCGCTGATGCTCCTTGGGCAGAACAGTATCGAACATGCGCTGGTCGTTTTGGCAGCCACCAGCGTCGGCATTCCTGTGGCAATCGTTTCGCCGACCTACGCCGCGCCTGAAGCGCGCCCCTGGGCAAAGCTGCTGCGCGTCATTGGCGAGATCGATCCTGGTCTTGTCATCGCGGACCACACCGATCTTGCCGTGTCCATGCTTGCGGAAAGCGGGCGTCCCGGGCTTGAGGTGCGCTCGCTCAAGGATCTTGGCTGGATCGATGCCGTGCAGCCCATAAACGATACAATAATCGATGCCATGGAGGCCGACGTCGGTCTCGACACGGTGGCAAAGCTTTTGTTCACGTCCGGATCGACGGGCCATCCCAAGGCGGTTGCAAATACTCAGCGCATGATGGTGTCGAACATGCTGGGTTTGTCGGCAATCTGGCCATTCCTCAATGACCGTCCCCCCGTTTCCGTCGATTGGCTGCCCTGGAACCATACATTTGGCGGCAATTGCTGCTTCAATACGACCCTCTGGTTCGGTGGCCATTCGCATATCGACGACGGTCGACCGACGCTCAAATCGATCGCGAAAACGGTAGACGCCTTGCGTCGTTGGAGACCGACACTTTTCTACAACGTGCCGGTTGGTTTCGAGGCCCTCCTGCCGTTTCTGGAAAGTGATCCCGTCTTCGCCCGTCATTTCTTCGGCGATCTGGACTTCATCTTCAATGGCGGTGCACCGCTGCCTACGGCCCTGAGGAAGAGGGTGGAAGCCGCCGCCCTTGGCAGCGTCGGGCGGGTGCCAATGATCGTCGCTGGCTGGGGTTCCACTGAAACTGCCCCCTTCTCGAGCATCCTGTATTTCGATCAGCCCTATGCCAATAATCTGGGCGCGCCAATGCCCGGCACGACGATCAAGATGATGCCGAATGAAGATCGCTACGAGCTGCGCGTGCGTGGACCCAATGTCATGCCGGGCTATTGGCGGGATCCCACGACCACGGCCAATGCGTTTGACGAAGAGGGGTTCTACAAGATCGGCGACGCGGCCAAGTTCGCGGACCCCAATGACCCATCGGCTGGAATATTGTTCGATGGTCGCGTCGCGGAGAATTTCAAGCTTACCTCTGGAACCTGGGTCAATGTCGGGGCTCTGCGCCTAGCCATCGTCAACGCCGGGGAGAAACTTATCTCCGATGTGGTTATTACAGGGCATGGTCGCGGCGAGGTCGGAATTCTGTTGTTTCCGAACCAGGAAGCCTGTCGCGCGCTGCTGGGCGAGGACATGAGCGCGATGTTCGGTACGGAAGCCATTGCCGAACATCCCCTCATACGTGAACGGCTAAGTGCGATTCTTCGCAGGCACAATGATCGGCAGATGGGGTCGAGCACCCGAATCGCGCGTTTCATGGTGCTTGCTGAACCGCCAAGTGCCCATCATGACGAAATTACCGAGAAGGGGAATGTCAATCAGCGCCGTATCCTCGAGCGCCGAGCGGACCTTGTCGAACGTCTTTATGAAGATGCGTACGCGCTATGATATCCTGCGGGGCGCCTTCCAGGCATGATATCCTCATCGTCGGCGGGGGCCATGCGGGCGCGCAAGCCGCTGTGACGCTGCGACAGCGCGGATTTTCCGGTACGATCGGCCTCCTTAACGGAGAGCCTGAACTGCCCTACGAGCGACCACCTCTGTCGAAGGAATATCTTTCAGGCGAGAAATCGTTCGATCGCATCCTCATCCGTCCTGCCACATTCTGGGCCGAAAAGCAGATCGATGTGATGCCTGGACATGTGGTGACCGCGGTGGATGCAGCCGCGCACTACGTGATGTTGGCTGACGGCAGGGTGCATGGCTATGGCACGCTGATTTGGGCGGCCGGCGGCAATCCGCGCCGTCTCAGTTGCCCAGGGAATGCGCTCGGCGGCGTCCATTCGGTGCGGACCCGCGCCGATGTAGACAAGATGTTGCTCGAGCTGGCTGACGATCCTCAAATCGTGGTCATTGGTGGCGGATTTATAGGCCTGGAAGCAGCAGCCGTGCTGACCAAGCGGGGGCTGGCGGTGACCTTGCTCGAAGCCCTTCCGCGCGTTCTTGCGCGTGTGGCCGGCGAGGATATTTCCCGCTTCTACGAGGCAGTCCATCGAGGTCATGGCGTTGACCTGCGCATGGGCGTGGTGGTCGCCTGCCTGGAAGGGCGGACCCGCGTGACCGGTGTGCGGCTGTCTGACGGAACGCGCATTCCAGCCGATATGGTGATTGCAGGCATTGGTATCCTTCCGGCGGTCGAAGCCCTTTTGGCGGCCGGCGCGGAAGGCGGAAATGGGGTGGCAGTTGATGCCTATTGCCGGACGAGCCTGCCGGACATCTATGCCATCGGCGATTGCGCCCTGCATGCTAACCCCTATGCCGATGGCGCTTTGATACGGCTGGAATCGGTTCAGAACGCGCATGATCAGGCGATGGTTGCGGTTTGTTCGATCATGGGCGATCCGATTCCATACGATGCCGTACCCTGGTTCTGGTCCAATCAGTACGACCTTAAATTGCAAACCGTGGGCCTTTCGATCGGATATGACGATGTCATCATCCGGGGTGATCCGGCCAGCCGAAGCTTTTCGGCGATCTATCTCAAGAATGGTCGGGTCATCGCACTCGACTGCGTCAATGCCATGCGCGACTATGTGCAGGGCAAGGCCCTGGTGACTGCCCGCATCTGTCCCGACCCCGTGCGGCTGGCTTGTACCGATGTCCCGCTCAAGACGCTTGTTCAACAGACGGCCTGATGCCGATCAGAAGTGCCTCGCATCTGTCCATCGTTTCGCGCGCTTCGGTTGCGACGAGAGTCGCTGCGACCCGCATATAGGAATAAGCGAGAATAGCGCGTGCTTCAGCTTCCGGAGCATCGGCGCCGCACTGCATCATCAGCCCGGAAATATAGCGAAGGCGCAGCTGATCAATCTCTTCAAGTGCCGCCTGCGCGCGCGGCTCGCGCCGCCCCCAGAGACGTACCGCGAGCTCGACGTCGGCTGCCCGCGCCGAGCGTTGCCCCATGATGGGCAAGCGCAAAAGTCGTCGCAGCCTCGCTTCGGGCGAGGCCTCACCGCGGTCCAGGCGCTCGATCAGCGCCAGCGTTGCGCTCTTGCGCCATTGTTCGAGCATCGCCTGGTGCAAGGCATCGCGATCCTTGAAATGCCAGTAGAAGCTGCCCTTCGTCACTTCCAGCCGCTTGGCCAGGAGTTCGATCCGAACGCCGTCGATGCCGTTCGATGCCAGAAGTTCCAATGCGGCGTCCGTCCAGGCCGCAGCGTCCAGTCGTATCGCTTCCGTGCTGCGCGTTTTTGTTGTGGTCTTCATGAGAGCACTTCTTGCCGAGAGACGTCATTTGTCAATCGAACTATGAAACGCCGCCGCAAACAGGTATCAACCATACGCTACCGTATTGACATTCGCGCGTAACCCGTTCACCACGGTTCGCAGCAATGAGAGGATTGTGATGTCTGAAATCGCCGAAATTGGACGCGGAAAATCGGTTGCCGCGCTTGGCCTCGAAACGAATGTCCACGACATGGGTGAGGGGCGGCCGGTGGTGCTTCTTCATGGTTCCGGGCCGGGCGTTTCGGCATGGACCAATTGGAAGCGGGTCATGCCCGTGCTGGCGTCCGACTTTCGTGTGGTCGCTCCCGATATGGCCGGTTTTGGTTACACCGAGCGCAATCCCGATCTCTCCTACGACATCAAGCTTTGGGTGAAGCATCTCGTCGCTATCCTCGATGTGCTCGAGATCGAGAAGGCCAGCCTTGTAGGGAATAGCTTCGGTGGCTCCCTCGCGCTTGCGGCCGCCGCGCGTCATCCCGCCCGGTTCGACCGACTCGTGCTGATGGGCACACCTTGCGACAAGTTTACGATGACGCCCGGCTTGCGCGCTGGCTGGGATTATACGCCCAGCCGCGAGGCAATGCGCGCGGCGATGACGCATTTCCCCTATGATCCCACGTTCATCACCGACGAACTGGTCGAGGATCGCTTTCAGGCAAGCCTGATTCCTGGCGCTCAGGAGGGATTGCGCAAGCTCCTCGTCAAACCGAACGATGAGGGGGACACCCCCCTTTCGGGTATGCCCGAGGGCGTGGTTTCGGGCATCGAGCATCAAACGCTCGTTCTGCATGGCCGGGAGGACAAGGTCATTCCCGTCGAGATGGGGCTGCGCCTGGGACGTGCGATGCCGAACGCGGAATTCCATATGTTCGGTCGCTGTGGACACTGGGTCCAGGCCGAGCGCTTCGACGCCTTCGTAGCACTCTCGCGTCGTCACCTGGGGGCGGGTGCATGAGCAGCGAAGTCGAGGCGCTCGGTTATATCGGGCTCGAGGTTTCGGATCTGGCGGCCTGGCGCGTCTTTGCGAAGGAGGAGCTTGGGCTTCAATGGGTGCCGCGCGATGATGGCACCATCGATCTGCGGACCGATCAATATGCCACGCGAATTCGCCTTCATGTCGGGCCGCGGGATGATCTGGCCTATGCCGGATGGGAAGTGAAGGATGGCGCGGCCTTGGCAGCGCTTGCTGCGCGACTGGAGGGGGTCGGCGTTACGGTCGATCGTGCAGACGCCGCGGTTGCGGCGGACCGGCGCGTACATTCGCTGATTCGTTTCACGGATCCTGAGGGCAATGCGCATGAGGCCTTTTTCGGCCCCTTGCAGAAGACCAATGATCCATTCGTCAGCCCGACCGGAACGCGTTTTAAGACAGGGCGACAGGGCCTGGGGCATCTTGTGCTCGCATGCCGCCAAAAAGCCACGATGATGGAATTTTTTACAGAAACCCTGGGGTTCCGTTTGTCCGATCATATCAACACCGAAGTCGTGCCCGGGCGCCCGATCGAGATCAGTTTCCTGCGCTGCAACGGTCGCCATCACTCGCTCGCCCTCGCGCCTGTCCCCATCCCCAAAAAGATCGTGCATCTCATGGTCGAGGTGACGACGATCGACGATGTGGGGCGCGCGCTCGATCGTTGCATGAAAGGCGGCAGGCATTTGACCTTCACGCTGGGGCGCCATTCGAACGATGAGATGCTGAGCTTCTATCCGCTGACCCCGTCCGGGTTCGACGTCGAATATGGCTGGGGCGGTCTCGAGGTGGACGACGAGAGTTGGCATGTCCTGACGCATGACACCAACTCGGCCTGGGGCCACATCTATCAGCGCCCCCCGAAACCCGCCAAGCTGGAGTCCGTCGCGTGAGCAATTATGAGGATGTGGCGGCGCGGCTGCGCGCCGCTTATGCGGGACCTGCCCTGGACCCGCTCCGGGATGTGCTCGATCCAACCGATGCGGACGGCGCTTACGCCGTTCAGGCGATCAACACCGGCTTCTGGGCGAACCAGGGGCGCCGCATCGTCGGCCGCAAGGTCGGGCTGACCGCCAAGGCAGTGCAAGCGCAACTGGGTGTCGATCAGCCGGATTTCGGCGTGCTGTTCGATGACATGGCAATCGACAATGATGGCCTGCTTTCGCCCGAACAGGTCCTGCAGCCAAAGGCCGAAGCCGAAGTCGCCATCGTGCTCGCCGCGGATTTAGACCTTCCCGATGCGACGGCCGCTGACGTGGCGGCCGCAACCGCCCATGCGATTGCGGCCATCGAGATCGTCGACAGCCGCATAGCCGACTGGAAGATCAGCTTTGCCGATACGGTCGCCGACAATGGGTCTTCCGCCTTTTTCGTGCTGGGCGAGACCAGGAAGCCGCTCGATGGGCTCGACCTTTACACCTGCGGGATGGCGCTCGAAGTGAACGGGCAGCTTGCTTCGCTCGGCGCGGGAGCAGCCTGCCTTGGCCATCCGCTTGAGGCGGCCGCGTGGCTCGCCCGCACATTGGCGGCGGCCGGTGATCCGCTTCGTGCCGGCGACATTGTCTTGACCGGGGCACTTGGCCCCATGGTGGCTCTCAAGCCCGGCGACCGGGTGGAAGCGAAAATCGGCGGCCTTGGCAGGGTTGCATTCAGGTATGGGAATTAATGATGGCCAAGGTGAAGGCAGCAATCATTGGATCGGGCAATATCGGTACCGACCTGATGATCAAGATCATGCGCAATTCCGACGTCCTTGAAATCGGCGCGTTCGTCGGAATCGATCCGGAGTCCGACGGTCTCAAGCGAGCCGCTCGGATGGGCGTCGCAACGACAGCGGAAGGAATCGACGGCCTGGTCGCGCTTCCTGTGTGGCCTGAAATTGGCGTCGTTTTTGACGCAACTTCGGCGGGAGCCCATAAGCGCCATAGCGACATCGTCACCGGTGCCGGCAAGGTCATGATCGACCTGACCCCGGCGGCCATTGGTCCTTATGTCATACCGGTGGTCAATGGTGACGCCCATCTCGATGCTTCGAACGTCAATATGGTCACTTGTGGGGGGCAAGCGACGATTCCGATCGTTGCTGCGGTATCATCGGTCGCCACGGTTCATTATGGCGAGATCGTCGCATCGATTTCGTCGAAGAGCGCGGGCCCCGGGACGCGTGCCAATATCGACGAGTTCACCGAGACCACCAGTCGCGGTATCGAGGAAGTCGGCGGTGCAGCCAAGGGCAAAGCGATCATCATCCTCAATCCCGCCGAGCCACCACTGCTCATGCGCGATACCGTTTTCACTCTGTCCTCCGGCGCGGACGAGACGGAAATCGAAGCTGCGATCCTCGCAATGGTTGCGAAGGTCCAATCCTATGTGCCGGGTTATCGCCTCAAACAGAAAGTGCAATTCGAGCGCTTCGGGTCCAACAATCCCGTCAAGATTCCCGGTCTCGGTAGTTTCGAGGGGATCAAGACGAGCGTCTATCTAGAGGTGGAAGGCGCTGCACACTACCTGCCTGCCTATGCGGGCAATCTTGATATCATGACGTCGGCGGGCCTCAAGACAGCCGAGAAGATCGCAACCCGACGCTTGCAAAAGGAGGCTGCATGATGGGCTTCGATCCGTGCACCACAAAGCTCTACATTCAGGACGTCACGCTGCGCGACGGCATGCACGCCATTCGCCATCAATATGGCATCGACCATGTCCAGAAGATCGCCAAGGCCCTTGACGAGGCGAAAGTCGACGCGATCGAGGTCGCCCATGGCGACGGTCTCAATGGTTCGTCTTTCAACTATGGTTTTGGCGCGCATACTGACTGGGAATGGCTCGAGGCAGTTGCCGATGTGCTCGAGCATAGCGTCCTGACCACTTTGCTGATCCCTGGGATCGGGACCATCGAGGAGCTGAAGCACGCCTACAAGCTCGGGGTGCGTTCAGTGCGCGTCGCGACGCACTGCACCGAGGCCGACATTTCCAGGCAGCATATCGAGGCAGCCCGCAATCTCGGCATGGACGTTTCGGGCTTCCTCATGATGAGCCATATGAGCGAGCCGGACGCGCTGGCCCGGCAGGCCAAGCTGATGGAAGATTATGGCGCCCACTGCGTCTATGTGACCGACAGCGGCGGCGCGATGGACATGGACGATTATCGCGCGCGGTGCGAAGCGTATGACAGGGTGCTCAAGCCCGAAACTCAGCGTGGCATTCATGCGCATCACAATCTCAGCCTTGGTGTCGCGAATTCGATTGTCGGCGTTCAGTCGGGCGCGATCAGGATTGATGCGAGCCTGGCCGGCATGGGCGCAGGCGCGGGCAATGCGCCGCTCGAGGTGTTCATCGCCGCGGCTGAGCGCAAGGGGTGGCTGCACGGCTGTGATCTCTACAAGCTGATGGATGCAGCAGAAGAACTGGTCCGCCCTCTGCAGGATCGGCCTGTCCGCGTGGATCGTGAGACATTGTCCCTTGGCTATGCCGGCGTCTATTCCTCCTTCCTGCGTCATGCGGAGAAGGCGAGCGCAGACTATGGTGTCGATACGCGCGCCATCCTCGTCGAGCTTGGTCGTCGACGGATGGTCGGTGGCCAGGAGGATATGATCGTCGACGTGGCGCTGGATATGGTTCAGGCCGATGGCTGACCGCTCTCTCGTCGATACGCTCTATGGCGAACTTCGCCTTCCTGTGTTCGCTGCGCCGATGTTCCTCATCTCCGGCCCCGATCTTGTCATCGCGGCAGGCAAAGCAGGCATCATAGGCGCCTTTCCGGCGCCCAATGCACGGACGATCGAGGATCTCGCCGCCTGGCTCCCGCGTATCACGTCGGAGCTCAAGGCAGCCGGTCGCGAGGGGATGTGGGCCATCAATATGATCGTGCATCCGACCTACGAGCGGTTCGATGCCGAACTGGACCTGATCTGCGAATATAAGCCGCGCATAGTCGTCACCGCCCTGGGTAGCCCTGGACGCCCCCTGGAACGGGTTCATGCCTATGGTGGGGCGGTGTTCTCGGACGTCATTACGCCTGATCAGGCGCGCAAGGCGGTGGATGCGGGGGCCGACGGATTGATCTTGGTGGCGAGCGGTGCCGGCGGCCATACCGGCCACTATAGCCCGTTTGCCTTCGTAGAGGAGGTGCGCAGCTTCTGGGATGGTCCTCTGATTCTGGGCGGTGCGATCGGCGGGGCTCGCGCAATTCGCGCTGCGCTCACCATCGGGGCTGATTTTGCCTATATGGGTACGCGCTTCATCGCGACGCGCGAGAGTCTCGTTTCGGACGACAATCGTGAGATGCTGGTGCGCGCCACCATGCGTGATATTGTTACGACCACAGCGGTAACGGGCATCCCATCGAACTGGATGCGCGAGAGCCTCGATGCTGCCGGCTTCACCCCGGATATGCTGGAGATCAAAAAGAAGATCGACTTCTCCAATCTTCATGGTGATTCCAAAGCCTGGAAGAACATCTGGGGAGCGGGGCATTCGGTCGGTCGCACGCGCGCAGTTCAGAGTGTTGCCGAATTGGTCGACGAACTCGTGGAAGAATATCGTCTGACCAGCTCAGACCTCACGCGGATCACCGATTGGCCGCACGACATCGAGGCGGCCCGAGCGGATTTGGTTGCGGGGTGACGAGCGGGGCCATTTGGCATGGGGGGCATGTCGATCTTGCCGGGCTCAATCGTCTCGGTGAAGGGTCCTTAAATTCCCATGTTGGAATCGAATTCGTCGAGGCGGGGCCAGACTGGCTCACAGCCCGCATGCCGGTTGATCGACGCACGGTGCAGCCTTTGGGGCGCCTGCATGGAGGCGCATCCGTGGTGTTGGCTGAAACAACAGCCTCTGTGGCCGGCCTGCTGACGCTGGATCCCGCGCGTGAAACCGCGGTGGGCATGGAGATAAACGCCAATCACATGCGGCCGGTTGCCGATGGCTGGGTGACGGCGACGGCGAGGCCAGAGGCTCGTCAGCGGATAACCCAGGTCTGGACGGTTCGCATCACTGACGATGCCGGCCGTCTGGTCTGCATATCCCGCGTGACGCTTGCAGTTATTCCGCTTGAGCGCGGAGCGCCTGCGAACAAAGGGTGAGATCGAGGACTGGCGAAGTCGGCCGCTTTCTCACGCCTTCCGCTTCGCTGCGAATGCTCATGCAAATGAAACCGCAGTGTCCCGGACAGCGCTTGGCGTCGTCCCGAATTCCGCGCGAAAGGCCCGGCTGAGCGCTGCCCCATCATTGAGGCCTGCGCGCAACGCGATCTCGCCGAGGCTGAGATCGCGTTGACTGTCGTCCATCAGACATCGACGGGCAGATTCCAGGCGCACCAGGCGGATGAGCTTGGCGGGACTTTCTCCTTCCGCTGCCAAGGCGGCATATAGTGCACGGCGAGACATTCCCATATCGCGGGCAAGATCGTTTGGAGTGTAGCGATCGGCGAGATGTGCCTCGATATGATGTCGCGCCCGCCGGGCATAACGTCTTTCGGCAACCGTCCCCAATCTGTTCGACAGGGGGCCACGGATCAGATCGAAAGCCGCTTGAAGGAGATGCGGACCACAGCTCTCCTGGTCGTCATCGTCGAAAAGGCAGCTCACAACGGCGCCGGCGGCTTTCATCGCGCTGTTGCCGGTTATTAAGCGTATGTCACGGCCGGAAGGAAGCGAGGCGAGTATCGTATGGCGCTCAGGTATCACGAGCATGACAGCCCGATAGCCCGTCAGAACATCCAGGGAATAAGCTTCGCCCAGCGGTACATGGAGTGCGTCACCCGCCGAAAGGCATACCTGCTGCTGGTCGTTCGTAAAAACCGAACTCCCCTCCATCTGCCAGACGATCTTGCAGCGGGCCTCCAGCCGGGTAGAGCGCTTCCGGCTTGCACGACCGAGCAGAGCCGGGCTCTCGATACGAATGGCATCCATTCCGGCGAGGCGGCGCTGAACGACGTTCCCTGCGAGATCGACATCATCGGCGATGTCGATCTCGAGGTTGGGAAAAATTCTGTCGCACTCACGCAGAAAGAGGTTGGATGCCACTGGATTCACCTTTTCCATACGGTAGCGTATCTTGAAGGCGGCGGCAAGATTTGCGTCGAACAGCTCTGCGTTCGACGCTGATCTTTGTCTCAAGAGAACCGGTTTGCTAAAAATTCACCTGCAGCCCCGCGTTCACGACGAGCGGGTCGAGCGCGACACGGGCAGTGCCAGGGACCAAACCGCCCGGTGTTGGCAGATTGTAACGCGAATTTGTAGACACCCATGCCTTAGACACTGAACCGAATAGGCTGAAACGCTGATTGAATGGCACCTCGACGCCAGCGACGAGGGCGGGTCCGAAGGTATTGGATGTTTTGAAGTTTTGCAGCGCACGATCGTCCGTATCGAAAATGATCGTCCAGTTTACTCCGGCGCCGACATACGGTCTGATCGGACCATTGGGATTGAGGTGGTAGCGCACCGTGTAGACCCCAGGGCCGTATGTCACCGTTCCCAGGTCGCCGGCCGAACTCAACGTGCCCGCGCCCCTGAGCGTGGTCTTGGGGGGCAAGCCTATGGTCGCCGCAACGGATATGTTCGGCAATATGAAATAGCCCACCTCCAGCGAGGGTGGCGTGTTGTCCTCGACCGTCGCGTTGCCTCCCGCGACAGGCGCGCCGCCCAGCTTGATCTTTGCATTTTCGTTAAAGAAGAAATGGGCGACGCTGACACGGACATAGGCACGCCCCTTGGCACCATGGGGATCAGCATTTTGCGCGCCGGCTGCAGTGGAGCCCAAGCTGAGGACAAGCGCAGACGCGATCATTGATAGTCTTTTCAATATTCCTCTCCTTCTATGATTCTTCTTGTTGTCAGTGCCCCTTGAGCAGTGCCTCCTCCAGAAACTGGCGGGTCTGCTCACCATAAGGCGCGCGCATCAGCATCACGGCTTCGGTGGCTTTGCTTTGTCGATAGATGGAACGTGCGTGGCTGAAGGTTCGGAAACCGACATTGCCGTGATAAGCGCCCATACCGGAAGGGCCGACCCCGCCAAATGGCAGACCTTCGGCAAACACATGGGCCATAACGTCGTTGATCGTCACACCACCCGAGGCGGTGCCATCGACGACTTCACGCGCGGTCGCGTCGTCCTCGCCGAAATAATAGAGCGCGAGGGGGGAGGGGCCGGAGCGGATCTTCGCGATGACCGCGTCGAGTGAATCATAGCCTATCACCGGCAAGACCGGGCCGAAGATCTCCTCTTGCATCACCATCATGTCATCGTTCACGCCGACCAATATCGTTGGCGTCATCCGGCGATCATTGGCCTCGGGTGCCGTTGCGAGCACTTCGACCACCTCGGCACCCTTCTGTCGGGCATCTTCCACGATGTGTTGAAGGCGGGCAAAGTGCCGTTCGCTGATGATCGCGGTATAATCGTCCGAGAGCGTGCCATCAGGGTACATTGTCCGCGTGGCAGCTACGCATGCATCAACAAACGCCCGCTCCCTACCGCGCGGGACATAGACATGGTCCGGTGCGAGACAGATCTGCCCTGCATTGTAGGTCTTGACTGTCATCACACGCGCAGCCGCCTCGGCCATGTCGAACTGGTCCGTCAGGATCACTGGGGATTTTCCGCCAAGTTCCAGCGTCACAGGCGTGAGATTGGCCGCCGCCGCGCGCATGACGTGCCGGCCGACCGTGGTTGACCCGGTGAAAATCAGGTGATCCCATTTGGCGCCGGAGAATGTCTCTCCCTCCTCCGGACCGCCTTCAATCACGGCGACTTCCTCCGGGGCGAAGTAGCGGGCGATCAGATCGCCCATCAGCGCGGACGATTTCGGCGTGAATTCCGAGGGCTTTACGACAGCGCGGTTGCCCGCGGCAAGAATGCCGGCGAGGGGCGAGAAAACCAGATTATATGGAAAGTTCCAGGGGCCGATAATGCCGACCACACCGAGCGGATGATATTCAACCCGGGCTTCGGCATCGTGAGCGAGACTCTCGTAGAACTCCGGTTGCATCCATCGTTCGACTTGAGCACTTGCGAGCCGTAGCGAGCCAACAGCGGCAAAGACGTCAGCGATGATCGTCTGGATCGTGCTTCTGTGGCCGAAATCCTCTGACAGGGCGGCGGCAATCGCATCCCTGTTTTCCACAAGGAGCGCTATGGCGCGGCTCAGGCGATCGATCCTGATGGCGGCGGAGGGAAATCCATCGGCGATATAGGAGTGTCGCTGGCGGTTGATGATGGTTTCGAGCCGGCTCTTGAAGTCCATGTTCGGGGCCTTTTCGGTCATGCCGGTGGTTCTCGGCAGATGTGGAGAGATCACAGCGCGCCGATGCGGAGCACGGGTTTCAGCGTCTTGCCGCTTTCGCTATCGGCAACGGCTTCATTGATCTGGCTGAACTCATAAAAGCGGATCAGCTTGTCGAAGGGGAATTTCCCTTGCTTCCACAGCGCGATCATGTGCGGGATGAAGGTCTTTGGCGTGGCCTCACCCTCAAGCGCGCCGCCGATCGACTTGCCGAAGAGCATGTCCATGGCCGAAAGAGTGAATTCGGCACCAGGTTTTGGCACCCCAACCAGCATCGCGCGCCCCCGCATCTTGAGGACATCGACGCTCTGACGGATCACCGCAGGCACAGCGGTCGTATCCAGCGTATAGTCGACGCCCCCCGCCGATAGTTCGCGGATGGTCTCCACCGTATCAGCTCCGGCTTTCACCACATGGTTCGCCCCGACCTGCCTCGCGAGATCAAGCCGATTGTCATGCAGGTCGACAGCGATGATCGTCGTGCAGCCCACCGCGGACGCTGCCATGATAGCGGCAAGCCCGACCGCTCCGGCGCCGAAGACCGCGATCGAGCTGCCCACCTCCGGCCGGAGCACGTTGATGACTGTCCCGGCGCCCGTCTGGATACCGCAACCCAGAGGGCCGAGCAGCGCGAGATCGACGTCCTTGACCACCTTCACCGCATTGCGTTCACTGGCGAGGGCATATGTTGCAAAGGACGATTGGCCGAAGAAGCTTCCGCTGATCGCTTCTCCGTGACAGGTGATGGTTGGGCTGCCATCGAGCCGACGGCCACTGAAATTCAGGGGCATGACATTGTCACAATAGACGGTGTGTCCAGTCACGCAGTTGGAGCATTTGCCGCAATGGGTCATGGTGAGAACGACATGATCGCCAACCGCCAGCGTCGTCACATCCGGCCCGATCTGTTCAATCACGCCAGCGCCTTCATGGCCCAGCACGGCTGGGAGAGGTGTGGGGAGATCCTGGGCGCGCACGCTCATGTCCGTATGGCAAACACCCGTCGCCACAATCCGGATGAGCACTTCGTCGCCCCGAGGGGCGTCCAGTTCAGCAGAGGCCATTTCCCATGCGCCACCATGGCACGGCGTCAATGCTGCAACGATATCGGTCACTCGATCTTCTCCCATTTGATCAATTTTTGTCTAATATCGGCTCCATGACGCTATCGAGCGAAGTCCGATCACGGCATGCGGCGGCGCTTGTCGCGGTGCCTGAATTACGTCACCAAAGTCCAATTGCTGATCGGGCCAGGACCCTCGATGTACCGACCCTGTCGTGAAACACGCGATTGCGGATAGATTGCGCGTCCGATCCCGACAGGCCATGCTGTCGTCAGCAACAGAAATATTGGTTGAGCTGGCATTGCCAGCATCCTCTCAAACTGCTTCATGTCGTTGACCTGAACATCACGGTGACGGCGCGCTCGGTCCCCTGTCCATCAGCTTAAGAGCGCCCCTCAGCTTAGCGCTTCTATTGATGGCGCGTTTGCGCCTGCGTGCAGACAATTGCGGATGCGTGCTCTTCTTTCCGGGTGGAAGACCGAAATGATCCTGCCGTTTCCGGATGCGAGGAAGGAGTGACACGAGTTGGGGATTGTCCCGAAGCAAAAGGGTCGAAGATCAGATTGTAATGCAACTGACCTCCGCCGTGCTGATTGGGCCACGAAGAGGAATGGCTCGATCCTGTCACGGGAAAGAGTCTGGGCCTCAATATTCGTACGATGAAGGTGGTTCGACGATCGACAGGCTGAATTGGCCCGCCGGAGACGAGATGCAAAATACCCGATGCCTCTCGGGACTGGACAACCGATGTCGTCGATCGGTATGATATTTTATGTGCGGTCGAAACCTCTGCGGTGTCACTCCGTCAGATTCCATTGCGTCTGCACAGGTGCCGGCCCTCTGGGGTGGAGGCGGCAAGCGCACGGTGCCGATAACGATCCGTTTGCGCAAGGCCCACTCCGGCACGAAAGCTTGCCGAACAGGTTGCTGCTTTCCCCGAGAGATATCATCGAGACGCCGACGGGTCGGACAAGCCTACCCCAGGAAGGGCTGCGGCTCGTGCTGCGTTAACTGCTATGTCGCTGCCCACACCGCCTAGCTGGGCAGGCCCTTCAGAAAAAGATCGACGACCATGTCGGCAAGCTGGTCTCCATTGATTTCTCCCGCAGGGTCAAACCAGGTATGAGTCCAATTGATCATGCCAAAATACAGCATGGTCAAAGCTCGTCGCTTTCCCTTGTTCTTGCCCAGTGTGGTGGCGCGATCGACAATAATACCGTCAACAATATCGAGAAGCCTTCTCTCGGCCTCTATGATGGCCGATCTCCGCTCGACGGGTAGCTTGTCGAGATCATTGATGAGAACCTTGTGCCGATAGGATGCGTTGGCGTAGAGCTTCATGAAGCCATGGGTCAGGGCCTTTAAACGATCGGCGGAATCCGGCAGGTCAGAAACCTCATCGGCGGAGGCGCGCAGCGCTTCGACATGCCCGATCATGATCTCGAACAGTATATCCTCCTTGGAGGAAAAATAATGATACAATAACGACTTCGAGATACCTGATGCTTTAGCAAGATCTGCGATAGAGCTTCCCAGAAATCCAGTTTCACCGTACAGCCGCGCGGCTATTTCGACGATCGCTTCGCGCCGGTCGTCATAGTCTGCCGCCTGTGTCCTCGCCACGCATATATCTCCAAAGCCAGATTCTTCATCGGCTATGCCAGAGGGCGCGCGCGAGGCCAAGCAGATGCTCAGGCGTCGAAGTCCACCGAGACGTCATCGGTCAACGGCATGGCCTGACAGGTAAGGATGTAGCCCTGAGCGATTTCGTCAGCCGAGAGGCCGTAGTTCGCCTCCATATGCACATCTCCGGTCACAAGCTTGGCCCGGCATGTCGCGCAGACACCTGCTTTACAGGCATAGGGGGCGGACATGCCGGCCGCGCGGGCATTTTCCAGGATGCTGCCGCGCGCGCTGTCGAAGCTGATCGAGCGCCTGCGTCCATCAAGCGTGACGCTGACCTTGCGACCCTGTGACTGGCGCTCCAACGCTGCCCGCTGTTCCGCGTTGCCAGCGGGCCTGTCGGCCGTAAAACGCTCGGCCAAAATGGAGGATGAGGGCACATCCTTGGCGAGGAGCGCGGCCTGGGCTGCATCCATCATAGCGCCAGGTCCGCACAGAAATGCTGCCTCGATCGTCGAGGGATCAACCAACCGCTCGAAAATATCACCTAGTTTCTCAGCTTCAAGACGACCGTTGAAGAGTTCGATATCCTCTTCCTCGCCGCTCAGGAAATGATGGACCTGAAGTCGCCCCATATTGCGGTTCTTGAGGGCAGAAAGCGTCTCGAGAAACATCACTGAGCCGCTGTGCCGATTGCCATAAAGCAAGGTGAAACGGCTCTCAGGCTCTTGCGCCAGCATCGTCTTGATGAGTGACAGGATCGGCGTGATGCCCGAGCCCGCCGCAATACCAAGATAATGTGCGCGGCGCGCAGGCGTGAATTTCCAGGTAAAGCTGCCATGGGGAGACATTGCCTCCAGGCGGTCACCCTGCTTGAGTTCGCTGTTCGCCCAGGATGAGAACTGCCCGCCGGGAACCTGCTTGATCGCGACCCATAGCGCGCCTTCGTCTGGCGATGCACAAATCGAATAATTTCGCCGTACATCGTCGTTTTCGAACAAGCGTCGAAGGGTCAGGTGTTGTCCAGGACTGAAAGCGAACGCATCGCCGCAGTCTTCCGGCAAAGCGAGGCGAACCGCGACGGCGTCGTCGGTCTCGCGCCGAACCTCGGCGACGGTCAGTTCGTGAAAAGCGACGGACAAGGGTCTCTCCTTAATGACATTTGAAGCGGTCGAACGGCTCCAGGCAGTCTTCGCACTGCCAGAGCGCCTTGCATGGCGTCGATCCGAAACGGCTGACTTCATGGGTCGCGGCGGATCCGCATCGGGGACACGCTGCTGCCTCCCTATTGCGCAGCGACGACATCGAAGCGCCGTGTGGCGGCGGCGCAATGCCATAAGCCTTGAGTTTTTCACGGCCCGCGTCGCTGATCCAATCGGTCGTCCATGGCGGCGAGAGTACCGTCCGGATGCCGACTTCACCGAATCCGGCGTGATCCAGAGCGTGCCGCACGGCCTGCTCGATCACAAGAGTGGCGGGACAGCCGCTATAGGTCGGGGTGAGCAGGACAGTTGGGGGTGAGCGTTCTATAGCCCTGACGATTCCCAACTCGACCACAGAGATTGCGGGGATCTCAGGGTCGGGCACATCGCACAGGACATCGCGCACCCGGTCCTCGAAGCTGGGCGAAGAGATGTCACCAGCGTGCATCGGGAAAACTGCGTGGGATATGCTGCATCACTGCAAGCAGGTGACCGAGATGTTCGCTGTGCTTGCCCTGGCGGCCGCCGGTGACAGGCCGGTGCTGTGCAGGCAGGTCCAGCGTCGCTTCAGCAAGTGATTGCGCGACGATGAGGTCGAAAGGCTCGCGAAGTTTGGCGCGGTCGATGCCGATGCGAGTCTCGATCATCGCTTCGTCCACCGCATCATTGACGAACAGTTCGTCGATGAACCGCCAATTCCATTCCAGGCCATCGATCATGCGCCGACGGCTTTCCTCGGTGCCATCGCCCAAGCGGATTACCCACTCGCGCGCGAGGCCTGCATGATATTCGGTTTCCTTGACGGCTTTCGCGGCGATTGCTGCAAGTTCGGAATCCGACGATGCCATCAGCGCCCCATAGAGCAGGTTCTGGAACGTCGAGAAAAAAAATTGCCGCGCCATTGTGCGGGCGAAATCGCCATTGGGTTGCTCGACCAGCAGGCAATTGCGAAAGTCGAGTTCGTCCCGGTGAAAGGCGAGGGCGTCAGCATCCCGGCCGCCATTTTCGATCTCAGCGGCATGCGCCAGCAGCAGCGTCCCCTGGCCAATCAGGTCGAGCCCAAGATTGGCAAGCGACAAATCGACTTCGACCGAGGGCGCGTGTCCGCACCATTCGGACAGGCGCTGACCCAGGATCAGAGCGTCGTCGCCCAATCCGATCAGATAGGCCACATGCGCCTCGCGGACGATCACAGCATTGTCCATCACATATGCCTCACGGCGTCGGGCAGGTCATAGAAGGTCGGATGCCGATAGACCTTGTCCTCGGCCGGCGCGAAAAGAGGGCCGGCTTGTGCAGGATCGGACGCAACGATGTCGGCCGAGCGTACTGTCCAGATGCTCACCCCCTCCATGCGGCGGGTATAGGTGTCCCGAGCATGGCGAAGCGCCAGTTCGGCGTCGGGCGCGTGGACAGAGCCGACATGCTTGTGGGACAGTCCGCCGCGCGCGCGGACGAAAACCTCCCAGAGAGGCCAATCATTACTCATCGTCGTGTTCCAATCAGGCTGCGAGGCGCTGGCGCCGCTTCATTTCATAGGCATCGGCAGCTTCACGCACCCAGGCGCCATCTTCCCATGCCTTGCGTCGTGCCTCGATCCGCTCCCTGGCGCAGGGACCTTCACCACGAACGACGGCAAAGAACTCCTCCCATTCGATGGCGCCGAAATCATAACCGCCGCGCGCCTCGTTCCAGCGTAGGTCGGGATCCGGGATCGTAAGACCAAGCAATTCCGCCTGCGGCACGGTTGCGTCGACGAATTTCTGGCGCAACTCATCATTGGTGTCGCGCTTGATACGCCAGCGCATCGATTGTTCGGAATTGGGCGACTGGTCGTCAGGCGGACCGAACATCATCAGGGCAGGCCACCACCAGCGGTCCAGCGCATCCTGTGCCATGCGGCGCTGCGCCGACGTGCCGGCCGCCAACGTCATCATGATTTCATATCCCTGGCGCTGGTGGAAGCTCTCCTCCTTGCACACCCGTACCATGGCCCGTGCATAGGGGCCGTAGGACGTCCGCTGGAGGGGCACCTGGTTCATGATGGCCGCACCGTCCACCAGCCAGCCGATCGCGCCGATGTCAGCCCAGGTCGGGGTCGGATAGTTGAAGATCGTGCTGTACTTGGCTTTGCCCGCATGTAGTGCATCGATCATCTCGGCGCGGCTCGCCCCGAGTGTCTCGGCGGCCGAATAGAGATAGAGACCGTGGCCACCTTCGTCCTGCACCTTGGCGAGGAGGATGGCTTTGCGGCGGAGGGAAGGTGCGCGGGTGATCCAGTTACCTTCAGGAAGCATGCCGACGATTTCGCTGTGGGCGTGTTGCGAGATCTGCCGGATCAGCGTCCGGCGGTAAGCTTCGGGCATCCAGTCCTTGGGCTCGATGAATTCGTCCGCGGCGACGCGCGCCTCGAACGCCGCGACAAGATCAGCCGGCTCGACGCTGCGGACCCCAGGGTCGGCCTTTTGCAATTCGGTCGTGTACATGGCTCAAAATCTCCTCGAACATGGTGATATTATTAATCGACCGCTCGGTCAACTAATAACTGCGATCAAGGTTGCGCGAGCAGCATGGCGATGCCCTGTCCGACCCCGATGCACATCGTGCATAGTGCGTAACGCGCGCCCCTATCCGCCATTTCGATGGCCGCCGACTGCGCAAGACGCGCGCCCGACATGCCCAGTGGATGCCCAAGAGCAATCGCACCGCCATTTGCATTCACATGGTCCGCGTTGTCGGGAAGGCCGAGTTGGCGCAGGACAGCGAGGCCTTGCGAAGCGAATGCCTCGTTGAGCTCGATGACGTCGATGTCCTTGAGTGCGACACCGATCCGCTCGAGAAGTCGCTGTGTAGCCGGTGCAGGCCCGATCCCCATGATCCGGGGCGGGACGCCGGCGACGGCCATGCCAACGATCCGCGCGATCGGATTAAGGTTATATTTCTCGACACTGGCCTGCGATGCGATCAGCAGGGCTGCAGCGCCGTCATTAACGCCGCTGGCATTGCCCGCGGTGACACTACCGTCAGGGCGAACGATCGGCCTGAGTTTCGCGAGCGCTTCCATGCTGGTTGCGCGTGGATGCTCGTCGCGATCGACGACGATCGGATCGCCCTTCTTCTGCGGGATGGTGACGGGCACGATCTCGCGCGCGAGGCGGCCGTTCTCCTGAGCCCGCGCCGCGCGCGCCTGACTTTCTACGGCGAAGCGATCCTGATCCTCGCGCGAGATCTGGAAGTCGTCCGCGACGTTCTGGGCGGTCTCCGGCATCGAATCGACGCCATATTGCGCCTTCATCAGTGGGTTAACGAAGCGCCAGCCGATGGTCGTGTCGAATATCTGTGCTTCGCGCGCAAAGGCGCTTTGCGCCTTTCCGGTCACGAACGGAGCGCGCGTCATGCTCTCGACGCCACCCGCAACCATCAGATCCGCATCACCCGACCGGATCGCGCGGGCGGCGTAAGCCACCGCATCCAGGCCCGACCCGCACAGTCGATTGAGCGTGGTGCCGGGAGCGCCCTCGCCAAGGCCGGCAAGTAGGGCGGCCATTCTGGCAACGTCGCGATTGTCCTCGCCCGCCTGGTTGGCACAGCCGAGCACGACATCGTCGATGCCGTTCCAGTCGATCTGGGGATGGCGTTCCTTGAGCGCGCGAATTGGAATGGCGGCCAAGTCGTCCGCGCGCACTTGCGCCAATGCTCCGCCATAGCGTCCGATTGGCGTCCGGGCGGCGTCACAGATAAATGCTTCAGGCATCTGATTGAAGTCCTTCGATTACAGGCCTGCCGAGCGATCGGCTCAGGCCTTGCATGGTAGCGACGACACGGCCGTCCTCGCCAAATACAGTGATTGCGTAGCTGCCTGTCCTTCCACGCACGGCCAACTCGCGTGCTTCCGCCACCAGCCGTTCCCCTGGGTGGCCGGCGTCTATGAACGCAATCGCACAGCTCTGAGCGACGGCAGCGACGTTGCGGGAGTTGCAGGCGTAGGCGAATGCCGAGTCGGCAAGCGCGAAGATCATCCCGCCATGAGCAGTGCCATGGCCGTTCGTCATTGCCGACGTCAGTCGCATCGACACGCGGCTCATTCCTGCATCCGCCGCTTCCAGGGTCAGGGCCCACGCGGTCCCGGTTCCCTCTTTCGACAGCAGGTCAATGGCGACCCGCCAGGCGAGATGCTCGCTGGGAGACCGGGAGAGATTTCTGTGGTTCAACATCATTCCACCTTAGCCGCACGATTAGGACTTGCCAATAATAGTTCGACCGGTCATTCTGCGAATTAAGGGCAGCATGTCCGCCGGAGGATGCATGGCATATCAAACGATAGTTTTCGAAGCGCAGGACGGCGTTGCGCGACTCACGCTGAACCGGCCCGACCGCCTCAACAGCTTCACGGTACAGATGCACGAGGAGGTTGCCGAAGCGCTCGGTCGCGTGGCGGGCGACTCATCAATCCGTGCGCTTTTGCTCACGGGTGCGGGTAGGGGGTTTTGCGCCGGGCAGGATCTGGGCGACCGTGCGGTTGCACCGGGCGCCGAGCCGGTTGACCTCGGAGACTCGGTGGAGCGCTATTATGCGCCCTTGATCCGCAGTCTTACGTCGCTGCCGATGCCGGTCATCTGTGCTGTGAACGGCGTCGCGGCGGGGGCAGGAGCCAATATCGCACTTGCCTGTGACATCGTTCTTGCCGCTCGCAGTGCGAAATTTATCCAGTCTTTCGCCAATATCGGCCTCATCCCGGATTCCGGCGGGACATGGGTGTTGCCACGTTTGATCGGACAAGCGCGAGCGCTCGGCTTAGCGCTGACAGGTGATCCCTTGCCTGCGGAACAGGCGGAAGCCTGGGGCCTCATCTGGCGCTGTGTCGATGATGACGTCCTTGCCGGTGAAGCTGCCGCTCTGGCGTCGCGTTTTGCGAACGGGCCCACTTCCGGGCTCGCCGCGACCAAGCAGGCCTTGCGGGAATCCTCATTGAAGTCACTCGACGCTGCGCTCGACAACGAACGCGATCTCATGCGCAGGCTCGGTCGAAGTGCCGACTATGCAGAGGGCGTTGCCGCCTTCTCGGCGAAACGCAAGCCAGCATTTACGGGCCGTTGACGGCCAAGAAGGAGTTCATCTCATGGCCGTTCGTGCCGTTCAAAGTTACACCGAAGGACATTGGTACACGAGTTCGGGCGGCCGTGAGGCCGTTGCGTCGGCGGTCACCGGTGAGATCATCGCCGAGATTGGCAGTGATGGGATTGATTTCGGCGCGATGTTGCGCTTCGCACGGGCGACCGGCGGACCCGCGCTGCGAGCGATGACCTTTCACGAGCGCGCGTTGATGCTCAAGGCGCTGGCGCAGGCCGTGATGGCGCGAAAGGAGGAGCTTTACGAGCTTTCCTACCCCAGCGGTGCGACGCGTTCGGACAGTTGGATCGACATTGAGGGCGGAGCGGGGACGCTCTTCGCCTATGCATCGAAGGGGCGGCGCGAACTGCCCAACGAGCGGCTATTGATCGACGGCGACACCGAATTGCTGGGCCGTGCCGGCACCTTTGTCGGGCAGCATGTCTACACGTCGTTGCAGGGCGTCGCCGTTCACATCAACGCTTTCAATTTTCCGATCTGGGGAATGCTCGAAAAACTCGGGCCCACCCTGCTCGCGGGCGTGCCGGCCGTCGTCAAACCCGCACAGTCAACCGGCTACATCGCCGAGGCCGCTTTCCGGATCATGATCGAATCCGGCGTACTCCCGGCAGGTGCGCTGCAACTTGTGTCGGGCAAGACGGGAGATCTTTTCGATCATCTGACTGCCCAGGATGTCGTGGCCTTCACCGGCTCTGCTCGCACAGCCATGCTGTTGCAAAACCATCCGGTCATTGCGCGCGAATCGGTTCGGTTCACGGCGGAACGCGACTCGCTCAATGCGTCAATTCTCGGGCCGGATGCGACGCCCGACACGCCCGAGTTCGATCTGTTCGTCAAGGAAGTGGCGAAGGAGATGACGGTGAAGGCCGGGCAGAAATGCACTGCCATTCGCCGCGCGCTCGTGCCTGCCAACCTGATCGACGCCGCGCAGGAGGCGCTGTCGGCCCGTCTCGCCAAGATCAAGGTCGGTGACCCGCGCGACGAAAGCGTGCGCATGGGAGCACTTGCCAGTCGCAGCCAGTTGTTGGACGTCCGTTCAAGGATCACCGAGCTCGCAAAGGTAGCGCCGATCGTCTTCGGAAGCCCGGACGATGTTCCTCTTACGGGCGAAGGCCTAAGCGGAGGCGCTTTCATGTCGCCCATCCTGCTGCGGACCGACACGCCATGGAAGGCGACGGCAATCCACGAGGTCGAGGCCTTCGGTCCGGTATCGACGCTAATGCCCTATGACGGCATCGATGATGCAATTGCGCTCGCGAACCGCGGCATGGGGTCACTCGCGCTATCGGTCGTGACACACGACCCGGACGTTGCGCGTGACGTGATCCTCACAGGCGGCGCCTGGCATGGTCGCATCCTCTTCCTCGACCGCGACTGCGCCAAGGAGTCGACGGGTCATGGCTCGCCACTGCCGGTCCTCATTCATGGCGGGCCGGGTCGCGCTGGCGGCGGCGAGGAAATGGGAGGTATCCGCGGCGTGAAACATTATATGCAGCGCACCGCGCTGCAGGGTGGTCCAGCATTACTGTCAAAGGCCGTGCATCAGCAGTTGCCGGGCGCCCCGACTGCCGAAGGCGACCGCCATCCATTTCGACTGACATTCGGGGAAATTGAACCCGGCTACGGCATCCGTACCGCGGCAAGGACCGTTACACTCGAAGACATCGAGCATTTCGCGCACTTCACCGGCGACACATTCTATGCGCATATGGACGAAGAAGCGGCGTCAAAGAGTCCGATCTTCGGCGGCCGCGTAGCCCATGGCTATCTGATCCTGTCGTTCGCTGCCGGCCTGTTCGTCGATCCCGCGCCCGGACCAGTGCTCGCCAATTACGGTCTTGAAGGACTGCGCTTCGTCAAGCCTTTGAAGCCAGGAGACAGCATGAAGGCGGTCCTGACCGCTAAATCGAAGTCCCTCAAGACTCCGGAAATGGGCGAAGTTCGCTGGCATGTCGATGTCAGCAACCAGGACGATGAGCTTGTTGCCACCTATGATCTGCTGACGATGAACGCGGTCTGAGAGCCGGGAAAGAGGAGAGGAAAATGGCTACCGCGCTTGCACTTGAACCCATTGAGACAGCTTCGGTCGACGAACTTCGCGCGCTTCAGCTCGAGCGGCTTCGTTGGTCCATACGTCACGCCTATGAAGGCAATCCCCGCTATCGTGCGAAGTTCGATGCGGCGGGCGTACACCCGGATGACCTTCGAACGCTTGCGGACCTGGCCCGCTTTCCATTTACGACGAAGGCCGATCTGCGAGACGCCTATCCGTTCGGCTTCTTCGCCGTCCCGCAAGAGAAACTTTCGCGCATCCACGCATCGTCGGGAACTACCGGAAGGCCCACCGTCGTCGGCTATACCAGGAAGGATATCGAAACCTGGTCAGGTGTGGTCGCACGATCCATCCACGCGGCGGGCGGGCGCCCGGGAATGAAGGTCCATATCGCCTATGGCTATGGCCTCTTCACCGGCGGCCTTGGCGCCCATTATGGTGCAGAGGCGCTCGGATGCGCGGTCATTCCGATGTCTGGAGGGCAAACCGAAAAGCAGGTCCAACTGATCGGCGACTTCCGGCCCGAACTGATCATGGTCACGCCCAGCTATATGCTGTCGATACTCGACGAATTCCGGCGACAGGGCATCGATCCGGCCACCACCTCGCTCACGACAGGCATCTTCGGCGCAGAACCGTGGACAGAAGCCATGCGCGCCGAGATCGAACAGGCATTCAACATCAGCGCCGTCGACATCTACGGCCTCTCTGAAATCATGGGCCCCGGTGTGGCGCAGGAATGCGCTGAATCCAAGGACGGGCCGACCATCTGGGAAGATCATTTCTACCCTGAGATCATCGATCCTGTGACCGGCGAGGTCGTGCCCGAGGGCGAGGAGGGCGAGCTTGTGTTCACCTCGCTCACCAAGGAGGCAATGCCAGTCATTCGCTACCGTACCCGCGATCTGACCAGACTACTGCCGGGTACGTCACGGACCATGCGTCGCATGGCAAAGATCACTGGCCGCTCGGACGACATGATGATCATTCGTGGGGTGAATGTCTTTCCGACCCAGATTGAGGAACATATCCTCGGCTGCACTGCGCTCGCGCCGCATTATCTGATCGAGATCACGCGCCCGAGCCGGATGGATCAGGTGAAACTGCTTGTCGAAGGGCGGGCGGGCATCGGCGACAACGAATGCGTGCGTGATGGCAAGCGGCTCGCCGAACGGATCAAGACCATGATCGGCATCACGGTCGCGGTCGATATCCAACCGGCAGGTTCGCTCGTGCGATCCGGTGGCAAGGCTACACGGGTGCTCGACTTGCGGCCCAAGGCGTAATTTCCCCAGGAGAATCCGGACCATGCATAAGCTGATGGCGCTCTATAAAATTCCGGCCGATGAGACAGCTTTCTTCGCCCACTATAATTCCGTCCATCTGCCGTTGGTCGAGAAGATACCGGGGCTGTTGAAGACCGAAGTCACGCGGATTGACCGCACATTGATGGGCGAGGAGGGCAATTTTCTCTTGGCTGAGCTTTATTTCGCTGATGTGGATAGCTTCAAAACCGCCATGAAAAGCGATGAAAATGTCGCAGTTGGCGCCGACGCGGTGGCCTTTGCGCCTGGCATTTTGACGGTCATGACCGGTCACACCCTAGGCGATTGAACGGACCATGCCCATCCATCAGGAAATCGTCGGCAGGATCCTTCTGCTCAGAGTCGACAATCCCCCGGTCAATGCCTTGTCCAGGGTCGAGCGCCGCGGCCTGATCGATGGGATTGTGCGCGGGGCCGATGAGGATATCGATGCAGTCGTCATCATCGGTACCGGCGCGAGCTTCATCGCAGGCGCGGACATCCGGGAGTTCGGCCAGCCGCCCGAGCCGCCACATCTTCCCGAAGTCGTCGAGGCGATCGAGGCTTCTACAAAGCCGGTCGTTGCGGCGATCTCCGGCCAGGCGCTCGGAGGCGGGCTGGAAGTCGCCCTAGCATGCCACTATCGGCTGGCAAGCGCAGACGCCAGGCTCGGGCTTCCTGAAACGACCCTGGGACTCATTCCGGGCGCGGGCGGGACGCAACGCTTGCCCCGTCTTGTCGATCCCCTTGTCGCCGCAGACATGGTTGCCACCGGTAAGCCACGCAATGCGACAAGCGCGCTGCAGATCGGGCTGATCGACTGGATCGCTGAAAGGCCGCTAGAGATCGAAGCTGTAGAGCGGGCGCGAGATGTCGCCAGGCAGTCGCTCGACGGGCGACGTCTGTCTGAAGGGAATGTCGCGACATCGACCGCCACAATTGAAGCGCTCGCCCACCTGAAGGCGGACACGGTCAGAAAATCGCGGGGCGCACTCGCTCCCGGCATCGCCATAGACCTCATCCGTTTGGCGCTACAAAGTCCCTATGATGCCGGTGTGGCCGAGGAACGGGCCCGTTTTCTTGAATTACGATCGAGCCCGCAAGCCGCCGCCCTGCGGCACATCTTCTTTGCGGAACGGGAAGCCGCGAAAGGACAGGGCGGGGCCGCGCGCAGTGTTGCACGCGTCGGCGTCATAGGCGCGGGCACGATGGGCGCGGGGATCGCGATGAGCGTGGCGGACGCAGGCTTTCCGGTCACCCTCATCGAACAAAATGAAGCGGCGCTTGCCGCCGGGCTCGATCGTATCGCGCGAGCCTATGGCGATGGGGTCGCGCGAAAAAGACTGACCAGCGAAGTAGCGGCCGAGCGCCGTGCCAATATCACCGGCGCAACCGATTATGAGGCGTTGGCGCAAGCGGATCTCATTATCGAGGCCGCCTTCGAAACCATGGAGGTCAAGGATTCGATCTTCAGGCGTCTCGACGCGGTCGCGCGGCCCGAGGCGATCCTGGCGACGAACACCTCCTATCTCGACATCGACGCAATCGCGGCCGTAACCGACCGACCCGGCCAGGTGGTGGGGCTCCATTATTTCAGCCCGGCCAATGTCATGAAGCTCCTGGAGATCGTGCGCGGGCGCAAAACCGATCCGGCGGTGCTGGCGACCGCGCTCGCTTTCGCCCGCCGAACCGGCAAGATACCGGTCGTCGCTGGCGTTTGCCACGGTTTCATCGGCAACCGGATGCTGCGTGCCTACAACCGGGAGGCGGGGCTATTGTTGCTCGAAGGCGCGACACCCTCGCGGGTCGACAAGGCTTTGACGGACTTCGGCATGGCCATGGGACCCTTTGCCGTGGCGGACCTCTCCGGGATCGACATCGGTCACAAGGGACGGATGGTCATGGAACCGGGATCCTATGAGCCTGCTGCTTTCCGCGTCCACGACACGCTGGTTTCGCGTGGATTTCACGGTCGCAAGACTGGCGCTGGTTTTTATCTCTATTGTGACGGGAAGGTCGAGGGCGACAACCCCGAAGTGGCAGACATCGTGGCGGCGGCGCGCGAGAATTTTGGCGTCGAAGCTCGAAACATCGATACCCACGAAATCGTGGAGCGGTGCATCTTTGCGGCTGCCGCCGAAGGACTGCAGATCGTGAAAGAAGGGATCGCGGCGCGGCCAGGCGACGTCGATGTGGTTTTCGTGAACGGCTATGGCTTCCCTCGCCACCGTGGAGGACCGATCTTCCATCTGAACCAGGCCGGCGATGTCGGTGTCGCGGCGCTTCGTGGCTATGCGCAAGGCCCATTCGGCCGCTGGTGGCCAGCTGCCGATCCGCATGACAGCAACGTCGAGACGCACCCTCGAGGCCAATCAACACAAGATGCCGCTTAAGGAGAGACGACATGGCAACGGCGCAATCCTATGTAACCCCGCTCAGCGCGGTCTCCACTTTCATCGGGCATGATCATGGGCTCTTCATCGATGGCGACTGGCGCGCTGCGAAGGGTACCGAACGACTTGACGTCTTCGATCCCTCGACCGGAGAACCCATCGCGAGCGTCGCCAATGCGTCGCCCGACGATGTCGATCATGCCGTGCGCGCTGCCCACAAGGCGTTCGAGAGCGGCGTCTGGAGCGGCATTGCCCCCGCCGAGAGGGAACGCCTGCTCCTCAAGTTTGCCGATCTGGTCGAAGCCAATGCGGAGGAACTGGCGCAGATCGAAACGCTCAACCAGGGCAAGTCGATCAACATCTCGCGTTTCGTCGATGTCGGTGGCGCACCGGCTTACATGCGTTACGTCGCTGGCCTCACGACGAAGATCACCGGGGAAACGTTCGACGTCTCGATCGGCGCGATTCCAGGTGCACGTTTCACGGCCTCGACGCGCCGCGAACCTATCGGCGTCGTGGGCGCGATCGCACCGTGGAACTTCCCGATGATGATCGGGCTGTGGAAAATCATGCCGGCGCTTGCAGCTGGCTGCACCGTCGTCCTTAAGCCATCCGAAGTCACGCCGCTTACCAGCTTGCGGCTTGCGAGTCTGGCGAAGGAGGCGGGGCTTCCCGCGGGTGTTCTCAACGTGATCACCGGTGACGGCAAGGCAGGCAAAGCGCTGGTCGATCATCCGCTCGTGGCGAAGATCACGTTCACCGGTTCGACCGCAACCGGCAAGGCGATCGCGCGATCTGCATCGGACCGGCTTTTGCGCACCTCGCTCGAACTTGGCGGCAAGAACCCCGCCATCTTCCTTGCCGACGCGCCCATCGAACAGGCGGTCCAGGGTGCAATCCTCGGCGGCTTCTTCAACAACGGTCAGGTCTGCGCGGCCTCCTCGCGGCTCTATGTCGCGCGCGCCATCTATGATCCCTTCATCAAGGCTCTTGCCCACGCGGTCGATGGTATGACCATGGGCCCAGGGCTGGACACGGCCGCGCAGATCAATCCCGTGGTTTCAGCACAGCACCGCGCGAAGATTCTTGAACATGTAGCGCGCGCGCGTCAGGATGGCGCCGAGATTGTCGCGGGAGGTGAAAGTCCCGACCGCGCTGGCTACTATGTCCGGCCGACCGTTGTAGTCGGCGCGGGAGCGCAGCTTGCCATATCCCGGCAGGAGGTCTTCGGGCCGCTGGTCACCGTCACCCCCTTCGACGATGAGGACGAAGCGATCAACCTTGCCAATGATACCGAAATGGGCCTGACGGCCTCGTTGTGGACTAACGATCTCAAGAAAACGATGGACCTCGTTCCCCGGATCAAGGCCGGCACGGTCTGGGTCAATTGCCACAATTTGATCGATCCCAATATGCCGTTTGGAGGCTATAAGGAATCCGGGATCGGCCGCGACTTCGGCATCCATTCGCTGGACGGCTATAGCGAGGTAAAGTCCGTGTGCATCGCGCACTAAGCATCAGCGGTCGGCTTGACCGCCGTTGGTCTCGGTTCCGCTAGCTACGGACGGAAAGGATCGACGGACCGGAGCGCGGTCGCGGGGCTGGCTCGCGACCGCGGTGGCAATGTGGTCGATGAAACTGCGTGCACGTCGCGACAGGAAGCGGGTCTGCGGATAGATCACCGTTACCGTTATCGGGGGCAGATAATAATCCGGCAGTAGACGCCTGATCTTCTTGTCGCGGACGTCATCGTCGATCAGCCAGGATGGCACAATGGCTATCCCGTCGCCCGCCACCGCAGCCTGATAGGCGGCCTCGTCGCTGTTGGTACACAGACGACCCGATAGTTGCACGACCTGTCGGCCATTTTCCGAATCGAACTCCAGACGGCCGCTTGCGTTTCGGGTGGAACGCACGATCTCATGGGCTTCCAAATCGATCGCGCTCTCAGGCGCGCCGTGGGCTGCGAGATAGGCCGGAGAGGCCACGACCGCCCATTCAAATACGCGAAGGGTTCGGGTAATCAAGGATCCTTCCGTCGGCGCGGCCGTGGTAATAGCAAGCTCCAAGCCTTCCGCGACAATGTCCTTAACATTGTCGCTCAGCACCGCATCGAGGCTGATCAAAGGATGGGCAGCCATGAACGAGCGCACCAGAGGGAAGAGGAGGGTGCGGCCGAGCGATTCGGGCAACGCCAGCCGCAAAAGTCCGGCGGCCTCGGGTTGCTGGCCTTTGACGAGAGCGTGGGCGGTCTCAACGGCATCAAGCATATGTTGCACATGTTCGTAGATTCGGGAGGCCTCCGGTGTCGGACTGATACGCCGTGTGGTTCTCGTAAACAGTTGAACACCAAGGCTATTTTCCAGGCCTGCAACATGTTTGCTGACCGTGGACTGGGAGATTCCGAGCTGTCGTCCGGCTGCGGAGAAACTTCCCAATTCCATCAGACGGGCGAACGCGGCGTAAGCTTCGATGCGATCAGTCATTTATTCTCTTTCGCATATATCATAGTGGATTTGCGTCATTTACGCCTGACCGCTCGGTCGATAAATAGAAAAGAAAAGCTTCACCCTAGGAAAGCTTCACTCCAGGAAAGGATGAATGGCATGAGCAAAAAGATCGGAATTATCGGCGCGGGCACCGCGGGGCTCAAACTGGGCCTGCACCTTCTCAAGAACGGTGTCGAGGTTAAACTGTTCACCGATCGTCGCCCGGAAGAATATGCCGGCATGCGATTGCTCAACACGGTGGCGCACCATCATGTGACCGTAGAGCGAGAAGACAAGCTGGGCGTGAACCACTGGCCGGATGTCGGCTACAAGGGGCATTATTATTACATCGGCACCCCCGAGCCGCTTCAGTTCTATGGCGACCTCGTCGCGCCGAGTCGTGCGGTCGATTACCGCATCTATCAACCCCAGCTCATGCAGGACTTCGTCGATCGTGGCGGCGACATCGAATATGGGCAGATCGCACACGAAGACCTGGATGCGATTGCCGACGAATTCGATCTCCTCGTGGTTTGCACCGGCAAGGGTCCGTTTGGGCAAATGTTCACCCACGAGCCGGCCTACTCGCCGTTCGATCGGCCCCAGCGCGCGCTCTGCGTCGGCCTGTTCAAAGGCATCCGCGAGCCCGAAACCCGTGCGGTGACAATGTATTTTTCGCCCGGCCACGGCGAGATGATCGAGATCCCGACACTCTCCTTTAACGGCATGGTCAACGCGCTCGTGATCGAGAACCATATCGGTGGTGATCTCGAAATTCTCGCCAAGACCAAATATGATGACGACCCCAAGGCCTTCATCGCGCTTCTCCTCGAGAAGCTACAGAAGCACTATCCAACCTGCTACGAGCGCATTGACCTCGAGGAGTTCGATCTGGCCAATGGCCCGCTCGACATTCTGCAGGGTGGCGTCACGCCGACTGTGCGCAACAGCTATGCCAAGCTGCCGAACGGCAAGATCGCCGTGGCGCTGGGCGATGTGCAGGCCGTCGTCGACCCGGTCCTGGGGCAGGGGGCAAACATGGCCTCTTACGCGGCGATCATCCTGGGCGAAGAGATTGTCGCCAATGACGTGCTCGACGAGCGCTTCATGGAAAAGGTCGACGCCCGCCGTCGCGACCGCGTGCTGAGCGCCACGCGCTGGACCAACTACATGCTTTCGTCGCTCGCGACCCTCGATCCCAATCTTCTCCAGTTCATTGGGGCTGTCAGTCAGAATCCGAAACTGGCCGACGAGTTCACGGAGAACTTCAATTTCCCGGAGAAGCAGTGGGACTGTTTTTCGAGCCCGGAGCGCGTGCAGGCGTGGATCCAGGCCCGGCTCGGCACGCCCGCCAACGATGCCGAGGAACTTGTCGCCGCAGAATAAGTGATGGGTTGCCCCCTTTGGGGGGCAATCTCACCGAAGTGAGAGGATAAATCGATGGTTCCCGACCAAATGTTTAAGCAGGCGCTGTCCCGGTTGGCTGCGGGCGTGAGCATCGTGTCGACCGCGCACAACGGTGAGCGTCGCGGCGTCACTGCCACCGCCGTCTGTTCCGTCTCCGCTGCGCCGCCGACCATCCTGGTTTGCGTCAACACCGCCACCGGTACCTGCCAGATGATCAAGGAAGCAGGTCATTTCGCCGTCAACCTCCTCGCCGAGCACCATCAGCCTGTTGCTGAAGTCTTCGCCGGGAGGGGGGGGCTGCAGGGCGATGAGCGCTTCGGCCACGGCGACTGGATCCGAGGGGAGGAGCGGGGCTTGCCGATCCTGTCGAGCGCCCTCGCAGCCCTGGAATGTCGCGTCGATCAGGCCGTCGAAGCCGGCACGCATATCGTCTTCTTCGGTATCATCGAAAGTGCCTATTTCGACGAGAATCCACCGCTCATCTTTCATGGCGGCAGGTTCCACGTACTGCCGATGGCGAACGCGGCCTGATCTAATCGCATAACAATGCATAACAATAATCAGGAGAAATGTTATGGCAACTCTGGCGGCACAGCCCGCGGCTGGTGGGGTGGACGCTGCGCCCGACGTAGAGCGCGAACGCGCGGCACTGCGCAAGATGATGATCGGCAATGGCGTATTGATGATCTTCGCAACCCTGGTCGGAGGCCTCGGCCTCTGGATGTATCTCATCGGCGGTTTCATTCCGATCTTCCCCGGCTTTCATTGGGATTTCCAGCTTCCCGGCACTGCTGAAGGTTGGGCGCGCGCGCATTCTGGACCCGTGCTGAACGGTCTTATGGTGATCACCGTCGCCTTTTGCCTTCCCCTGCTATCGTTCACGCCTAAATGGGCGCGAATCTGGGGCCTCATCGTCGTACTCGACGGCTGGTCGAACACCGGCTTCTACTTCTTTGGCAACTTCGCACCCAATCGCGGGCTCAACTTCACGGCGAACCATTTTGGCGAGGCGAACATCTTCAGTTTCTTGGCTCTGGCGCCGGCCTATCTCTTCGGTGTTCTCGTCATGATCGCACTGTTTGCAATCGGGATACAGGCGTTGCGGGACGCGCGCCACTGAGCCTCGCCGACGGATTTCAAGTCAATCACAAGAGCGCCCGTCAACCGAGCGCCATAGGGAGGATGTATGAAGAAGCAACTGACCATTTTCGGGGTTGTCGCCGCAAGTCTCTCGCTTGCGAACCCGGTTCGGGCTGCTGATGGCGATGCGCCAACGTTCAAGCACTGGTTCGTTCGGGCCGGCCCAGCCGAGGTCATCTATGATGAGGGCGCGAAAATCCGGCTCGGTGGCCAAATAGTGCCTGGCGCAAGCGTGACCGCCAAAAACAACTTCACCGGCGAGATCGAGGCGGGTTACTATTTCAATCCCAATGTCTCGGTTTCACTGACAGTCGGGGCGCCCCCGACGGCCACTCTGGTCGGTACTGGCCCGCTTGCCGGTGTCAAGCTTGGCAAGATGACATACGGGCCCGCAGTGGCAGCCATTCAGTATCACGTGACGGATTTCGGCCCTCGCTTCATTCCTTATATCGGGGCCGGCGTAAACTATACGATCGTGCTCAGTGAGAAGGATGGAGCAGTCCAAAACCTGCGCGTCAAGAGCCCTGTCGGCGTTACCTTCCAGGCAGGGGCGGAAAGCATGATCAATGATCGCTTCGGCCTGTTCGTCGACGCCAAGAAGATTGTGCTCGATACGACGGCCCGCGGTAATGTCGGCGGTGTGCCTGCCGATGCGAAGATCAAGATCAATCCCCTGATAGTGACTGGCGGTATCAGCTTTCACTTCTGAGTGCCTCGCCTCGGGCCGAATACACGGTCCTTCCGTAAAAATGGCCCGAGGCAGCATGGAATGACGTCGATCGCATGTCTCAGGTGTCGCAACCGAGCTTCGCCTGCCTTGGGAGCCCATCCCGCCGTGAATGATGACGAGGACGCTTCACGCAGATCACCCGCCTTGTTCTTTGCTTGAGCGCGGTGCTTGTGGTTCTACTCGCATACGCGGCAATCCGCGAAGCTGCGGCTCGACTTGGAAATCTGCGGATGCCAATGCCAGGCTCGTCGCTGAAGCCGAGGCCCGCGACCAGGTCGAAGCGCAATTGCGCCATATCCAGAAGATGGAAACGGTGGGCCAGCTTACCGGCGATTTCGCGCATGACTTCAACAACATGTTGGCGATCGTTATCGGTTCGCTCGACATGCGTCGGCGACGAAGGTCCGGAGCGGGCGACGACAAGGCACTGCGCTACTGCGACAATGCGGGGGAGCGCGCCCAACGCGCCGCGATGCTAACCGCGCGGCTCCTCGCTTTCGCACGCCAGCAGCCACTCGAAAAGTTTTTTGATCCCAATCGCCTCGTCGACAGCATGTCCGAGCAAATCCATCGAATGGTGAGCGAGACGATGCCAATCGAAATGGTACTGGCAACAGGTGCGTGGCGGAGCTGCGCCGATGCGCCCCAGCTTGAGACGCCATCCTGAAACCTCGCCGTCAATGCCGTCGACGCAATGCCATCGGGTGGCAAGTCCTGCGCTTGCTTGGGCAGGTCGAGAACCGTCGGCGTGGCTATCGCCGGGGGCGCGATGGCATTGATGCGGATATTCATATTGGCATTTGCGCCCGCAGCGGTCTTGGTTAGCCCGACCGCAGCATGCTTGGCCGCGCCATAGGTCCCGACATTCGGCGTGCCGAACAACGCCGCTTCCTATTCTGTATTGAAGATCACGCCGCCGCCGTGCGCTTTCATATGCTGGATAGCGTATTTCATGCACAGCCAGACGCCTTTCGCATCGACCGCTATGATGCGCTCGAAGTCCTTTTCCTCAATGTCGGCGATGACGACCCTGGCGTACTCGCGCGCATAGGCCGCGGCGGTGGCACGCGCGATGCCGGCTGGCCCCGGTGACAAAACCTGCTTTACCGTCAAAGGGCCATAGTCGCGGTCCTTTCGATGAGAGTCCGCCGTCAACCGATCGAGTGCCTTGCGAGGATTTGTTTCGCCGCAAGCATACAGGTCATTTGACCCGCTCCCGATCGATGGCGCTCCACAATTCCCACCTTGTGGCATTGACCTGCCAGCATCTCATGTTTAATCAACGCATGATGATTTAAGGCATGAATCGGAGTTGCAGACGTGCCGCCGTTCGATCTCACATTTTCTACGGGACCGGATGAAGTGCCGGTTCTCATGTCTCTTGAAGCCTCGGACGAGGGGCATGCCAGGAAGGTCGCATCGAATGCCATCGCGGAAGCTTTAGGACGCCCCGGGATGCTTGTGCTTCTTGAACCAAGTGGCCGGTTTACGGCTGGTGTGGGTTTCTGGTCTCGGAGCGGTCACTATGTGCTGAGTGCTCATCGGGCGCCCACTTCAACCGACGCTGCCAAATGAGTTGGTTTCCGTTGCTTGACGCTTGCAAGGGCGCGGAATGTGCCTTCGGTAGTCGCTTTGAAGAGTTGAAACAGGCAATATTGACGACCTATCGGACTTATGATGCCCGTGCTAACGATCGCCTCGATTTAGAATGCGCGCTCTTCATTCTCTGGAGCATCGAGATCGGCCTCCTCAATGCACCGACAAGGTGGTTCGATCGCCATAGAGCGGAAAGGCGATTTGCCAAACTTCTGCGCCGTGGCCTTCGCGAGCAGGGCATAGAATTTGCCGGGCGGCAAATGGATGAGGTATACAGGGCCCGATTCCGAGATGCGTTGCGCACCATCCGGAACATCTATGTCGAATGGGACAGAAGCGGATCGCTTAAACCTCCGCTAACAGTGCGCACGACCAAGCTATTCATTAGCTACACGACTGATATTTCTTATCCTCTTTCATCCCAAGCGCGCACAGATATGCATCATAGCTTGCACGCTGTTCTAAATGATGGGTGTCGCGCATGTGTCCTTTCAATGCTGCAGCCTGCGGGATAGCGCATACTGTCTAAGATATTGATGGATTGCGCCAACCGCCACTATGGGCAGCGGGGTGGCTGTCTGCGGCTCTTGATAGCTATCAGACGAAATTGGCGCTCCATGCAGTTCTTATAGCCTCCATGAGATCTTTTGATCTGAACGGATTTTTGGGCCTGTGGCCGATCATGAGAGGAATAGGAGTGGGGCCTTCGACAAGGGGGCGTGTCACGACGCCGTTGAGCAGCAGGCGCGCGGCATATTCCGGCAGGAGTGAGAAGCCACCCACCGAGAGGATGAGTGACAGGGCGGATGCAATATTGGCCGCAGCATGAACCGGGATAAGAGACAGATCCTTCTGCTGAGCCCATGCATCAATGGCTGATCGTAAAGCCGGTGCCGACCTTCGGCCAACAGAGACATATATTTCGTCAATCAGGTCGGCGTAGTCCAATTGCGCTTTTGCAGCGAGAGGATGGTCCTCGCGGAGGAAGACCATGACGTGATGATAACCGGCAATCTCAAAATGAATATCGGCCGCATCTTCATCCTGACGCATGAACGCCATATCAAGGTTGCCTGTGCGCAGTTCGTCTATGATGCGTGGAGACGATGCGCTCATGACCCGAATATCGGCATCAGCAGAGTAGCCGTTTGCAAGTTCCATCAGCCGGGGCAGGATGGATAGTTCAAGCCCAGGCAGCACACCGAGGCGAAGGATGGCGGGCGTATTTTTTGCTGCTGCCGCTGCATCCTCGACCTGTTTGAGAATGCGGCGGCCATGTTCAAGAAAGACCTGGCCAGCATCAGTCAGAACGATGCCACGCGATCGTCGATCGAAGAGCCGGATACCAAGCTCATCCTCCAGTTCGAGAAGCTGTCGGCTGAGCGAAGGCTGCGATGTATGAAGCAGGGACCGCGCCGCTCCGCTCACGCTCCCTGCGTCCGCAACGGCCACAAAATACCGGATATGACGAAGCTCCATCCATGCCTCCTGAGCATGGCTAGTAGAGCTACCAAGTCTTGGTAAGTCTGGCAACTGCGACCTATCTCCTCCTTGCAATCAAGGCCCGAGCTCGAAGGCAAGCATTCGGGCTCGTCGGGAAACAACGCGCCGCTCTACGCCCAATCCGATGGAGCGTGTGCAATTTCATGTGGAGCAGATAGGTGAACATACCTCAGAAAATCGGCATTGTTGGATGCGGAGTCATAGGCGCCAGCTGGGCAGCGTATTATCTTGCACGCGGCTTCGATGTGGGCGCTACCGATCCTGCTCCTGGCGCCGAACAAAAGTTGCGGGAACTTGTCGCCCAGTACTGGCCCGCCCTGATCAAAATTGGCTTGGCGCCAGGCGCCTCCATGAATCGTCTGACGTTTGATCCCGATCCTGCCAAAGCGCTTTCGGGCGCCGGTTTCGTACAGGAAAATGGCCCCGAGCGGGTCGATATCAAAAGGATCCTCCTTGCCGAGATTTCGGCCGCCGTGGCGGATGATGTGATCATCGCCACCTCATCATCAGGCATCCTGATCTCGGAAATCCAGGGAGGCGCAAGCCATCCCGAACGCGTGGTGCTTGGCCACCCGTTCAATCCGCCGCATCTCATCCCGCTGGTCGAAGTTGTCGGCGGCAATGACACCACGCCCGAAGTTATCGAGCGCACGCTCGCCTTCTACAGGGACATCGGCAAGAAGCCCATCCACATTCGCCGCGAAGTGAAGGGCCATGTGGCCAATCGCCTTCAGGCGGCCCTCTGGCGAGAAGCCTTCTATCTTGTGGATCAGGGCATTGCTTCGGTTTCCGACGTCGATACGGCGATCGCCCATGGACCGGGCCTGCGCTGGGCACTGCTGGGGCCGTTCCTCAATCTCCACCTCTCTGGTGGCAGCGGCGGCATCGGACATGTCATCGATCATCTCGGCCCCCCGATTCAAACCTGGTGGCACGATCTGGGCGATCTTTCCTTCACTCCGCAAGTAAGGGCGCAGGCCGTTGCAGGCGTGGAAGAGGAATTGAGCGGCCACACGCTGTCAGCCCTGCAGGATGAGCGCGACGAGGTACTTATCCGCCTGCTGTCGCTTAAGGCTCAAGCCCCCGAGCTGCCCTGAACCAGCAATCAACTTTTGGATAGGAATGATGTGATGAGCAATATCATCGAAGCTCGCATCAAGACGGCGCTGGCGGAACCGCTAACGTCCGACGACAGGATCGATCCGGCAAAGGAGCTACAGGAAGTCCTTTCCTCGGTCGGCCTGGGTTCGCATGATGCCGAAGGTACTATCAGCTTCATTGGCAAGGACCCGGTGATTTCCAGCCCGTGGCCGCTCGCTACCATGGCGGGTGTATCGCTGATGGCGAAGGCGGTGGCCTTTGCCGGTATATGGAAGACGCGGACCGGGGAGGGGCAGGATTTGTCTGTAGATCTGCGGCGAGTCCTCCACCGTCTCTGCCCCTTCTACGATAAGAAATGGGAGATGCTGAACGGATATGCCCCAGGTACGCCGTCCGATCCCACCAATCCATTCATGCCCAGTCACATGTATCAGACACGCGACGGGCGCTGGATCCAGTTGCTCAACATCTACCCCCGGACCAAATCGGCGGCGCTGGCCATGCTCGGTTGCAATGACAGCGTCAGCGCCATCTCCGCCGCGGTGCGCGGATATGATGGGCTCGATCTCGAACAGCGCTTTAACGAAGCGGGCTTGCAGGCGACGCTCGTGCGAACCGTGGAGGAATTCGCGGCGACCGAGCAGTTCGGCTATCTCAAGGACATGCCGCTCGTCGAAATCACGAAGATCGGTGACAGCGATCCCGTTCCGTTTACCGCCGATCCCAAGACGCCGCTCGACGGTATTCGCGCGCTCGGCCTCGGCCGGGTGATCGCGGGCGCCGGGCTCGGGCGCGCGCTTGCCTATCATGGGGCGGATGTTCTCAATATCTGGGGGCCGAACGACTTCGAGATGGATCTGACCTATTACACGGCCAATGTCGGCATGCGGTCGGCCACCATGGATCTGAAGCGCGCCGACGAGCTGGCGCGTTTCAAGGCGCTGGCGCAGGACGCCGACATCATGTTCTCCAACCGCCGTCCCGGCTTCCTTGGTCGCTACAACCTGACGGCAGAGCAGATGGCGGAACTCAATCCGGGACTGATCCACGTCGATATGTCGCTCTACGGCTGGCATGGGCCCTGGGCGGACCGCATCGGCTTCGACCAGAATGCCGGCGGTGTCAGCGGCGTCTTCGCCCGGGAAGGTACGCCCGAGCGTCCGCAACTGACCGAGATCTTCGTCGTCAACGACTATGCCATGTCCTGGATTTCGAGCGTCGCCGTGGCGGCTGCGCTTCAGCGGCGCGCAGTCGAAGGTGGCAGCTATCGCATCCGCATTTCGCTGGCACGCCTGTCGATCTGGCTACTGAAGATGGGCATATTCGATAAGTCCTATGCGGCCTCGATCGCAGGGACGCCCGGCGACCACGAGTATCTGGCGCCCGAAATGTTCGAAGCCAATACACCTTGCGGGCACTACCAGGGCGTTACCGATCAGGTGCAGATGTCCCGTACGCCGGGCTTCTACGCCACGCCGCTTGTGCCCCGCGGATCGAATAAGCCGGAATGGCTTCCCCGCCGCTAAGGGGGACGCCGATGGTTCGGGGCCCCGCAATCCGGGCCCGATTTTCCCTCGCCAGGCGGGGATAACCCACAGAACAAGGAAAAGTGACATGAGCAAGAGCTTGCGTGAAAGTCTTATCGGCGCCTGGACACTGGTCTCCTATGTCGAGAAGCCAGTCGACGGATCGCCAACTGTTCATCCTTTGGGAGAAGATGCGACTGGTATCATCATGTATACGCCGGACGGTTTCATGTCCGCCCAGTTGATGAAATCTGGCCGTCCGGAATTCGCGTCAGGAGACTGGTTCGGCGGTTCGGATGACGAGTATCGCCAGGCGGGGAACTACATAGCCTATTCCGGTCCCTTCCATGTGAATGAAGAGGATCAGACGCTGACGCACAGCATGTTCGTTTCGTACTTTCCCAACTGGCTCGGCCAGACCCAGCCTCGCGTCGTCAGGCAGGAAGGCGACCTGCTCCACCTCAGCACAGCGTCGCCAATCCAGTCTGGAGGGAAGACCGTCATGTCGTATCTGACATGGACGCGCGCCGGTAACTGACCAAGAGCAGCGCCAAGCGCGTGACCTGGTTTTGCGCGATCTGTTTATGATCGACCGGCCCGTGGATCGAAGGACTGCGGGCCGGTATATTTTTGCAGAAAGGTTCTGGCGACCGCTCCGCCGTGCCCATGCCCTCACTACCTGGGCACAAAAGCCTCTCAACTCAACGAGGCGCATCAAATCACGCCAACCAACGGTCGATCGGTTTGGCGCCGGACTACGGGACATGGCTGCGGGTGCGGCAATGATCAACTCGAGACTCCCGCAGCGCCACTTCGGCTCCTTGGTGCCCTTGGTGAGTGGCCGATCAATGCGATCGTTCGCGCATCGCCATGCCGAGGGCGGGTGAGGTGCGCCGGCGCCACATCAAGAGAGGCGCATCAATGCGTCAATGCAGCTTGAGGCGCGGCCGTATGACCTGATTGACCTTGCCGACGGCCATCAACGCGAGACCCCGCAGCCAGCCATGGACTGCCAGAACATGCATCCGATAAAGTGATGTGTAGACGAATCTCGCCAATCGACCCTCGACCGCGAGGCGTCCGCCTATCAGATTGCCCATCAAGCTACCGACGGTCGAAAAGCGGCTGAGCGATACAAGCGATCCATGGTCGCGATAGACAAAATCGAGGAGGGGCTTATTGGCGGTGAGCCGCAAAAGATTTCGGTAGACCGTCGACGCCATTTGATGTGCGGCCTGAGCGCGCGGCGGTATCGGCCGCTCGGTACCTGGAAGGAGGCAGGAACAACAATCCCCCAACGCAAAAATCCGCTCGTCCTCTGTCGTCTGGAGGGTGGGACGCACAAGAAGTTGGGACGCGCGATTGACCTCGAGACCATCAAGATGGCTCAACAGGGCATGGCCCTTTACGCCAGCCGCCCATACCATGAGATCCGCGTCGATCCGTTCGCCCTCTTTGGTAATGATGGCGTGCTTTTCGGCACTCGTGACGGGCACGCCCGCGAGAACCCGGACACCTAAAGCTTCGAGTTCCGCCTGCGCGGCCTTGGCGAGACGCTCTGGCAGGGCTGGCAGTATGCGCGGCCCTGCTTCGACCAATGTGACCTTGAGCCTGCTCTCGTCGAAGACCTCAAGGCCGTAAAGACGAAGCGCCGATGCGGCATTGTACAACTCGGCACTCAGTTCGACGCCGGTAGCGCCTCCGCCAATGATCACTACCCGCACATATTCATCGACTGTGCCGTCAGCACTCATCCGTCGGGATACTCTGAGGCAATGATCGAGCAGCTTCGATCGGAAGCGGTCTGCCTGGGCGCGTTCATCAAGAAAGATACAATTTTCGCGAACGCCTGGCGTACCGAAGTTGAAGCGCCCCGGGTTTCCAGGAGGCTCCAACTTGTGAGAAGGAGCATCCGTTATGAGCAAGACAACCAACAAATTTTCACCTGAAGTCCGCGAGCGGGCGGTTCGTATGGTGGTGGAGCAGCGGGCCGAGTACGGCTCGGAATGGGAAGTGATGAAGTCGATCGCGGCGAAGATCGGCTGCTCGCTGGAGACGCTGCGCCGGTGGTGCCGCGAAGAGGCGAGCCGACGAGCGGGGCCAGCGGCGCTGGCGGCGGATGACCGGGAACGCCTGAGATTGCTGGAGCGCGAAGTGAAGGAACTACGCCGGGCCAACGAGATTTTGCGCAAGGCATCTGCGTATTTTGCGATGGCGGAGCTCGACCGCCCCGGGAGATGATGATGGCGTTCATCGACGTCCATCGCGAGGATTTGGGTATCGAGCCGATCTGCCGGGAACTGGCGATCGCCCCATCCTCCTACCATGAACACGCCGCGCGTCGTGCCGATCCCGGCAGGCGTCCAGCACGTGCGCAGCGTGATGACGAGATCAGGGAGCAGATCAAGCGGGTCCATGAGGCCAGCTTCGGTCTCTATGGCACACGCAAGGTCTGGCACCAGATGCGGCGTGAAGGCATCATGGTGGCGAAATGCACGGTGGAACGATTAATGCGCGCCATGGGGCTGGCAGGCGTCCATCGTGGGAAGAAGACGATCACCACCATCAGCAACCCGAAGGCACCGTGTCCGCTGGACAAGGTCAATCGGGCATTTAGCGTCAGCCGGCCAAACGCCCTGTGGGTCGTCGATTTCACCTACGTGCATACTTGGGCAGGCTTCGTCTATGTCGCCTTCGTGATTGATGCTTTTGCCCGGCGGATTGTCGGATGGAAGGTCAGCACGTCAGCCACTGCCAGCTTCGTTCTGGATGCCCTGGAGCAGGCGATTCATGCCCGCAGGCCAGATCCCGATGATGGACTGATCCACCATAGCGATAGGGGAGTTCAATATCTTGCGATGAACTATACCCAGCGCTTGGCCGAGGCCAAACTCGTCCCCTCGGTCGGCAGCGTCGGTGATTCCTACGACAACGCCTTAGCCGAGACGATCAACGGCCTTTACAAGGCCGAGGTCATCTGGCGGCAGCGATCATGGCCAAGCGTTTCGGCCGTGGAAATGGCAACGCTGCGCTGGGTCGATTGGTACAACAATCACCGGCTCTTCGGCCCTATCGGGCACATCCCGCCCGCTGAGGCCGAAGACAATTACTATGCAGCCCTCGAGAACCTCGATATGGCTGCATAGCCCAATGAAAACTGCCTCCTGAAAACCCGGGGCGCTTCAAAGTCGTTGCTGACCGAGCCGATGGCAAGCACGAGATAATCATATCGTATCGCATGGCGGCCAACGATCTCGCTGCCATCCTCGTCACGGACCGGAGCAATGATGACCTGGCGCTTTGTCCGATCGATCGTCTCGAGCGTACCGTAATAGAAGCGGTAGCCCCAACGATGGCAATGACCGCGATATCCCACCTCATCAAGATTGGCATCGAGCGAGCCAGCCGCGACCTCATGCAGTAGCGGTTTCCAGACATGAGTGTGGTTCCGATCGATGAGGATTATGTCGTGATTCTTTCGCCCAAAGTGCGCACCAAGTTTTCTTACCAACTCGAGCCCGCCTGCACCGCCGCCCACCACGACGATCTGGGTTTTCTTCGTTTTGGCCACCTGTTGATTAGATCCAGGACGTGAGCTGGTATCGATCGTCATCGCGTACGCCTCTATACTAGGTTCATTGTGAGTCGTCAGGCTGCCAGATGAAAACTGCCTGCCGGGACATCCCAGGACCGGCGGCCGCGCCTGCGTTTGTCAAGTAGGGGCCAGCATCGCTGTCCAGGCACACGGTTCTGAGCCAAGTTGGGCGTATGGCCCGTGATCCAGGCGCCTTCCATGACGGCATGGGCTGCCACCGCACGGCGAAATCCGCCTGGACCTCGCCGTGCAGCGCGCCCTGTCACGCCGTGATCAAGCCGGCAATTACCTGTTCGGCGCCTTCGCTATAGGGCGCGCGCATCAGGAGGTTCGACTCGCCGCCTTCGCTCTGCACGAATACAGGCTTCGTATGGCTCAGCGCGCGGAAGCCATATTCGCCATGATAGTGGCCCATGCCCGATGCCCCGACGCCGCCAAATGGGAGCGTATCGAGAAATACATGGGTCATTGCATCGTTCACGATCAACGCGCCCGATGTGGTCCGCGCAGCAACCTGAGATTGGTCGTCCGCATTGCTGCTGAACAAATAGAGCGCCAATGGACGAGGACGGGCATTGATGTAAGTGATCGCATCATCAAACGTCTCGTAGGTGACGACGGGCAGCAGCGGCCCAAAAATCTCCTCCTGCGCAACGCGCATCTCGTCGGTCGCACCCAACACTAATGTCGGCGCAACCTTGCGATTGCCAAGGTCGGACAAATCTTCGTTTGCCGGGTTGAGAGAGACCAGGGTCGCACCCTTGATCCTGGCATCTTCGATAAGGGCCTGCTGCCGCGCGAATCCACCCGCATTGAGCATGGAGGTATAGTCATCATTATCGCGCAGGCTGGGGTACATTGCGGCCACCGCCGCTTTGGCCTCCTCGACAAAAGCCTCCACGCGATCGGCCTGGATCAGGATATAGTCGGGAGACAGGCAAATCTGCCCGGCATTGAAGGTCTTTACCGTAAGAATCCGCTCGGCCATTTGCCGCAAGTCGGCGTCGGCACAGACGAGTACGGGCGATTTGCCGCCCAGTTCAAGGGTTACGGGAACCAGATTTTCGGACGCGGATCGCATTACATGATGCGCAACCTGTGTACTGCCGGTGAAGATCAGATGGTCGAACGGCTGCGCAGAGAAAGCCGATCCCGTGGCGGGGCCTCCGAGCACCGTGGTCAGTTCATCCTGCTCGAAATATTCGTCGATCAGGTCCGCCAGCAGCTGGGACGTCGCCGGCGTCAGTTCCGATGGCTTCAGCATAGCACGATTGCCTGCCGCGAAGCAGTTTGCCAGCGGGCCAAAGGCCAGCACAACAGGAAAATTCCAGGGGCTGATAATACCGGTCACGCCCAGCGGCTGATACTCGACCCAGGCTCGGGTGCCTGGGAATGGTTCCAGTTGCGGCTGGGGTCGCATCCATTCGTCGATATGGTTGAGATTGTAACGCAGCCCTTCCACGGATGCGAGGATGTCGGCGAGCAAGGTTTCCTGTCGGCTTCGCGTTCCGAAGTCGGACGAGACGACATCGATAATCGCCTCCTGATGCGTCCGCAACAGATCGATTGCCCTGCTGATGCGGTCCTTGCGCAAGGCAGATGAGGGCGGCCCTGCTTCGAACTGAGCCTGTTTCATTCGATCGAGCTGCTCACGGATTTGGTCTGCCGAGGGATCGTCGGGAAGTCGCAAATTGGGCATGTTGTGTGTCCGTTGTTAAGAAGGGGGGGGCGCGTGTCAATCGTGCGTGAGAACGAGACGACCATTGACCTTTCCGGCGCGAAGCAGCTGGATCGCTTCGTTGACCTCACCGATTGGAACTTCCTGCACGGGAATAGGCTTGATGGCGCCGGCGCGGACATAGGTCATCAATTCGACCATCTCATCGAGGCTGCCGACGAACGAACCGGCAATGCTGACCTGACGAATTGCAAGCAGCGGAAGTGACACATGGGCCTCGCCGCCGAACAATCCGACAATCACGAGTTTGCCGCTTGTCTTGAGTTGATCCAGTGCGAATTCCGCGGTGGCGGGCGCCCCTACAAAATCCACGACACCAGCCAGCCCGCCGGTGGCTTCACGCAGTCGGTTTGCGGCATCAGGCGTTGAACTGTTGATCGTGAGGTCGGCGCCATACTGGTCGGCGGCCACCTTCAATCTCTCGTCATTGACATCGACCACGGCGACCTTCTGAAATCCCGAGCCCTTGGCGATGGCGAGCGCCATCATGCCGACCCCGCCGGCACCAATGATCGCGATCCACTGATCCTGTCGTCCGTCGAGTTTTTTCAGGGCCGAAAAGGAGGTGAGCCCGGAGCATGCATAGGGACCTGCCAGTAGAGGATCGACGCCCCTCGCTTCGATCAGGAATTTGGGCTCGCGTACCAGGAGATGGTCTGCCTGTCCGCCCGGCTGCTGCATTCCGATAACCTGCGGACTGCCGCACTGGTGATCCAGTCCTCGGTTGCAATATTCGCAGTCACCGCAGCCGATCCACGGATAGACGATGACCGGACGGCCTCGGTCAGCTTCGACCAATCCCGCTTCGGGGCCGAAATCGACAATGACCCCGAAGGGCTCGTGCCCGAGAACGAAAGGCAGGTTCACGCCGAGTGCCGCCAATGGCAAGCTATTGCCGCCACCTAGATTGAGATGGCCCTCGTGAAAATGCAGATCGGAATGACAAAGACCACAGGAATGCACTCGAACCAGCACTTGCTTTCCGGTCGGCCTGTGCAGTTCGGAAATACGTTCCTCCAGCGGTTCGCCAAATGCGACCACCGTCTGCGCTTTTACGGTTTGATTTTCCAAGGGTGAGTGCCTCTCTTATTTGACATACAAATTGTAATCGATGGAATCATTTCAGCCTGGGTTCTTGAATATTCCCGTCATCGTCAAATCGGGCGAAAGGATTTTGAGCGTTAATAAGCGTACACCGACTTGTCTGCGCGCCGTTGCGTGCAGTGTTCATGCCATTTTGTGCAAAGTTGGCTTCAAATTGAGGCTCCGACGCGCTAGCCGGTCTTCAATGGTCAGAAGCCAATCTCCATCGTCGATATGGTATCTGCCAGTCGCGTTGAAATTGGAGGTCAGGCTCTAACCCGCACCTGGTTGCGGCCCGAGACGCATCGAGTCCGGAAACTTTTGTTCGGCGGTCCGCCGCCCCGTGCCTGTCTCGGCAGACCAGCAATTTGCCGCACATTCCGCGGCTATGTGTCGCCTCTGTGCCTTGGGGGTACGCTGGCAAGACCTTGCTACTTTTCCGCCGATTGGGAGACGGGCTGGCGCGCATATTGGCCGCTAGAGTGCGGCCCCGATGACACCGATCGTGTCAGACCACAGGCTGATACTGGTCAACGAAGGGTATTAGGCGGATCGGCGAGCGAATTCCCCGGCGAGTGAACTCAAGCCAGGCTCTCTTGGCACCTTTGTCGTCGATCTCGCGTGCCGATATTCCGTCGGCGTCATACCCAGTTGTTGTTTGAAAAGCCTCGCGAAGTGGGTCGCATCGGGAAACCCTGCGTCCAGAGCAATATCAGTGACGTTTCTGTGGGACTGGCCGGGATCAGAGAGGATGGCGCAGCTCAAATCGATCCGATACTGCTGGATGGCCTTGTACGGCGTCTGCCCGTTCCGCTTCAATACGTTGTACAGGGTACGCCTGGAAACATGCAGGACGTCCGCCAGACCCTCCACCGAGAATTCGGGATCGGCGCCGTATGCGCGGATCGCCTGGTGCGCCTGGGCGAGAAGAAGGGTTTCGCGTGACATATCGAGGAAAGCACCGTCATTGTCCATCGATCGACGTATGCCCGCCTCGATAAGCGTCGCGATCGCATGAGCCGTTGCCGCAACGTCGTCGCGCCCTGCCTCGACCTTACCGTCCAGGCACGCGCTGATGGTTTCGAACGCAATCGCCATGTTACCGGCGATTGAATAGGTTTGCTCGGCCCGGTTTGCATCAGCAAGAAATCTTTGAATCGATATCGCTCCAACCGGCATCGCTACCGCTACGCAATCATAAGGTTCGTCAGAATCGAGCCGGTAGGGGCAGGCTGGATCATAGATGGTCCACATGCCTTCCTTCAGAATATGGGCGCTTCCGTTGCGCCATAGTCTGGTCTGACCCCTGGTGATAAAAATCAGCTTCACATAATTGCCAATGTCGGCGGCTTTCCTGTTCCAGTGCGCGCCGACACCACTGATCGACAGTCGGGCAAATCGAAGCGCCGAAAGGCTCGCAAACTGTCCCAGAAGCTCGGGCTCGCCATTTGGCATAGCGTCGTCGCTGACCAGAGAGAGCGGAAGCAATGCGCTCGTGACCGCGAGTTCGAGATCCGCAAGCCTGGTCCTATAGGGGCTTGTCGCCTCGTCGGCAAAGCCCGGTGGTGCCATCTCGGGACGTGTTGGTGCGGTGCGTATGAACATGTCGGCTCCAGCCTGCGCTTTTCTCGTCTGTTGCTGCGATCAGATCACTTGCGGCCGTCCTGCCTCTGTCCGTATGAAGAACCAGACTGTATCGCGGCATGCTTGCAAACTCCGGGCGAATGCCATAAATCATCATATGTTGATTAAATCAGAGGATGGCTGGCGTCAATGCCATTGGGTCGCACCAGGGTTGAAAATGACAGGCGTGGTCGCGGGAGGCCGCGGCAAGGGTTGGAGGCAGACTCCAAGGAGGTCGCGCGGATCGCCTTCGCCGCGTTTGCGGCTTCGGGCTATGAAGGCGCGAGCCTGCGTGAGATCGCATCTGCGGCCAATGTCGATCCTGCCCTGGTTTCTCGCAGATATGGATCAAAGCTGGGGCTGTGGAAATCCACTGTAGATGAGCTTGCCCGACGCATGGCTGCTGTCCACACGCCGATCGCGGAACTGTGCGAAGACGGTTCGTCCTATCCCGCTCGACTGAGCATCGCGCTGCGAAAATTCGTCGCTTTCAGCACCGAGGTCCCAGAACTCGGGCGTTTCTTTGCCGATGAAGTGGCAAAGCCGGGCGAGAGGCGGGACTATATACTCGAACATATTTGGCGTCCGCATTTTGATACGGTCCAGCCGCTGATGCGCGAGGCCTGCGATACCGGTCTTGTAGAAGTAGACGATCCGGATTTTCTCGTTTTTCTCCTCATTGGCATGGTTGCCATGCCCTTGATGATGAACTCCGTCATCAAGGATGAGCTGGGTATCGACGACACCCAGCTTGCAGAACGGCTCAGTCGCTCCGTCGAGCGGCTGTTTCTTGGCGGATGAAGGGGCTTGGTCAGAACGGCTGAGCGATGCGCCTTAATCCGGCGCATCATCAGGGGCGCTACGTCGGCCACGCGATGGGAGCATGCTATTACCCGAAGACGCCATTTCTTTCGAAACTCGGCACAAAGAACGGCGTGTCCCGCCTCAGGCTTGTTTTTCCCTAGAAGAGCGGCGCGCTCTTTGGCTGGGAACGATCGACCCCGTTCGATCGTGCGAACAGCAGACCGGGAGGTGGGGACGACTCAACAGGCTATGGAAAGCTCGTTGACCTGGGTTTGAGGGCGCGGCCGGATCATCCAAGGATCGCGATTGATCGCGGCGGTGCGGCAACCGCACCGACGAGTTGCGGAATTCTGATCGATCCGCAATTAAGCGAATGCGCCTGCAGGAACTATTGCCTGACAAGCGACCTGCTCATTCGAATTCTCATGATCAGGGCGCTGACCTTGGCAGAAAACGTTCGACAATATCGCGCGCAAGGCGGGCAGGGCGATGCGTTCTCGCATCGATGCAGCACCAACTCGATCGGACCTCGGCAAGCACTTCCTCGCCTCGTCTGATGATTGTTTCGTAGAACGCCCTGGCCCCCTGAACCTTTTCAAGCAACACGGTGGCAACCACTTCGTCGTCCAGAAAAGCGGGCCTGCGATATGTGATCTCATGCTTCAAGGCGACCCAAAGACGGCTCCTCACGGCATCTGCTGGAGCCAGCCGCTGCCAGTGGTTCAACACGGCGGCCTGAACCCATTTGAGATAGCTGGCATTATTTACATGCCCCATGAAGTCGATGTCATCCTCGTCGATAACGATAGCGTAGCAATAGAGATTGGCATAGGACATGGCTCGATCATAGCATGAATGCTGCAGCGCAGCGAGCTGCAACTCGCCAATTGCGTCGTCGGACCCGAACTGTTTTCCGTGCAGCCGCTCTATGAGTCGTTTCGATGGATCTGTAGGAGGGCGGCAATATACACGCTACCCAACCGCAGCGCTTTTCTCGACCAATTCGGAGAGAAAAGGGAGGTCGGCGCGGTGCCGACCTCAATTGGGAGAGGATGCCTGAAAGGCACCCCCACCTTCTACGAATTGCTGCACTGCGCAACCCCTCAGATTCGAATGTCTGTTATGTTATTCGGAATGAGTAGATGCCACAAACCACGAGGATGAGATCCCGGCAGACGAGCAATGCTGGAAAAAGCTAGTTTGTTGGAAGCTCTCGCGGGGCTGGCGGCTTTGGGAGCCTTGCCGAGGAGGGGTTTGCTCCGGCTGCATTCGCAGAGATGAAGCCCCCGACCGTGTCGACCGAACTCTAAAAATACCGGCGAGCATTTACCTCTTGCGACGTTCCGTCAGGCTAAGAATATTGCAACTGTGGCGGTGCAGTGCGTGGGAAACGCCTTGAGCGCTCAGGACCCAAAGAGCGAATGACAGACGGATCAGAGAACAGCCAGACCACGATCGCGAAAAATGATGAGCGCCTAGGAACTGGCAACTCGTCTGACCCAGCTGTCAGGTTGCTCGCTGTCCTGGAACAGGAATATCCCACACTGCTTCCCAGACTGTCGGCCCACTTGCGATCTCAAGAGGCGGCTGCGGACGCGCTGCATGACACCTACCTCAAACTGCGATCTGGACCTGCCGTGTCTGACGTTCGACAACCGAGGGCCTATCTCTATCGCATGGCTATAAACCTGGCCCTTAACAGCATGCGACGGGCTGCTCGCACAGCCTCCGTCGACAAGGCCGAACTCGAAGCCGTGCCGGACGCCGCGCCGGATCCGGAAAGGGCAGCACTGGCTTCCCGTGAAATGGAACATGCGATTGCCGCGCTTCACCAATTGCCGCCGAAGAGCCGTGCGATATTCCTGGCGCGATGGCGCGACGAGAAGGCCAACGAGGAGATCGCCGTCGCGTTCGGAATGCACAAGCGATCTGTCCAGAAGGATCTCGCGCGCACGGAACTGCACCTGCGCAGGCTGCTCGGCCGCATGAGGCATGAGTGATTCTCAAGTTCAAGGTTTGGCTGGCGCTCGCAGTTTGAAGGCAGACCATTTTGCGATCGAGAAATTTCTTCTGAAGCAGGGCGTCTTTGCGCCTTCCCAGGTGTCACAGCCTTGGGAATGACAGGGCCTCCTCCCAAAACGAGGCGTGGGCGCTAGTGCGCGCATCGTCATGCAGGTGGTGGTCGATGAGGTAGAGCGCCTGAATCCCACGGCGCGCAAGCCTGCCTCGCAACCCATGGGGGTCGCCATGGCGACAGAATGCGTATGACGTCGAGCGCATATGCGCTCCGGTCTCCGGCGCACTTGCAGGCGCCGGACGGACATCGAGGGCAAGACCACCGAAGCCGCGCCGACCACCGGCCCTTGCTTGCACCTTGGCAGGTCAGCATCGCGAAACGCTTCATGCTCGATCATCTCGCCGAAACTCTGCATGTTGCTGAACTCGCGCGCCTGTGTCGGCTTTCTTCAACCTATTTCGTACGGGCCTTTGCCAATACTGTCGGCATTGCTCCCTATGCCTGGTTCCTCGGTAGACGGGTCGCGAAAGCGCAGTTTCTCCTCACCAACAGCGCAATGTCACTTGCCCAAGTGGCATTGGAATGTGGCTTCTCCGATCAGGCGCACTTCACCAACACCTTTGGGAAGGCCACAGGAACAACTCCGGCGCGATGGCGAAAAACCCCGCCTCGGCCGCCGGATGACTGGACGCAATCGCCCTGAAAGAAGAACCGGGAGCCGCATCCCGACTTGGGCTCAGGGGAGCGCCTTGATCCTGCTCCGCCGCGATAGTTGCGATGCCCCGTTCACTCGCTCCCCGGCGCTGTGTGACCGTGCGCGACTGCGCGGCGCTGGGCAGTCCTCAGCGAGCCGTCGTCATGTGCGGGACGGTTCCACCGCATTGACGACCGGAGTGCGACGAGACCGGCAGCGGGCGTCCGCGCGTCGCCGGTCCACGTCTTCACGCGTTCAGCTTGTCCTTCACCGCCTTGGCGGGTGCGAAGGTCAATTTCTTGGACGCAGCGATCTGAATGGTTTCGCCAGTCGCCGGATTGCGACCTTCGCGAGCCGCGGTTTCCTTGACCTTGAACTTGCCGAAACCGTTGAGGGAAATCTCTTCGCCGCCTGCTGCGGCTTGGGCGATCGCGACGAACACGGCATCGACCGTTTTGCGCGCATCGGCCTTGCTCAGGCCGGATTCGGCGGCCAGCTTGTCGGCCAGATCACTATTATTCATTCAAAAACTCCCATTGTGTTGCAATTGTTCGATGCGGGCGAGGCCGTCTATATCTTTGCCTGCAACTCAGCCAGCTTCTCTTGGCATAGCTCGTTGACGACGTTGCCCAGCAGTTCAATTCGCTCCGAGAGATACGAAAATTCCTCGTCGGTCATCTGGAACCAGTCGGAGTGGCGCGCCTTCACATATGCGTCCTTGAGCTTCAGGAAACGTGCCTCAAGCTTCCGTTTGTCGCGTGGCCAGACATCTATGAGCTTGGGCGACAACCTCTCTGCCAACTGCCGCAGAAATTTGATGTTGTGACTGTATGGTGTGTAGAAAGTGAAGACGAGCAAGATGCAATAATAGAGCCGCTCGCACGCCTGCTGCAGGTTGTAGGCAGCGTCCGGATACTGCTTGTTCGAGTAACAGAACTGATATGTCATCCGCGAGGATACGGCCAGCCCAAACCACTGGTCATAATAGCCTTTGGCCATGTCGTACGCCTGCTGCGGCGTCTTCGGCCTGGGCTTGTGCAGCTCGCTGTCGTCGGCCTGATAAAGGGCGATGCCCTCGCGGGCGACATCCATGAAGAAATAACGGCCATGCGCCAGCCCGTCATTCACCTCCTGCAGGGTGTGAACGATGAAATTGACCGGTGTCCGCAGGCGGTTGAGGATCATGGTCTCGCGGTCGAGGCGTTCAGCCGCCTTTTCCCAATATTCGAGCCGGTCGGTCAATTCTTTCTGGTTGACGATGATGAGCAGGTCGAAATCCGATCGATAGCCGCGCTCGGTGTGCGGCTCATGGACCCAACGCCCGGTCGCGTATGAACCGTAGAGGATGATCTTCAGGATGCGGCCCAGCTTGCGGGGGCCGGTGGGCTGGCCATGCGCGTCCTCGAATTCCTCAAACAGGATCTGGATGACCCGATCAAGTTCGCGTCGCTTGTTAGCCGGCAGATGGTCAAGTTCGGTCTTCACGGCTCTTCCGCTGCTCCGCTCAATAGGGCCTCCAGGAGGGGATGGCGTTCCTTCGCGAATGGATTGGCCACGGTGACGCCCCCCCAAGTGAATCCATCCTGCAAATCCTCGGATAGCAGCAGGCGACAGCCAGAATGGGAAGCGGCGGCGAGAATGACGGCGTCCGAGGTAGGCAGTCGATGATCGGTCGCCAGATCGAGTGCTGTCATCATCACGTCGGCAGAGGTGTCGACGGTCGGAAAGGTGTCGCGCCAAGCTAGCAGCGCATCCCGAGCCTGGGCGCGGGGACGCTCCGCCTTGCGCACCAGGACATTGAACAATTCGCCCAGCACTTGCACGGGAATAACCGCGCCATCGGTCGGAATCCGGCGCACGAGAGCAAGCGCGGTTGCACGCTTTTCGCTGTCGTTCACGCCCTCGGCATAGGCGAGAATGTTGGTGTCGAACGCGACCTTCATCGTCCGTCGTAAAGCTCGTCGCGCGTCCAGCGCCCGGCCTGGACAATATCCTGTCGCTCAAGCCGCGCAAGCAAGGCAGCCCGGGCTCCAGAGGCAGTTTCATCTTCACGATAGGCGGGAATTATCCGCGCGACGGGGCGGCCGTGGCTCGTTACAACATAGCTGTTGCCCTCACGGACACCCCGCAGGATCGTGGAGAATTTGCGGTTGGCGTCAGCGGCTGAGACTGCCTGTTCCATTGACTCATCCAGAAAATAGTTATATTGCCTACTCTAGTGCCTGCGGCGCGTTTGGCAAGCGTTTTCGAAGGCGTTTGCTGATCCTCCGCAATGGTTGCAGTGACATGCTTTGGACTCTATTATTAAGCGGTCCAGTTTTGCGATAATATCGATATGCAGAATTTCCAAAATCAGAGCGCAGGATCGACCAACCCGCTCCCCTTGATGTGGGGGCGATGGCTATGGGCGCCTTGGTATGCCAAGCTCTGGTGGACTGTTATTCCCGTCTGGTGGCTTGGGATGGTTGCATCTACGCGTATTGACGCGCTGGAAACATTTTATCGCGGAGCGCTCGCGGGCTACCTGAATATCCTCTTCTTTCCGACGACCGCCCTTATGGTACTGGGTGTGGGTTATGTCCGGGAGCGTCTCGACAACTTCGTGAGACAGGGTGAGGGAAGGCCGCTGTCCGATGCGGGCGCCGAAACCGAGAGACAGCGTGTTTGGGAAGAGCATGATCGGGCGATGGAAGACCTTGCCGCCACGACAGATATGTTCGACCCTCGGTCAGGGGCGCTCTGGATCGGCAACCCTTTAAACTCGCTCAATCCAGGCTACATCGATCCCCATACCGGAAAGCACCGCTAGCGTTTCTTGAAGCTACTGTCCCCGTCACCAGGACTACCGGCGATATCCGTCGAAAAGCTGCCTTTTGCCAATACCGAGTTTTGCTCAAGGGAGGTTAGCGGCCCTGTGATATCAAATGTGGCGCGCCCATTGTCCGCATCCTGAAGGTAGCGATTGCGCACGCCTTCGCTTCCCAGGATGCGGTTCGACAACTCACGGGAGAAAGTTGTCGCGGGATCGCTTGAACGCGCTGCGGAACGCTCAGCGGCAGCAATCGACTCCCGCACGTCATAGTTGACGATATCCAGCGTTGATCCGGCAGTCTCACTCGTGGATCCAGTATCCCTGCTGTTAAATCCGACGCCCGCGCCAACTCGCCCCGACGTTGATTGTACCTTCTGTGGCCCTTGAGCCTGCCGACCCTGCGTTCTTCTGCCTGCCCCAGGGATACCTCCACCAACATCCTCATTTTCGGTCACTCCGACCGAACGACCGAGTTCTAGATTTACGCTTGTACCCATCGTCGTCTGATCTTGGGCCGATCGTGACAATGTTCTCTGCCATCCAGTTTGCGCCATTATTGCCTGCACATCGCGCTGGAGCGTGTCGGCGACCTGTGGCTTGAGCCGCCACTCGCCCTTGCGGTCCATTTCGAACCCGCCCCGCAGCCAGTTTGAGAGCATGGCCTGACCTTCGGCGCCGCCGCCCATGAAGTGCTCGATCGTGTCCGGCCCAGCTTGCTTGCCGGCCTCAAATCGCGTGCTGGTGTCGCTGCGAGCCGAGCGGCTGAAATCCGTCCCGCTGGAAACGAGCAGATCATTATGCGAGAAACTGAAACGTGCGTGGCCGCCATTCGCGATCGCGCCGAGCTGGCTTTCGTTGATGAGGCCAGCCTTCCACATGGCGGCGGCGGTTTGCGGCGTCAGGTTCAGGCTGAGATCGCCATTCTGGTCCATGGCAATCTGGCGCTTGCCGAGGTTGATGCCGTGCTCGGCGAGCAAACCTTGCATGCGAGTCAGGCGTTCACGATCGACAATCGATGTAAGTCGCTCGTTGCGCGCGCGATCGGCGATTCCGGCCGCACCGCCCTCCGCCAGATCGACCTGGTTGCCAGCCGTGCGGCTGAGGGCCTCGATGAAGCTGTCGAGCCGTGCTGCCTCTCGCGTGGAAACTCCTGCCGCAGCCGCGCCCTCGGCAAAGCCGAAATTCTCCGACTGCCGGCGTTGCTCGCCGATCCGCGCCGCGTCGCGCGTGCCGGAGGTTCCGACCTCGCGCTGCGCGTCGAGCTTGCCCGAGCGCTCGGCGAAATCGTAGCCGGCCGCCTCACGCGTCCGGCCGTAGACGCTCGTGCCTTCGCGGCTCGCCTCGGCAGTCGCGCCATCCGCGGTGCCGAGGTGCGTCGCCGCACTGTAACGCTCCAACGCAGCCTCAACCTGTGCCTCGTTACGACCGGTGGCGCGGGAAAGTTGACTGATCGCCGTGCTGCGCGCTTCGCCGGACAGCGCATTGATGAACCCGATGCGGCGGGATGTCTCGTCCACCGACAGGCCCAGCATCGACGCGGCTTCGCGCTGGCCCTGATTGCTGCCGGTGCGCCAACCTTGCTCGGTTGCGACATTGGCGCGTTCGATGCCCGCGACATTGTCGCCAGCATGATCCCGGCGGCCTTCCATCGCACCCACCTGGACTTGCGCGGACGTGAGGTCGTTCCTGAACATCTGTTCCTGGTCGAAAGCATTGGCAGTCAGCTTGGCGAAGGTGGGATCGGCCTGAGCCTCGCCGATCACACCCGACGCCTTGAGCTGTGCGTCCGCGGGAGAATAGCCGGCGCGTTCAAAATGGCGCGTCGCCCCCTGCATCATCATGCCGTAAGCGCGCTGGTCGCCGAATGCCCGCCACTGGACAAGATTCTGGCTGAAGGCGGCAAACGCCTTCTCACCGGCTTCACCTTGCCCGAAATAGCTGGTCCCAAGACTCCTCAACGCATCCTTCTCGGCGAACTGATGGATGGCGGTGGTCGCGGCATTGGCCTGGACGGCGCGCGCGACGGCTGGATCGGCAAGATCGCGGCCACCCAGCGCGGGCGCGAGGCTCCCCAACTGGCGCGAGCCCTCGATGCCGCCGAGCGCGAAAGCCGTGCCGCCAGGTGTTCCGGGGCGTTCGCCCAGGATGTGGCCAGCCTCGCCATAGGTTCGGTTCGCGCTGAAAGCGGAGCGCTCCCCGAAATCCCCAAAGCTCGAAGCGGCCGCCGCGCGGGAGCGGGTTCCGATGGCCGATGCCTGGGCCTCGAGCGCGGAAGCCTGCCCTTCCGCTGTGCCCATTGGTGCCGCCGCGGCAATCCCTTGGCTCGCGACCCCAAGCGATCCCGAGGTGAAGGAGGTGAACACATTGCCGCTGAAACGGAAAACGGTGAACACGAAGGCGCCGGCAAGCCCGGCGGCGGCCGTGCGGAAACTGCCGAAGATTGCAAGCGCCTTCATTGCGGCAGAGGGCGCAAGAAGCCAGGCGTTCGCCGCGAGAGCATTGGATCGCAATTCGGCAAGCGTCGCGGTCGCTCGGCCGAGCGTGAGCTGATAGATGCCCGCGTCGATCACACCCCAGAGCGCCACGAAGACGAACATGCCGAGCGCGAAGCTCGCCACGCGCAGGTTGATCGGCGTCAGAATGAACAGCAGCGCGATCGGGATCATGAAGAGCATGATCCCGAACACCGTGGCACGGATCGTCGGCATCCACTCGTTCGCGACCGACATGGTGGCGAGGCCGTTCGAGATAACCGCGCGATTGGCCATGACCCTGGCCGCGCTGGCCGGTGAATCCTCGAACAGCACGTCGCCGACCGTGTTGCCGAGCAGAATGTGGGTCAGGAAGGCCTGCGCGGTCAGTGGGCGGCCGAGCATCATCTGGCCCATTTCGCCTAGCTGCTCCCGGCAGCGGGCCATCTGCTGGGCATTGCCAGTGTCATAGCCCGTGCGTGCGCAAATCTGACTGGTGTAATTGTCGAACAGCACGGGATCGGACAGGCGATCCGAGATGTGCGTCCAGGCATCGGTGCAACTCACGGTCGTGCCGCCCTTGTCGGCCTCGGTATAGATCGTCGAGAAGGTAGCGGGTCCCGCCATCGCCGCGAACGAGGCCGGCAAATCGGTCGATGTCCGGAACAGCTGATCGTCGTCGACGCCATAGGCAGCCGACACGCGCGCGACCGGATAGCATTGGCGGACATAGTCCTTGATGGTGGCATCGAGAAACACATCGGTCATCGGCCCGCGCGGGCTGACCGCGTTGAGGAACAGGTCGAAACTGTGCCCGCCCGCTCCGAATTCGATCTTGGCATTGGGATCGAGCGTGTTGTCGTCGATCGTCTCGACCATCGCCCGTTCCATCATGTTGGTTGCGCCGGCGACGAGGACGAGAAGGTTGGGAACGCCGCCCACCGGCTGGTAGGCGTTGCGCACCCGGTCATAGACGTGAACCGTGCCGGTCGTAGCGATAAGCCCGACGAAGAGCCCCACGCCGACCAGGATCTGAAAACCGAAAGCGACCAGGCCCATGCCCGTCCCGCGAACGCTGGCGATGATCGCGCCAAGACCGATGCCGACAGTCGCGACGATCATCACGAGTGTCTCGTAGCGCGGATCGCCGAAGATCATCGAAACGAGGCGGAAGGCGTCGACCGTCTCGGCGAACCCGTCATAGGTGTGGAAGCTCGTATCGACCGCAAGCGCGGGCGAAGCGAGCAAAAAAGCGGGGAGGGCGGCAATCAGCCTCGCAAGCCTGCGCATGACATTCGTTCCTATTGGTTGCGGGCGGCAGCGCCGGCGGCGTCGCGAGCGTCGCGGTCGCGTGTCCGCAGGAGCCCGGCGTAATTGGCGGAAAGGTTGGCCTGGTTGAGGGCAGCCATGTAGCTCTGGCGCATCTGCGCGCGCTGGCGTAGCACCTCGTCCCTCAGATCGCGCAGTTGCTCGATACCCTTGGACAGGATCCGCGTCTGGCAGACATTTTTGTTATTGCCATCGGCTGAGCCCGCCACCGTCGCCCCGCGATCGGCATTCGTTACCGTGTAATCGATGGTACGCGTAAGGTCGTTGAGCATCTGATAGGCGAGAGTAAGCGCGACAAGCTCGTCTGTGTCGGCGATCACGGAGTCGACGACGCCCTGCCGCACACCCCATTCGAGCATGCGATAGACCGGCAGCGTTCGGACATTGGCCACGAACTGCCGTTCTTCGGCTGACAGGGCGGCACGGGTACGAATCTTGGTCGCGATCGACTGCATACGCTCGCGGGCCAGGACGAGCGCGCCGCGCCCCGCCCCGTCCTGCGAGCAGTCGGCGCCGGTCGGCGGGAAATTGAGCGAGCGGGTCTGGACCTTTCCTGTCAGGAAGTCCTGCGCACTCTCCGTGTCCTGTGCGGGACATTGCGGAATGGCCGTGAACAAGGGCACGCGATCGCCATCGTCCCAGCGCATATAGACGTCGCCGACCCGGGCGCGCATGACGCTCGCCCAGTCCGCCGCGCCGACGCGCGAGGCGGCATGAGACAGCAGCGAGCCGGTGCGAAAGATATCGGTCACTTCCGCCGGGCAGTTGGCGAGCGCGTCCTTCAGATCCTCAGTAGGGTTGTTGTTGTTGGCCTCGATCTTCTCACGGCTTTGCTGGTAGCTCTTCGCGAATCCCTGCTTGACCGAACGATAGCCGGTCATCTCCTCGATGATCCCCGACATATTGTCGTCGCCCTTCGCGATCTGCACCATCCGGTTAGCGAGACGACAGTCGTTGACCTGAATGGAATTCAGGAAGTTGGTGGCTGCCTCCATCTTACTGATTATATTTCCCATTTTTTCGTCGAGGGTTTCCAGCAAATATTGGAACGCGACCGCTGGCGCCGCCTGGAGGATGCTCTCGAGCTTTTGCACCAAATAATCGGGATCGAGGAACGACATGCCGCCGAGGAACATGTCGATGCCGCCGCAGCCGGCACGCACCTTGGGCAGGCTCACCGACATGAGATAGTCATTGTGGACGTCGACTCTTCCCGACATGCCGCCGGCCGTCACATAGCCCCGGGTCTGGTCCTCGAAGCTGCCTGGCGAGCTGTAGGTGACATTGTCGAACCAGCTTTCCGCCCAGCTCTGCGCATGGGCAGGTGCGGTCGAAACCACCGTGACAAGGATGAAGGCGATCAGCGCGCGCAGGGCTGCGCGGGGACGAGCGAACATGGCGGACTCCGGACAAGCATGGCTGTTGGAGGAAGAACTGAGGCCGCCATCGCTCAGTGCCTTCCTGGACGGGTCGCCGGCAACCCCACGATGCCGGTGAACTTGGACATGGCCCGAACGCCGACCGCAGGCCTCACGCCCGTCAGCATCTTCGCGGCCAGATAGAGGTTGCGGCCCAGATTGGGCGAGTGGTCTGTACCGATCGCCACCGGGATAACGCGCATATCGTCGGCGATTGGTCGTACCCAGGCGACTGGATGTCCAACCCAGGGCAAGCCGAGACGGCCCGACCGGATCATCGCTTCCTGGCTCCCGATGGTGCGGACCTGCCAGCCATAGCGCGTTCCGAGCGCTGTCAGCTTGGTCCAGAGATCGCCGCAGGGCACGCATCCCGGTGTCGTCGTCATCTCGATGACGAACGCGGCGCCATGTCCGCGCAGCGTGGTCGCGAAATCATCTGGGAACTCGCGGGTGATCGGAACCCGTGAGAGCCAGGCCTGCATCGTTTTCGCGTCGCCGACCGGGTGGATCGCGGCCCGCATGGCGTCTTCTTGGCTGACGGTCTGCGCCGCAGCGGACCCCATGCCGATGACCAGGCCTGGAATGCCAAGGAGAATGAGCGCGCGCATCATGGCCTCCCACCCGATGCTTCGACGAGATCGCCGCCAAGTGCCCTCGGATCGGTCGCCGATACCGGGCCGTTGCCCAACGCGTCGAAGAATCCCGCATCCTCGCCCGGGCCGGTCATGAACTGTTCGGGCCGGATATCGCTGCGCAGCAGGCGCACCGCCTGATAGGCCATCTGCGCGAGGTTGGGATATGCCTCGACGCCCGAGGCTATGATCATGCGCTGCTGACTGCCGCGCCGGATGATCATCGTGGTGGGCGTGATCTCGACCCCGAACCGCGCACTGACATCAGGGCGCTTGTCGAGATCCATCAACGTCACCTGCCAGCCCATTTCCTCCTGGAAGCGCTGGATGATCGGCCACTGGACCCGGCAATATCCGCAGGTCGACCGCGAGAACATGACGAGCGCGAACTCGCTCGCATGGGCGCGCAGATAGGATCGGCGGATAGCGTCCTTCTCCGCTGACAGCTCGGATCGGGCGTCGCCGACCATCGGGTTGGCCGACTTGGAGTTGAGTTCGGGATATTGGAGCATCGCGATCTGGGTGACGCCGGCGAACGCGCGCGCCTTGCGCCGCGCGAAATCCTGCAGCCGCCAGAAATCGGCGACGGCATCAACAGTCAGCACGGTCGCGGCATAGTCGCGCTGCTGCTCGATGAGCTTGCGGATCTTCGGCGGCGTCCAGGTCGCGAGTTCCGCCATCGGCGGGATAACGGGCTTCACGAGCCGGTCGGCTTCGGGCTTGTCCTCAGGCTTCGGCTTGGGCGCTTCGTACCACCAATAACCCTGCTTTGATGCACCGCCGAACGGACTGGCTTGCGCGCTGGCCGATTGAGGGCCTGCAAGGATCGCGATCATCGCCAGACTAGCGGCCTGAAGCCAAGGACGCGGAGAGCGTGAATGTATTGACATTGTCGTGGCAAATTGCCAGATATCCCGGAGGAGTTTAGTGACATGGCACAGCACGCCCGTACCGACCGAGGCGCTTCGGCGCGCAAGGATGATGTCATCCAGATCAGGGCTGCGGCCGAGCTCAAGGCGATGCTCAGCCGCGCAGCTTCCTTGCGCGGGCAGAAGCTCTCTGAATTCATGCTCGCGAGCGCGCGACGGGAAGCCGAGGCCACCATCCTCGATCAGCGCACCTTCTTCCTGGATGCCGAGAGTCATGAGCAGTTCCTCAGTCTTCTCGATACGCCGCCCGCGCCGTCGCCAGCCCTTGAGAAGTTGATGAAGCGCGAACCACTCTGGAATCGATGATCGGCGGCGTTGATCGGTTCGATGTCCACGCGCCGCGTTACGCTGCCCGAACGCTTGAACGCCGATCACGAGGTCGTCGCGTTCGATAACGGGCGTCATGCCTCGCTGAATGAGTGGCTCGTTGAGCGCGCCCTTGCCAGTGAAGGCGCCTCGGCCCGTACCTATGTGGTCTGCGATGCCGAGCGGTCCCGTCAGGTGGTCGGCTATTATACGATCACGACCGCTATGGAGGAGCGGGCTGCGCTGCCCAGCGCAAAGCTGAGAAAGGGCATGCCGGACAAGGTGCCTCTGCTGCTGATCGCGAGGCTGGCCGTCGCTTCCGGCTTCCAGGGGCTCGGCCTTGGCGCCGATCTGCTTGCTGATGCGCTCCGCCGTTGTGCGGCCGCCTCCGAGATCGCCGGCGCTCGGGCGGTCATCGTGCATGCGATCGACGATGACGCGGTAGCCTTCTACGCGCGGCATGGTTTCATCGCGTCGCCGCTGGGAGAGCGCGTTTTGCTCATGCCCATCGAAGCGGTTCGGGCCGTGCAAGGCTAACCACATTTCACACTGCCTGCAGCGCGAAGGGGCCGTCCGTCCCGAGTTGTCTTCGGCGGGCCTTTCCTGATCGCGCGCGCTCACAGGATACGCTCCATCCGAATCAGGTTCACGATCGGCAACAGCCCGAAATAGCGGCTGTCGAACCCGCGCGGATGCGTCGAGCCAACATAGGCCATCCCGGCGGGGATGACGCCGCTCCATTTCATATGGATGAGCTTCAGCCCGTTATGGGCCTTGGGCAAGCTGACGCCGAGCAGCCGCCCATTGCAGTAATAATGGCCGTCCCAGCTGTTCGCCGCGAGCGGGGAAGGCGTCTCGAACATGGTGAGCCGGTCGCCGGGCAAGCAAAGCGCATGCTTGGTGACGGAGACAGGCTTTGGGCCGGCAATCGGGTGATGGAGCGTGAACATCACATAGTCGCCCCGGGCGATCGGTCCGGGGCTCTTGCGCACAGCATAGGCTTCGATCGATGGCGACATGACCAACGTGACCTGCGGCATGACCAGCGCTGCGAACAACGCGAGCGGCGACACCACAAGCATGGCCCGCCACAACCGGTCAGGACGGGCTGGCTGATCCGGACCGGGCGCACCCAGCGCCATCGCCGCCTTGCGCGGCAATCGGCGCAGGCGCGCGCAGAGGTCGGCGATCCACCTAGTGATCAGCCAGAAGAGCCTGAGCATGGCTTACCTCCTCCTTCCCGCCGAGGCGGGCATATTCGTCGAACATTCCAGAGAGCGCGCTGTCGCCGAACACGACATGGGCCGCACGAGGGCTGTCATCGTCGCGCTCGCAATACGCTTGGGTTGGATCGCCCGGGATCATCGCGAGCGCGGGGACCTGGGCGATGCCGTGCTGCCGGAACACAATCGGGTCGATGATGAGTTGGACATTGCGCATGACGCAGTTCGGCCCCTCGCAACCCGGATCGAGCCGCAGGATCTGGGCCGTCAGCTTCGCCATCGGTCCCATCTTCCGAAGTCCGCCCGGCACGCCGCGAAACGCCATGACGCCGTGCACCCGCTCGAGCTGGACAGCATAGTTGCGCAGCGTCGAGATCGGCATCGAAGAGGAGACGAACAGGACCGGCACCCAGCCTTTGGCGGTCACCGCCGGTGCGGCCTTGGCGAGCGCCTGTTCCTCAGCGGGCTCGAGCCCCAGCGCCTGGCGCAATGCCTTGGCCTGCCGCTCCCGCTCAGCCGCAAGGCTTGCTTGCCCACGAGCCTGCGCCGCGCGAGCACGGGCTTCCATGTCAGGCGCGGAAATGCGGTTCCGCAGCCCCTCGAACGCGCGTCGGCGGTTTGCCGGATCGTCCGTCCGTGGAAGGGTGGGATCAGGCATTCGCCCTGCTGCATCCTTGCTGCGCGCGACGGCGCTTTCGAGCCGGTCCATGCTGGCCTGGCCCTGATCGGCGGCGGATTGCCGGTTACTGTCTTGCGCAAGCGCGGCAGTTGCCGCACCCATCAGCAGGGCAATGCAGGCGCTATGGATTGATGGCTTTGAGATACGCATTGACGCGCTCCCCCATGTCTATCTGGATGTCGGATTGGGCGCGGGCCTCGATGTCGGCATAATATTCGGAGAGATCGATCTTGCTGAAATCGAGCGCCTGGAACTCTTCGGGCGTAAAGCCGCGGCACATCGGCTTCTTGGCGGTGCCCCAGAGGTTGCCGTTGAAGCTTTTAAGCTGGGGACGGCCCTGTTCCTGGATGATCCGACCGAGCTTGGTGTTGAAGCAGCACTCACCATGTGCCTTTTGAAGGCAAATGCCGAGGAAGGAGGACGTGCAGTAGCTGCCGATGAAATGGCACATGCCCGAACTGTCGAGCATCGCCGTTTCCATGTCCTGCTGGTCGCAGCCCGAGAACAGGAAATCGATCATGAAATTGATCGCGAGGCTGATCGCGATCGAAGTCGGGTCGAGTCCGACGATCAACGCATTGGCGCCAGAACTGGCCGCCTGGCTTGCGGTCGCCCCGGCCTTGAACGCGGTGTAGGCGGCCTTCATGCCGGTGAACACGCCTTTGGCCACCGCAATCTTGGTGCCGACCGACGAGATGGACGATCCCATCCCGTCCTTCACGATTTTGCCCTTGTCCTTGCAGCAATTGGAGAAGGTGGTCGAAAGCCCGGCGGGGCGGCAGCGCACGCCGCGGCCTGAGAAGATCTCGATGGTCCCCATGCAATTGCCGTCGGCATCGATGCCGCCATTGGGCTCGGTGCCAGGATCGTCTATCGGCGGTTCTTCGACGACGGGATTGGTCGCAAGGTCGGCGCACTGATTGGGCGAACAGGATGGTGTACCGCCGGTGCTCTTGACGAGACAGGCATATTGCGGGCCAACCGGGCAGCTATACTGACCCGTGGCATTGGCGACACAATCGACCTCCTGAATGGGACAGAGCCATGCTCCGCTGGTGGTGCCGAGGCAGCTTGCCTGCTCTCCTTCGTCGGCCGCATCACCATTATTGTTGAGATCGGCGGCACAGATCTGCTGCGCGTGGGCGGCACTCGGGCAGGCGAGGGTAACCCCCAGGCCAAGCACCAGCGCAAGCGCGGCGCCGCGCGGATCGAGACGCCGGTATCGGTTGGTGACGCAGCCGATCATTGCACGCTCCCTGTGCAGACGAGGTCCGCGCCGGCGAGGCGGACGGTCTGCATCATCACGACAGCCTCGGGAAAATCGTCGAGGCAGCCACATGCTGACACGATTTCCTCGCCTGGCCCGGCCGGGCATTGATTGTCGGCGGTGCAGGCGTGGAAGAAAGTGTCGTAGCCGGTCGGCACATTCTGCTTGGCACCGACGACGCCATCGATCGCCGCTTCACTATTTGCCTTGGGCGCGCGCGTTTTGCAGACGGGTTCGCACGCGGGCACCGAGCCACGGTCGGGCAAGCTGAACGCTCGCGTCGAGCTAGCGTAGCTGCCGTCGCTCTGACGCGTCCGGTCGGCCAGCAGCGTCTCGGTCGAATGGTCGATGATATAAGCGCCGCGGCTCGTATCGGGCTTCGCGATGTCATCGACACTGCAACGATAGGTACGGTCCTTGAGGAAGAAGTCGCGCGTGAGGTCGGTCGGGCAGGCGGGGCCGCCAAGGATGCGGGTCTGGGGCAGGGGCTTCAGACCCGTCGCGACACCATTTATCCAGGTCTGGACTCCGTCGACCAGTTCGCTGTCGAGCTTGCATTGCGGGTCGGCCGCGATCGTCCCGCAACCATCGACGAGCTGTTCCAGCGTCTTGCAGCTATTGTCGACGTCGACATGCACCTGCGCGAAACCCTCACCGCCCGACGCCACCGCGACGCGCAGCCAGATCTCGTGATCGCCGGCCGTGAGCCACGGCTTCAGGTCGAGATTGGGATAGGCATAGAAGGTCTTCTTGAGCTCGCATTTGCTCGGTGGAAGTCCAAGCGTCGTCCAGGGCGAAGGACCCGAGCCGATCAGTTGGCCATCGATCCGCACCTGCGCCCAATCGTCGGCGAAGAACTCGGTGAGGCGGGCATTGATGATGCGATCCGGATTGCTCACGTGCAGCGTCATGCGGAAGTCGATGAGCGTGCAGCTGCCCCCCGCAAGGCTGTTGTCGGCCGGTGACCCCATCAGGAAATCGAAGGACGAACCGTTCTGGATCGTAGAATAGCCGCCCGAGGTCCGGCTGATGATGTCGTCCGCGCCAGGCTTCAGCACCGTCACCCTGCGTTCGATGCTGCAATGCCGATATTGCAGCGATGTGCCCGTGCCGACGGCCGAGCCTTTGAGCGCCTGAAAGACGGCGCTGCCGCTCGATGCTGAATAGGCGTCGGAGGCTATGATCGCGGGATTGGCTCGATATGCCGTCTGGGGCAGGTTGGGGTTTGATGAGCAGGCGGTCGACTGCGCGCCGACATAGCGGATGGCGGGCCCATCAATGACGGCTTCCGCGACCCCATAGCGCGGGTCGGCGGTCGTAAGCGCGCCGATCATTCCACCGCCCAGATCGCGCAGCACGGACGCCATATTGCCCCAGGCAAGATTGGTGCCGCAGCTATTGTTGATGCAGTAGCAGCCGGCGAGCTTGGGCATGTCGACCGACGTCAGCTTCAGCGCCTTGGCCGCATCAACATCCCAGCGGTAGAAGCTGCAGCCATTCCAGCTGCCGGGCTGACACGACACAACGCCGTTCGCGCAAATGCCCGAGACCGGCACAGGCAGGTTCGAGGTCGTGTCGACCGTGCCATCGAGATCGGTGTCGCGCGCGATCGAGACCCTGCCCAGATCCCCGGTGCCCGAGGGCTGGACCAACACCTCGAGCATCGTTGCGGTCTTCTGGCAGGCGATGTTCGGCGTGAACGTGCGGCTGTTGTCGACGGTCGAGATCTGCTGTCCGGCAAGGCCCGGCGTCACATAGTTCTGCTGGAGTGCGTCGCTGTCGCTGGTCTTGGCGCGCGATGCCTCGGCCGCGGCGCGAGCCCGTTCGTCCATCGTCTGCGCCGAGGCACACGAAGAAAAGGAAATGGCCAGCGCGGTCGCGATGATGGAACAGGCGGAGAGGAGACGCCGGTTCCACCAGGGGAGCATGGCGGCCGCGCTGGCCGGGGGTGGAGCGACGCCGCCAGGGGGGCTTGGCGGCGCCGCTCCTGTCCCGCGCGGCAGCCCTCGACCGTAGGGGCCTTGGCGAACAGACCTCCGGAAAGGACGGCTGTCGCGCGCGGGAACGGGGGAAAGTGATCGGCTCATGGCACCGGTATCCCGGCGCAGCAGATCACCTTTTCGAAGAGCATGAACTGGGCATTGTCCTTGCCCGGGGCATGTTTGGCCGAGGACCAGAGTGAACCTGGGCGGCCGATATTGACGCATTTGCCGCCCTTCACAGGCTCCATGATCTGGAGCTTGTACCGGCTCTTGGTCCAGACGGGCTGGGGGACGAAGGAGCAACCATCCGCCGAACTGATAGTAAGCGCGCCGAGACGCCCCATCATGAACACGCCGCGCGCGGCGAGGCCCGCCCAGGCTTCTACACTGTCGTCGAAATGGATATCGCCGGCGATTGGATAGGTCGCGCCCCACGACCCCATGCACCAGAAGAGCGGATCGATGACCTTGCCGGCGGCCGCCGCGGCGCTGTCGCCCATGCAGGCAAGGCCGGCGGCGGGGTTTCCGAACAGGATGCCCTCGGGCTGGATGATCGCGCCCAATGTCCCCGACTGCCAGGTCGGCAGCACCTCGGTGATCATGGCGACATCGAAGCCGTCATTCTCGAGGCAGGGCAGATCGGTGAACATGTCGAGCATCGCCCAGACCGGCGAGATATAATAGTGCATCTGCGCGAACATCTTGCGGGTGTTGGTGCCGTCCGAGATCGAGGACTGGCTGCCCTGCAGTTTGCCGCCTGTCGGCAGCAGATCGGCGCCCAGGGCCATCATGCAGCCGGGTTCGGTCACGACGTCCACCATCCGGTTTGGCGACCAGTAGGAGACCTTGACCCCGAACCAAAACTGGATGCCCTTGCGGCACGCGCACAAGGGCTTGGACGCGGACTGCGCGTCGAGCGCCTTGTCGAGCTTGTCGAAGCTGCCGACGCGAATGCCCCCGACCGTGATCGGAAAGATGCAGGTCCAACGTACCTTGGTGATCGGGTTGAAGACGGTGCCAGCCTCGCATTTGGAGGCATGGGCCTGGCTTGGCCAGGCGAGCGTCATGACAAGCCCGATGACCAGGCCGGTGACGAAGACAGGAAGGCGCCCGATCATCGCGTCGCTCCTTTTGCCGGAACGGCAGTGGCGCGGCTCTTCGGCCCATATTCGGTGAGAACGAGCCGTGTGCCGGACTGCTCGACGATAACCGGCGCCACCGTCAGCCCGAGCCGCTGCTTGACCCGCTCCTCCAGGATATAGATTGGCCGCCCGGTCTTCTCGCTGAGATCGATCGCATCGCCATTCTGCGTGCCTAGCGCCGACAGCAGAATGAAATCGCTGCTGCGGGCGTTGCGGAGTGCCCAGCCGAGATCGCGCGGATGCACGACGACGAGCCGCTGGGGCAGCTTCACATAGGTCAGCGGATTGAAGGTGAAGCCCTTGGGATAGAGCGTCTTGCCATCGGGCAAGGTGATATCGAAATCGAGCGTATAGAAGGGCACGACACTGCGAACCCGGTCGGCGCCGGCAATCCCGAGCGGCGCGGCCTTGAGCGCGGTCCATTTATCGCGTGGACCGAAAGCCTTGCTCATGTCGCTGGGGAGTGTCGCCACCTTGGCTTCGATCTCGGCGAGCGCATCAGGCTCCGCGATCGGCCATGTCCGCCCGATCGTGCTGCGCGACGGCATGGTGCCGCTGATCGGTCCCGCTGCGGCGAACGCGGCCGCGACGGCCAGCAGATTGCCCGTGGCGAGGACCAACAGGATGGGGCCGCGGCGAACACGGCCGACCAGACTAGCGGCCATGGCGCTGCCTCCAATGACCTTCCGGCGGCTCGGGAATACCGATCAGGGCTGCGACGAACGCCGAGACGGCGAGAGGCGTGAGAATCCAGATCAATGTGCCCGAGTCGTGATCGAGCGACGGCGACAAGAGCAAAAGTGCGCTCTGGATCTGCATCAGCAGGAACCCGCTGACCGTGAGGCGGATTGCCGCCTGCGAGGGCGCAGAGGAGATGAGGCCGTTCATTTGCCCCTCCACCGGCGCAGGCGGCTTATCAGCTTCGCGGTGCCCGCCGAGAGGCTGAGCAGGAGCAGCCCGGTCGCGAGACACGACGCCGCTACGAGGAGCGAGGCGCGCAGCACCATCATGGTCGGCTGCTTGAGCAGGAGCCCCGCGACGAGCACGAGCAGGCCCATCATGACCGTCTCGATCATGACGAGCCGGAAGCGCCACTGGAAGGATTCCGCTTCGAACCGCTCGGCGAGCCGTTGCTTGACGATCAATTCAATGGCTTCATTGTCGGACCAGTTGAGCGGCAACTGGTCGGGATGCGGCGTAAAGCGCGCCATGGCGATCACACTCCCACCAGGCGAGGCGCGGCAGGCGTGCCCAGGATCTGCGAGGGCTCGACGCCGGCGAGACGGCAAATGGCTTCGAGCGGCGAAAGGCCCTGACGCATCAGCGCTTCAAAGGCAGCGACTTCGTCGGGCGCCGAGGTGTTGATCCAGTACGAGAAAGGATCGACCACGAGACGCGCGATGCCGAGTCCTAGCGGGGAATCGATGAACACCTCGCTGTAGTTCGGCTTGGAGTTACGGACCGACTTCAGCAAGTCGAGAACGAACCCCGAATAATCGAGGATCTTGTTGTCGACGGCCCGGTCATAGGTCGAGCCCTGCAGCAGGAAGCGGGTCGCGGCATTCTCCAGGATCACCTGGCCTGTGCCGCCAAAAAGCGTCAGGTCGTTCATCGACTGGAGCACGATGCCGAACGAGCCGCGATATTTGCGTGCGCGCCTGTATCCTTGGCCGAAGGCCTCGGCGAGACGCGACAGATCCTGGCCGTCGGTGCGCGTCATGAACTGCGCGGCCTCGTCGCACAGCACGAAGCGAGGCTTGTCACGCGCGGACAGGTAGAGTTCCTGCGTGACCGCGTTGACCACCACCATGACGATGACGTTGAACAAATCGGGCATGGATTTGAGGCGTTCGAGTTCGAGAACCACAAATTCATCGTGGCGGATGTCCAGCGTCGAGGGGCCGTTGAAATAATGGCCATAGGCACCGCCCGACCCGAAATCTCGCAGGTTGAAGGCGAGTTCGCGTGCAACGGGCACGAGATGATCGACGTGATCGAGCGCGGTCTCAACCAGCTCAGGATAGGTGCCGAGCCATTCGCGTACGGCATCGATGCCATGATCGGCGCGCCCGGTGTCGATCGTCCACTGGACCGCGGACTTGAGCAGGTTCCACTCGGACGTGGTTACGCCCTTGCGGGTGGAGGCGTTGGCCATTTCCGCGACGATCGCCACTGCCATGGTGATCGCCGACTGCTTGTCGTCACCATCGAGGGCCAGCCCCATATCGAAGGGGTTCAGGACCAGATGCTCTTCGCCGATGTCGATGTACCGGCCCGAGCAGAGGGTGCAGAGCTTCCGATAGCTGCCGCCGATATCGATGATGCGGATGAGCGCGCCGCAGGCAAAATACTGCTGGCACAAATTATTGAGCAGGAAGCTCTTGCCCGCACCGCTCTCGGCCGAGACGATGAAATTGTAGTTGTTGATGCGCGGATCGAACAGGTCGAGCGTGACGAGCTGGCCCTTGCGTCCGGTATAGAGCAGGGCCGGGCGGCCGCCGCCGCGAAAGTCGGTCTGGATCGGCGCCATCAGCACGGCCGCCTTGACCGGCATGCGGAAGTCGCGCTCGAGCAGCCGGAGCGTCGTGCGGTCGGGATAGAGCCCGAAAGGCAGGCTCATCACCAGCAATGTCGGGTTGAGATAGCTCTCCTCCTGCATCGAGAAGGGAAGCGGCTCGCCTTCCCAGAGGCGCTTGGCGCGCGCCGCGAGATCGCGGGCATGGGCGCGGTCGCGGCCGAACACCCAGATCGTCGGGATGACGCGGACAAATTTGCTATTGCCGGCCTCGTCGAGAATCCAGCCGATCTCCTCGATCTGCTTGCCGACCTCGACCGCGAAGCTACCCGCAGCTTTCTGCGCCGAGAGAATCTGCGCCCGCTTGTGGATTTCGAACTGCGAATGATCGAACAGGATGTTGAGCGTGTAGAGGAACGGGCCTCCGATCTGGTCGCTGTCCTCGGACGCGCCGCGCATCCCGCCCATCAGGCGATTGGCGCGTTCGGCCGTGATGCGTCGTGCCGGCGCCTTGGGTGTCAGGCAGCGCGCGACCTGGTTGCCGAGGAAAACCTCGGCACCTTCGAACACGAGATCCGGTCCCGCGTCGATGATCTGCTTGCCGATCGGTGGCGCGCCTGTCGCAGTGCCATCGGCGAAGACGCCGGGGGCGGCATCAGCAACGCCGTTGAAGATACGCCGGTAGAAGGCGACCAGCTCCTCTGGCGGAAGCCGGCGGATGCCGAGTTTTGCGAGTTGTTCCTCGACCTGCCGGCGAAGGTCTTCACCGAGCGGCCGGCGCGTCTTGATCGACAGGAGCGTGCGGAAGTTGCGGACCGGGATTCCGTGGAGCGCCTTGAGGCCGTGTCGCCCTTCACTGAGATATGCGTGCGTATAGCGCGCGGAGGCCTGGATCAGCGGATCATCACGGGTCTTCAAATCGAGGAAAGCGTCGAGCGCGTCGTCGATCAGCGGATCGGCAAAGGTGTGGAGTTGGAGGACCGTCCCGTCCGGGAAATGGATGTTGAGCAGGCCCTGCAGCGCACCCTGGACATGGGCGAACATATAGGACGTCGGCACCAGTTCCCAGGCATGGCCCCAGGTGTCGTCGATGCAGAGGAAGGCCTCCGTGTCCTCGTCCCAGGCGACCAGCGGGAGATAGTCGGAGAAACTGTCCCGCCGGACGGCGTTCCGCAGCCGCGCATAGCTGAGGCCGCTCATGGCTGGGGCTCCGGTGCGGGCGGGACGATCGCGGGTGCAGCGGGAACGGTGGCCGGTCGCGCCTCACCATCGGGCGCGGTGCCGTCGCGCACCTGGCCGAGGATCGGCGCCTGTGACGCACGATCGGGTGAGGCCACGAGCGCGCCGCCGACGACCCAAACCGGCTTGTCGATCACCGAATAGACATAGCGCGGCATATAGAGCCGGTCGGGCCGCTGGCGGTCGGCATAGGGGAGGATGAGCGTCCGCACCGTGCGTGCCGGCTTCAGCATCGGTGTGACCGGCGCCTCGATCAGACCCTTGAGTTCCTGGTAGACGCTGTCGCGGTAACTGCCATAGGCACTGCCTGCGGGATTGCTTCCCGGTTTGCCGTTCGCCTTGCCCTGGTCCTGGCCGCGCAGCATCGCACGGTCATTGGTGACCTTGGGGTCCGACTTCGACGCCACACCCGCGACCGCGTCCTCATAGGCCCGATCCGGATGGATGCACTGCCCGTGATCGCTGTTCTTGCAGTCGAACTTCTCAGAATAGGGCGACATCATCGATCCGACCGCCGCGCAGCCACCAAGGCTTGCGAGCAGGCTGAGCGAAAGCAGCGAACGATGAAAAGACTGGTAGGCCAGCACGGACATGTCAGGATCTCCTGAGGAAAAGGGCGAGCGCATCAGAATTTGCTCCCGACCGACGGCTTGATCTCAAGGGCGAGACCCTCCTGGATGACGACCACGACATCCTTGGCCGCGCCGACTTCGACGACCGGGCCAGCCTGGCGGGCGAGATCGAGGTAGAAGTCGGTGAGCTTGTCGGAGGACTTGGAGAGGCCGCCCGCGACGCCCGACTTGACCGCATCGCCCGCATCCAGGCTGCGCACGCTGCCCAGCGCTGAGGTCGAAAGGCTGCCGAAAGACCCTTCGACGCTCTGCGATATGCCGGCGATCGTGCCGGCAATGAACGAGCGGGCGAGCGTGGCGCCGGCGCGGGTCACGACCTTGCCGGAGAGGCCCTTCTTGCCATCGGCATCGACGAAGAAGCCCTTGATCGCCTGGTCGACCACCGCATGGCTGTCGAAGTCCACGCAGGAGATCGAGACGAGCTGGATCTCGACGCGCTCCTTGGCAAGGCTGCCCGTTGCATTGCCGATAACGAAGCAACCGGCGAGATTGGCCTTGACCTCGTTGGGGAGAACAGCAGGCGCCTGGACCCTGGCTATGATCGGTTCGGGATTACTGGTCGCGTCCCGGCTCGCCAGGGCGTCGATGCCGGTCAGGAGCCGAGCCTTCATGAAACCAGGTGGCAAATAGATCGTCCGCTTCCCTTATGGGATGGCCCGCCCCTTTTCCCCGGCATCAGGTATGATGCCGGTGCTTGAAAAGGAAAGGAGCGGACCGATGTCTATTGTTATCCTTGGCGTTGATTTGGGCAAGAATGCCTGCAGTGTCGTAGGCGTTGATGCAGCAGGCGCTGTCATCGTGCGTAAGTCGATGCGCCGACAGACACTTATCGATTACGTGACCAAGCTTCCGGCTTGCGTGATTGCAATGGAGGCGTGCTGTGGTGCCCACAACCTTGGTCGCCTTTTCGCCGCGCAGGGGCACGAAATCAGATTGATGTCGCCGGAGTACGTACGCCCGTATGTCAAAGCGCAGAAGAATGATGATCGTGATGCGGAGGGGATTGCCGAGGCCGCCTCGCGCCCGACTATGCGCTTCGTCGAACTCAAGACTCAGGAGCAGTTGGACATCCAGACCCTCCACCGCGTCAGGTCCCGCCTGGTAGCCGAGCGCACAAACCTTATCAACCAACTGCGGGCGATCCTCCTGGAGCGGGGGACCATTTTTCCGGCCGGCCGGCGCAAGCTGGAGTTGGGCATTGATGCCATGCTGGCCGCCGAAGATACGGCCCTATCACCACGCTTGAAGCAACTGGTGGGTGAACTGCGCGCCGAATGGCACGAACTTGATACCAAGGTCGAGGCACTGAACGGCGAGTTTGTCGAACTGGCTCGCAATGATGCAGCTGCCCGGCGGCTCACGTCCATCCCCGGCATCGGCACGTTGAACGCAACCGCTTTGATTGCAGCCGTGGGCGATGCCAGCAGCTTTGCCAAAGCGCGAGACTTGGGTGCTTGGCTCGGCTTGGTACCCAGGCAACATACTACCGGCGGCAAGCCCCGGCTGCTCGGCATCTCCAAGCGTGGCAACACCTATTTGCGCACTTTGCTCATCCATGGCGCCCGGGCAGCATTACCGTCACTGGCGCGCAGCGAAACCCCGCTGGGACGTTGGTTGACAGGAATGATCGAGCGAGGAGTTCATCGCAACGCAATCGTCGTCGCATTGGCTAATAAACTGGCGCGGATCGCTTGGGCAGCCCTTCGCAAAGAAGTGAGCTTCGAACGCGGCTATCCAGCAGCGGCATAACGGATCGGCTGCGTGCTTCTGCGCGCGTAGCCCAACGATGTTTGCAGGAAGGATCGTGAAGATGGCCTGACAGTCGATCGGCGTCTGGAAAGCCCGGGCAAAAAAATGGCACCTGTTGCCGGTTCCCTTATTGTGGCTCCAGACGTGCGGATGTCCATCTTGGCCACGGGATGCTCCCGTGAGACCGCATACGTTGACGCAGACTGATCAGAACACCGTAAAATCCTACTTGCAAACGGGGCGGGCCATACGTTTTTTTGAGGCGGCGCCGCTGCCAGCACCTCCTTCCGAAGCTTGCGTGGCCGTCGCTGCGCCGATCGCGCCGATCTGACGTTGCGTGGGTGGAGCCGGCGGCGCGGGCGGTGCGGGCGGGGCAGGGATTTCGCTAGCCGCACCCCGGGCTTCGGGCGGCGCGGGCGGATAGGCCGGAGCCTCGCCGGGTATGGCCGGCGGCAGATCGCCACCATCGCCGCCGGCCATACCCGGCGCGTGAGAACCGCCACCCGTGCCGGGAACCACTTTGCCTTCCTCGATCGCGGTGACCCGATCGCCGAGCAAGGTCTGGCCGTCGAGAATCTTCTGGAGATCGCCGCGCAGCTTCACTTCGAGGCTGTCGCCGCGAAGCCCAGCGCCCATGTCCAGGTTCGAGGCCTGGGGTGCCTTGGGCGCTTCCTTGTGACCGCTGGTGCTTGCGGTGTAGAGGCCTAGGCCGAGCAGTGCGATCGTGGAGACGACGCCCAACTGCTTGGCGCGCAGCTTCTGGTCGGATGTCAGCTTCGACCATTGCGCCGGCAGGTCGAGCAGGGCCGGCCGAGCGACAGCGCTTTCTTCGCTATCGTCGGTGGGGTGGCCCGGAGCCGCTGCAGGAGTGGCCTGCCGGTTTTCGTCAGGCGTCGTCATTGCTGCACACTCCGGCGAACGACGATCAGCCGTGCGGTCTCATTGGCACCCAGCGTCAGCCGGTCGATCGTGATGGCAAAGATGTCGGCCCCAATCGCGGTATCGAGGAATTCGCGTTCATCGAGCGCGGTGGCGGCGCTGGCACGGACCAGATATTCGCTGACCGAAAGCCCCGCGCCTTCCACTTCGAGCCGCCGCCGTTCGCTAAGCGTCACGGTGGGAAGGTCCGTGAGGATCAGCCTGTCGCGCGAGGGCGCGACCTCGGAGAAGGATGCCGGCACCCGGTCCTGCAGGATCGCGAGCACGATACCGACGGCACGCTCTTCCTCGACAAGTGGCCCAAGCAGCGCGTCGTTCGCCCGGGCGCGCTGGGCGCCCCCGGGGACGAGCGTGACGGTCTGGGCCGGTATGTCGGCGGGCTCGGCATAGAGCGGATAGATCGCGCCGTTGCACGAGACGAAGAATTCCGATGGGGTCGTCACATAGCTGTGCGTCTTGGCGCCGCTTCCCGGGATATTTGGGTCCTCGGTCTCGAGCACCAGGAACTTGATCCACGCGTCCGAGCCACCGCGCTCGACCGCAAGGCCCTTCTCGGCCGAGAATTTGACGTCCTCGATGTCGCCGCCTACGCACACGACATGATTGACGTCGCGGTTGGAGAGCCGGATCCGGCTCGTCTGGTCAGGCAGCGCCGCGATCGACTGGGCGAAAGCAGGGGCAGTTGCGGGAAGGGACGCGGCCAATATAAGAAAGGTGGGCGCCCCGGCGAGGCAGGCTAGCCTCGCGCGCTTAACGGATATCGGCACTGAAATTCTCCTCTTGGAGCGCAGTCAGCCAGAAGCGACCATTTTCGAGCGCGTAGCGGATGCGCAGATTGCCGCGGAACTTGCGGATAACGCCGCCGATCACTCTTACCTTCTCGACAGGGACGAGGATCTCGCTGCCCGTCCAGGTGACGGGCTGATCGCCCCGGATATAGGTCGCGATGGAGAGCGTCGGGTTGTTGCCAAGCTCGTCGAGCAGCCTGTTGAGACTGTCACGAAGACCATTGTAGGCACTGGGATGCGCGATCCGCAGCAGCTCCTGGAACTGACGATCCGCAGAATAAGCGGAATAGGTGCCGGCAAGACCCACGATGTTGAAGGTGATCGAGCGCAGATAGGCTTCGGAAGGCTTGTTGCCCGTCACATAGAGGTCGCCATCGGCACCGAACGGCACGACCACGGTGCGCGTGTTCTGGTTCGAGGTATAGATGACGGTCCCGAGCACGGCGGTGATCCCGAACAGGCCCGCGATCGCGACCTTGAGCAGCCGGTTCTCCTCGAAGAGGTTGGCCGAGCCCTGCAGATAGCGGTGCAGGTGCCAGCTCGGCCGCGTGTCGCCGATCATGTCGGGTTGGCGCTTGCGCCTGAAGGGATGAGCCATCTCGCCTACTCGAAGAAGCGGGTCTGGGTCGGACCCGGGTAGTTGCGGAAGCGGGCGAGGCCCCAGCGCCAGGCCAGGTGCGGGATGAACCCGCGCGGCTTGGTCCGCTTCCAGGGAATGAAAAGGAGAAGAGCGCCGATGAGCAGCCAGCCGATGATCCCGCCGACGATGACCGCGACGAAGATCACGCTCATCACGACGATGAACTCCTGACTGTCGAACCAGAGGATCTGGACCGGCCGGTGCAGGAACTGCGGCAGACGTTCGTCCACGCCCTTCTCCCTTGCTTCACCACGTCGTTGGACGTGGGTTGCGGAAGGCGACCACCGCCTCCCGTTTCGGTGGCCTCGCGCCGGCTTGCCCGGCGCAAGGCCAGATTTTCAGATCAGCATGCCGAAGGTCTGGAGGATCGAATCCGCCTTGATGAGGCAGACCGCCGCCACGATCGTCGGGATGCCGATCATGATGTTGGAGAAGAGCCGCGAAACGCCGAACAGGAAGGCGGCAACACCGCCCACGAAGCCGAGCGGACCCTTGACGCCCTGGTTCACGACGATGTCGTAGATGTCGTAACCAAGGTCGCCAGCAGCCGGCGCCTGGAAAGCGTAGGCGACGCTCGTTCCGGCGATCGCGGCCAGGAGGAAAAGGACCGCCGCGTCGATCGTGCGGAACGTCCTTCCCCGAAGCAAAGTCAACATATGCAGTCTCCTTGTCGTGTTAAGAGCCGTCCCGATCATGCTTGCCGGCACCGACGCCGGATCGAGACACGTGGCTCGTTCCGGCGTTTCCGGCCGACGAGGCGCTGGACGGCTCCCGGAGCTACGTCCTCGCCGGCATTCCGGTCCTCGCGGGCGCTTCTGAAGCGCGCGCAGGCAAGGTCCGCCAAATCGCTGACATGCTGGTCAGGGGCCGGCCTTGGCCTTCTTGGCGCTTGCTTCGATGAACGCCTCAAGCTCGGCCTGCTGGAAACCGGAGACGAGCTTGCCGTCGACGAAGAGCGTCGGTGTGCCTGAGACGCCCAACTTGCGGACCGTCTCCGCATCGCGGGCGACCTTCTCGGCGCCAGCCTTGCATTTGTGCAGCGAGTTGGGCTGCGCACCGGCATAGATCGACTTGAAGGTGGCCTGGCGGTCAGGGGAACAGAGGATGTGTTCGGCTTTGGCCGCCGCTTGCGGATGAATGCCGCTCACGAAATAGACGAGGCGTTGGACCGGCTTCCCCTCCGCTTCCTTTGTCAGCCAGAAGCGCTCGAGCGCCTGGCAATAGGGACAATCGGGATCGGTGAACTCGATGACCTTGGGAGCCCCTGCAGGCCCAATGACCAGCGCATCCGCCGGATTGATGGCGCCAAGGCGCTTCCTCGCACTCGCGTCCTGGGCAAGGGCCGTCACGTTGATGCCATTCTTGTCGTAGATCGCGGCAAACAGAAGATGCTGACTCTCGGGCGCGAAATAGATGACTCGTCCGCCCGCAATGGCCTGATATATTGGACCTCTGACAGGCGCCGGACCAAAGTCCTCAAACGTCAGATTGGTGAAGGTCTGGCGCAACTGACGCTGAGCCTCCTCGGCTGCGGCCGTGAGCGGCTCGGTGCCGCTATCCTGGGCGTACGCAGGCGCTGTTGCGCAGATCAGCGCTGCCGCGATCAGCTTAGCGCTGCGGGACATGATTGGACTCCGGGCGAACGAGGGAGGTGCGCGCGAAAAGTCGGCTGTCGAAGGTAAGCGAGTTGCCGATCTTGATCGCCGACGGTGTGGGGGGAACAGCGGGTTGTGCGGCCTTTTCGCGGATCGAAAAGCCGGAATCGCTTTGGACGACGGCGACTTGGGCGTTGCGAGCACAAGGATAGGCTTCAGCATCCGGCCGGTAGGTCTGGGCGCAGGCCGGTCCCGCGGCGATACCGAGCAACATTGCTCCGGCAAGCATCGGCAATGAGCATGGAAGGTCCATGGCACATGTCTCCTCGTGGCGCCGCGAGGCGCTCGGGTTTGGGGTTTGGATAGGCCGGGCAGGATGGCCGGGACTTGGGATCCCTGGGGCCGCCGATCCGGTGCGTCCCAAGGCATGACGATCAGGAATGACAGTCGCAATAGGGAGGGCACTGAAGTGCCGAAGCGGTGAAACAAAGCACTATTCAGACGAAAGCGGCTAAATGATCTCGGAAAGCGTTGGAAAGATCAGTTTTGGGCAAAAGCGGCACTATAGTGCCGCTTTTGCCTCCATTCGTCATGGAAATGTACCCGCTCGGACTTGCCGGCGGGTGACAAAAACCTAGTTCAGGCAGGAGAAGGAGTGATGGCTCGAGCTAGACGCAGCTTCAAGCTCCGGCTCTCACCAGCCGGCCTCGACGTGCTCATCGATTCCCATTGCCATCTGATTCGCACTACGCGCTCGCTGATAGCCTGGGGTACGACGCTGCACGTGGCGATAGAACATCTCGATACGCTGTCCACCGCTGAAATCATCGACCAGTTGAAGGTGCCGGAGCTTGGCTGTCTTGGCGGCGGGGAGGAGCATCATGTGGGGGCGTCACATCGCCTCTGGGATGTCGCCACGCGAATAACCGAACGGGTCCAGGAAAGTTCGCCCGAGGGACGGCAACCCAACCTAGGGACCATCTATATCGTTGCGCTCATGCAGATCCCCAAAGCCGACCAATTGGACCTGATGAACGCCTTCGATCGCGCGTTGCAGTCAGGAGCAAGAACGCCCGCCTCACGCGATGCCAATGATCTTGTTGGGTAAATCCCGACAAGTTGGCCGAGGTTGAGTTTGACACTGGTGGTAAGTACACCTTAGAGTTCGACTCATGGAATTGCCTTGGCGGGCGGTATCTCCCGTAAGGAGACACGGACATGTCGCATCTATTGGCGACTTCCGTTGCTGAAAGTCCCATCCTGTATGTAAAGGTACTATCGGGACGACAAATCGAAGAGGCACGGAAGAAACTGGGCTTAACGCAACGCGATTTGGCGCGAGAGCTTGGTATGGGTGTACGCTGGCTTCGCGAGATCGAAGGCGGCAATCCCCGTTCACGGCTCGACGATCATCTGGTCTGTGCCTATCGGCTTGGCTTGTCGACAGGGCATATTTTGATTCCGTTGCTGTTCGCCGGCCAGAAGATGTGCTTTCCGCACCAGCTGGCAACCGGCGATCTCAGCGATCTTGAACGGATGTGCATCGAACTCATTGCACAGCGCAATCTCGACCATCTGACGCAGGCTTTGACGCCAGCCTGGTCGGCGGTGGCTGTTCCAGTGGCTGCTGGCCTATGATGTCGGCAATGGATCCTCCGCTCCACGAGCGCGTATACGAAGGACTCAAGGAGGACTACCTCGCGGGCCATTTCGTGCCGGGGAAGAAGATCGATATCCAGGACCTCGCTACCCGACATCGGTCAAGCAAGACTCCCGTACGGGAGGCGGCGTTTATTCTCGTGGGGGAGGGACTTCTCGCGCACCATTCGGACGGTGGATTCTTGGTTCCGGTCAGGGAACCCGCCGAACTCATCGAACTCCTCGCTTGGCATATGCAGTTGATCGCGGCGACGCTAACCAGATTGAGAGAGACGGCCATGCGGGAGGCGCTCCAGCAAAGTTTGACTCGATCATCTGCGCCCTCACCAGTTTCTGTCGCTAACCTCGCTGCCGCAATATTCAGCTCACTGGCTGCAGCCACTGGAAACCGCGAAGCTTTGATAGCGGTTCGAGGTCTCAACGAAAGGCTTCACTACAGCCGAATCATCGATGCAGTAGATCCAGGATTAGCCGAAAAGGAGCTCGCCACCATCGCCGGCGTCGGTGCTGCGAACTTGCCAAAAGCTACGCGCAGAAGGATTGAAGCATATCACCTGAGGAAAATTGCTCACCAACAAAGAATTATCCAATCATTAGAAAATTCATGAAAATTTTGCTATTTCAGATTGATAGCCTCGCCTTCCGCTCGTCAAATCCGCTCCGAACGGTTCCGTCGTCAGTGGTTCGGAATATCGCGTCAACCTGTCTCGATATATTCCCACCGCCGATCGTCGCGTTGCTCTAATTTTCGATTGCCGTTGTTTTGCGGCAATCGATGAGGAGTGTGTCATGGAACGCAATGACGATCGCAATCTCGACGAACTGATCGACCTCGGCTCGGTGGTCGATGAGACCAAGGGAGGCTCGCCGGGAGCGAACGACACGGTCATCCAGCTCCAGCGGCTGGGCATTGGCCTGGAAGACGATTGAAACGGTATGGCGCGTGCCGCAACCCGGTGCGCGCCATCAAACCTGCTGGATCAATCTATGTTCTATCGGCTGAGAGATGGCCTTTACCACTGCTCTGTCGGAGCCTCGGTAATATTTCTCGACGTAATCGAGAACCGCTACTTTGCCGTTCCTTCGGCCGGGGTGGAAGCTTTCCGGCGGCTCGTCCTTAGCAATGGAGAAGATTTTCCGGGCGCCGACGTAGCGCTCTCACCGCTCATTCAAAAGGGCTACCTGGTCCAAAGCTCTGATCCCTACACCGCCTTCCCGACCACCAGAACATACCCAGCAACGACCGATCAAGAAAGCAGCGGCCAGTCGCCGTTACACCTGCCGACATTTCTACTCGCGCTCTCCTGGGAGTTCATCATCTCCTGGAGACTTCGCCGCTGCGCGTTATCCTCGGTTATTGAAATGTCGTCGCGGATTAGCCGTGACAACGTCTGGTCCAATGAGATCAGGACCCTGCGGATACAGAGGGCGGTAACGGCCTTCGCTCACACCGGCTTCATCTTTGGCCGCACGGATCGGTGCCTTCCGCGCTCGCTGGCCATGTACTCTTTGTGCCGATCTTTGGGTGTCTCGATACAGTGCGTCATCGGCGTGCGGTCGAACCCCTTCGCCGCCCACGCCTGGGCTCAGGACGAAGACCGGATCCTCAACGACAGCGTCGAGGAGGTCGGACATTATTCTCCTATCTTGGTGCTCTCATGAGCATTCGCTTCCTCGCTAGGCTGGGGACGCGATCGACTGTCGATGACGGCCCCGATCGCCCTCTGCGGGATGCAAAGCTGCAAACCCACGAACTTGCTGAGGACATGGTGGTAGCGGTCAGCGATCGCAGTAGCTTTGCGGTGCTGGCCAACAACATGGGCTTTGTCGTGGGAACCTTGTTCCATCGCTACGGACCCTCGCGCACTGTTGAGGGTTTCAACGCGAGCGAGGCCGAGGCGATAATGACCACAAGGGGCCAGCATCTCATCGACCGTTACTGGGGGCGATATGTCGCCATCATCCGCGTCGAGGGCGGCTTTTTCGTTCTCCGAGACCCTTCAGGCATGCTGCCTTGCCTCTATGTTATGTCAACCAATGCGATTATACTCGCGTCGGATCCCTCCATGTTGGTGGATGCGGGTTCGATTAAGGCCGAGGTTGATATCTTCGGCGTGGCTAGGTCGCTGTTCCACGCTGGGCTGCCGGAAGAGCATACGGCCCTGTTGAATGTCCGCCGTCTCCTCCCGGGCATGCGTCTTCATGTCCGTGGATCGAGTACCGATCAGACAGTCCAGTGGAACCCTTGGGATTATATTACGTCGCGCTTTGGTGGCGGCCGGGACGAACAGATTGAAACGCTGCGCAGGGTGACGCAGCACTGCATCACTAGCTGGGCGCAGTATTATGGTCGATCGCTTCTGGCCGTCTCAGGTGGGCTGGACTCCTCGATTGTCGCAGCCTGCCTTCAGCAGGGGAGAGCGGACTTCAGCTGCGCCACGCTGTCAACGCGAGATCCACTGGGGGACGAAAGATCCCATGCGAGGTCACTCGCCACGTTTCTCGAGAGGCCACTCGCCGAGGCGCACTACTCGCTGGATCATGTTGATATCGACACATCCTCGGTTTTTCATTTGGCCGCGCCACCGGGGCGGCTAGATGCGCCAGCGTTCGATAGGGCCATGGTCGGATTGGCGGCAGCGGCCGGTGCTCAGGCAATCTTCACCGGGAACGGTGGGGATAATGTATTTTATATGAGCCGATCGGCCCGACCACTGGCAGACCGATATGCTATAGAGGGCGTCTCGCTAGGCCTAGGGGCAACCCTCCGCGATATTTGCGCCCTCACGGGCGCTACGGTTGGTCAAGTGATGTCGCAAGCCATTCGGGCATGGCGAGGGGCTAACTCAGGCTATGCCTGGAAGGCAGACAGCTCATTGCTGTCGAACGAGATTGTCGAGCGGCTTTCCGCTTCTCCCGCAACGCATCCATGGCTCACCCCTCCCAAAGAGCTCAGGCTGGCTGGCAAGGCCGCTCACATCGCTATGCTGCTGCGAATGCAATATTCTCTTGACGCGTATGTTGAGCGGGATGGGCTACCGGTCGTTCACCCACTGGCATCTCAGCCCATCGTCGAAACTTCCCTGCAAATTCCGACCTGGCGGCAGTGCGAAAAAGGACGGGATAGGGCCGCCGCCCGTCAAGCATTCCACAATGCGCTTCCGTCCGCGGTGATCGAGCGGAGAGGAAAGGGCAGCCCTCAAGGGTTCAGCTACGAGATATTCCACAAATTTCGTGCCAGAATTCGTGAGAGGCTGTTGGACGGGATGCTCGCCCGGGAACGGGTCATCGACAGGCAGGCGATCGAAAAGCTGATGGCGCCTGATTATCAGGGTGTCGGATCCGAAATTACGAGACTCCTGACATTAGTCGACACCGAGGCCTGGCTCCAGCACTGGAGCCGATAACTCGGGTCGGACAGAAGCGATGATGCAGTCGCCCCTGTTGGCGAAGGCAGATATCTACTGACTCGGTTCCGACGTACCATTCTCCTTCCATTCCTCACCATCCCCGATCCCCATGAGCCAGTAATCGAACCACCGCACATTGCGCTGGTAAACTGCAAGACGATGGGCAGGCTGCCACTTTATGTGGTTCTCGTCGGGAAAGACAAAGAGCGCCGTGGGGTGCCCCGCTTGTCTCAGGGCCGTGTAACTTGGGACCGCCACTCGAAACTCATCATCCGATTGCTGCATGAGTATCGGCATTGTGATGCGCTTCGCATTCTTGACGAGAGAGATTTGCGACCAGAAAGTCGCGTCATAATCCAACAGCTTAGGCCATCCGATTTGATGGTATGCCTGCGCGGCGCTAGGACCGACAACCGCGTCCTGGAATTGGTCCCAACAGCATCCACTTACGGATGCTGCCTTGAAGAGCTTACTATTTATTGCGGCAAACTGAACGGTCGATGATCCATCGCTCAAGCCGGTAAGGCCGACCTTCACCGGATCAACGATTCCCCGTCCGATCAACATCTTCACGCCGATCTCGATCGAGGACAACACGCTTCGGCGGTCTTTGAAGTCCTTGAGCAGTTGTCGCTGAAAGTCGTTCATCTCCGTGGCATTGGGCACTAGGTCCCTGGCGTCGGGGCGCTGCACGCTGAGCACGGCGTAACCCCGATTGGCAAATAACTGGATCGGAAATTCGTCACCAACGCCTCCCCGAAGGAAGCCACGGGAGATATACTGAACCACGACCAAAGGGTACGCACGACCAGCGGTGTAGTTCACCGGGTAGACTAGGTCCCCGAACGTCTCGACTCCGAAGGCGTTTCTCCAGAATAGCCGCTCTACCCGTCCAAGCCTGTACCCGCCGAAATCCGGATTTGGATCGTAGATTATCCTCGCGCGACCCGTGTCGACATCAAGCGAGATAATGTGCCGTGGCGCCGTCGATCGCTCCCGAGCACAAATCAGCTGACTTCCGGTCGGCTGGCAATCCAGCAGAAGATCGGATGTGGAATAGAGACGTCTGGGCGCACCGTTTCCCGGCTTCCACTCGTAGATCGCCGTCTTCTCATCTGCCCAGCCTTCCCGACGCATATAGCGTAGCCGCCTTCCATCTTGCGTCCACCATAGGGTGAGGCCGCCGCTGCAATGCTGAAGGCTACAGCGGACCGTGCCATGAACCGGGTCTTGAACGATGATGTCGCCCTGTTTGGTCGCCGCCAGCGGTCCCTTCGAGGAGATGGAGGCGACTCGACCGTGTAACGACAAGGCAATAAGCCCATTCGGCGCGCGACGACCATGAGCCTGAGGCAGAGCAAGATCAGTGTCAGGGGGAAGCTGAATGTCACTGCCCGCAACTTCTAGGCTCTTTGTTACAAGAGTTCCTGCAGGGACGGCATCCGGTCCTTGCGCGAACAAGGGTATGAACCGACGGTCATACCGAAAGCCGTTTCGTTGCTCCGCCAGGCTTGAGGCGTTCTGGTCCGGAAGGATACTCCGCACCGAATAGTATAGCCGGCGTTTGTCGGGCGAGAGGTGAAAGTCCTCTACCTCATCTTGTTCATGGGTGAGGATTGCACTTCCGTGCCCGTCAGCCGCCGCCCGCCATATCTGCGTTTTCCTATTCATCCGCTTCAGGAAGTAGACCTGAGATCCGTCGCGCGACCATTCGACGGGGATCGCAGCGGCGTCTCCAGTTGCGACTCTTACGCCGCCAACACCGTTGACCATCTCGCGAATGAACTCGCCGCCTTCATCAATGGTGATAGGGCGCGCTTTGCCGGCGATGTCGACGACAATCATCCGCAAACGATATCCGTTTGATCCCGGGTCCGCCTGTCGGACCTGAATGACGGCTCTACGGCCATCGGGTGAGAGCGTAAGAATATGCCGGTCCGGGACCGGTGAGGGCGGGCCAATATCCGCAAGCTCCACGAGCGCGCTCGCGGTCAACGATCTCGGTTCAGGCTCAGGTTCAGATGATGGTTCGGCCCGTGGCAGGCCTGACCCGCGAGAGCCGGTGGAAATGGCGCACAGGACCATGAGCGCGGCAACGCGCGTGCAATGTCGCGAGATCATCAGAAGCTCTTGGCGACAGTGACACTCAAAAAGCGTCCGATGCTGGGATAGTTATTGGAGTCGTAATGATAGGCGATCGGGTTGATCGTGCGGAGATACGAAGGTTTGGAATTGAACAGGTTCAACGCCGATACGCTCAACCGGGTATGGGCAAACGGGCCACTCTCGAGTTTCGGCTCGAAGCGAGCGACAAGATCGAACGCCGTGTATGCGCCGACCTTCTCATAGGGAGTGATCCTGGTGTCGAGTTCGCCGCCGATATAGGAGAGAACGCCGGAGAGCGTGAAACTATCGTGCCCCCATTCGATCACGGAAGAGGCCCGCCAGTGCGGTTGACGAAACACAGTACCCGCAAGCTGAACGACGGGCTGGCCGGCACTTAGCCGCTGGCTGCTTTTCAGGTAGCTGGCGGCGCCATTGAGGTGGATGTGATCGCGACTGCCGAGATCGAAGGCGTAATCGAGCGTCAGATCGACGCCCTCAATTTTTTGAGACGACGCGTTCTGCAAATAGTTGGTTACGATCGCGACGATGTCGCTCGTCGTGGGGTCGCCGCCGCCTTGATCATAAACGACCGGGACGCCGGCGAGAGCTGCCAGGATTTGATCGCGTGTAGGATTGTTTGTAACATATGCTCCGTATATTGGAGAAAAGGCGAGGGAGTTTTGCGGTATTGGTGAGACCGCGCGGTCCCGATATCGAATGTTGAAGTAGCTCGCCTCAACCTTGAGTCCTTGCACAAAGGTTGGGGTCAATGTGGCGGTGGCGGTCCAATTGGTTGCCCGCTCCGGCTTAAGATCCGGATTGCCTCCAGTCAGGTAGAGGACCCCTCCCGGGGTCGGGCTCGGCGGCAGAAAGAATGTTGAGCCGACTTGTGAGTACCCCTGCTTGGGCTGCCCGGTCTGGTACAGCGTCGGGGCCTTGAAGGACTTTCCCCAACTAAACTTGAGGGCGATGCTCGACGTCGGTGCGTAAATGACCCCGACTTTCGGCGTCAGGACGCTGCCAACGCGGCGTACATCCTCATAGCGCACCGCCGCGTCAAGACTCAGGCGATTGACCAGCATGATGTCAGTGTCTGGAGCAACGAACGGAAGCGACAGCTCTCCGAATCCGTACCAGGTCGGTCGATTCACTCCGAAGTCGAAATAGGGGGTTGTAGTCCCTGATTGTATTGCGGCGACGTTAATGACAAACTTAGTGTTCCGTAGCCCTCCTCCTGCGGCAAGCCGCGCGGAACCGCCGGGAAGTTGAAAGAGTGGGCCCTCGGTCGTAAGTTCGAACGCGCTTAGGCGGTTCTTATATCTGCCTTGCTGCACAAGTAGGAGCGATCCGCCAAATGATACATTTGCCGTCTGGTCTACTCTGCTCTCGCCAAGGACGCCGCCCAGCTTGAACTGCCACGAGTTCGCTGTCTCGAACTTGAGGTTGGGCGAAACCGTCCAAGATCGTGTGTTCACTTTAATGTCACTACCAGACGCCCGGCATCCGTCGGTGGCGGTAAAGTTCACGCATAGCGACGTATTTCGATCGCTGAACTGGCCGTCCAGATCGAAATCGATGCCATCAGCGATGCGTTGATGGCCAGCGACCACTACGCTATACTGCCGGAGGCCAGCTTGCAGCGTCTCGGAAGGGTCGTTGTTCTGAGTATAGGACCGTTGGCCAGCCGTTATGGGTGTCGTATGCCTGTAGTCGACCGCAGCCATGAAGCCGCCCGACTGCCAATGCTTACCGGCAACGAAATCATACTGCTGCTCGAAATCGCCTCCGTCTGTCGCGCCTCCAACCCGCGCTGAAACGGCCGCTCCACTATAGTCCCGCCGCAAGATGACGTTGGCAACACCGCCGACGGCGTCTGACCCATAGAGCGCCGACGAGCCGTCGGCCACGACCTCGACACGGTCTATGGCCGCAAGCGGAATTGCGGAAATATCGACACCTTGACTGATCGCGTCGTAAGCCACTCTATGGCCGTTGAAGAGAGTTAGAGTGGCATCAGGGCCGAGGCCGCGCAAATTCAGCGTGGAAGATGAGGTGACGTTTTCGGATTCGCCCTGACCACCTCCGGCTACGCCCGGATTCTGCCCACCAGAATAATTTTGCACAAGGCTACGAGCAAAAGAGCCCAGGTCGGAAATGCCGCGACTTTCGATCTCGCGTCTGGACGATACCGCAACCGGCGAAACCGGCTCACCACCACGAATTCTCGATCCGGTTACCACAATCTCACTCTGAGCCGCCGGACGATCCGTTAGATCCCCCGACGGCTCCGATCGCCCCCGAATGATGATGACATCCTTCCGGAACTGCGCGAGGAGATCGGAACCCTCCAGCAGCGCCCGAACGGCTTCATCAGCGCTGTAGGCACCGTGCAGCGCTGGGGCACGCCGTCCCATTATCGCCTCAGAAGTGAAGATGATCTCCTTGCCCGATTGCCGGCTGACGGTTTTGAGGGCTTCTCCAAGGTCGCCGGCCTCGATCCTATATTCGGCGCGGCGTTGCTCCTGGGCGAGTGCGGCGGCGCCCGGAACAAGCGTACCAATCGCCACCGCAGCAAGGAGTGCACAACGAAACCGTGACCGAGACCGCATCTGAACCATTCTTGCCCCCTTTGAAATTCCCGACAATCTGGCGGGAGTTTCAGGGAGCATCGCAACAAAACTGCAATCTACGGGGTAGGGGGTAAAAAAATCTCCGACTATCGCTTACGCAGAGTGATTTCGTCCGATCTGGTTCGTTCGACATCCAGATCGAACAACACCGCTAGGCGGTCCGCGACCTGATCGGCATTGTCCACGCGGAAACGCCCGCTGACCCTAAGAGCGCCAAGGCCAGGGTCCGCCAATCGGATCGAGGTTGCAGAATCCCTGTTCGCTTCGGCAACGACAGCGGACAATGGCGTGCGCTCATATTCCCGGATCAACGGTTGGTCCGGCTTGAGGACGACGGGTTCTACTACGGCTTTGCTCGTAATGCCCGGGAGCACCACCGACGTTATCGCCGCGAAGCTCAGCACTTCGCCGGGCTCCAGTCTCGCCACTGCGGCCACAGTGCCGCCGCCCTTCGCACCCTGCGGGCGCTCGACGTCAACCGCGCCTCGCAACAGGCGTACCGTGACGCGCTTGTCCCTGCCAAGAATGACATCGAACACCGTGCCACGCGCCGTCACGCTGCCGCCGCCCGCCAATACAATGAAAGGACGGCCTTCATGCGCAACCTCGAAACGCGCACGGCCGCGCTCGAGCCTCAGTTCGCGCCTGCTCTTGCTGAAGTCGGTCGCCAATTCGCTGCCTTCATCGAGCTCGACAACCGATCCGTCAGCGAGGCGAATGTTCCGCCGTCCGCCCACCACCGTATCGTAGAGGCCCCGTTCGGTGGCGGTGTGGACGTCCAACTGCGCCACCTGCGGCGTCCTACCTGCTGAACCGCGCAACTCACTGTTCGCAAACCATCCACCGGCTCCGAGCGCAAGAAGGAGGCTGGCTGCAATGGCCGTCCATTTCCAATAATGGCGCCCCGGCTCATTGTCGTTGGCCTCGGCCTCGATCTCTTCCCGCTGGCTGGCCAGGAAACGCCCCAATGCGAAGATTTCGCCCGCACGCTCATAGGCGTCGCGGTGCGAGGCGCCAAGCGAAAGCCAGTGTTCAAACTGGGGGCGATAGCTGTCCGCGTCGGGACCCCGCATCCGCGCGAACCATAGCGACCCTTCGCGGGTCAACTGATCAATACGAGGCAGGCCCTCGGGCTGTTCCTTCTCAGCCATTGGAATTGCCAATGCTCTTGCCAATGCGCACAATGGCCTCCGCCACATGCCACTCCACAGTTCGGATACTGATGCTCAGCTGCTCCGCTATCTGCCTATATCCGAGTTCTTCCGCACGATGTAACAAATATACCTCTTTTGTCCTGGGCGGGAGGCTATCGACAGCCAGGCGATAACGCTCCCGCATTTGGTTCAACTCCGCCGTTGCGTCTGGCCCGGCAATTTCCTGGCCTGCTGCGCAGGCCACGGGGTCCGGAGACCGGGTCTTGGCCCAGGCTCGCACGCGGTCAGCGAGGAGATGCCGTACGATCCCATGGAGATAGGCGCCGGGATTGTCCCAGGCGGTCGCCGATCGCGATGCTGCCAGCCTCGTGAAGGCCTCCTGTACCATGTCGTCCCGATCGTCCTCGAGCCATATCCGCCGTCGGAGAAAGGAACGCAGCTTCGGTGCTTCCTCGCGATATACGGCCACGAACTGTTGTTCCTCGTATATGACGGCCGCGGGCGCGCATGCGCCCTCGCTTTGCTGCGCCCTGTACATAAACTCAGGCGCACCGGACGAGATCGAAAGGCGCCGACGCGCGGCCGCAGCTTTGAACGGAAGACGGCATGATAGAACCACCCAAGGGTGGCGGGCAATATTGTCCAATAATTGCGCTCAACCGGTCTGGATGAGCCCATCATCATGCCTGGAAGGATTATCCTGCAGCCGGGCCCCAGCCATTTCCCGCACCGCACCAGAATTGTGCATTGCATTTTCGCCTGTTGCAAGGCGTAAACGGCGGGTGCCCTGCCACTGAGATGCAGCGGCCCAATCCTCACCTCTCAAGTCGAGGATGGATGGGCAGGACGGCGGCAATCTCCACCAGTCGATCGAAGAAGCGATCGAGCATCTCGCTCGTTTCCTCTCTGAGTTCGACAATGATCCTGCGCCCGTCGGTTGGATCACGCCGAAGGTCCACGAAGCCACGTTCTGCGAGACGATGGACGATCCGTTGGGAGTTTCGCTCCGACGCGCTTGACGTGCCTGTAAGCGATGTCAGCGATCGAGGCTGGACGCTTCTGCGGGCATAGAGATCGAGCAGCATCTCGAAAGCAGGGATCGTGAACAGCTCCTTGCCGAACTCGTCGGCGCGCAGCTGCTGTACCTCCTCGGTCAATCCAATCATGCTGCAACGGCTGACCGTCGTCGTTATTCGTCGCCCCTCGATCATTGCGCGCCCTCCTGTGCCCAGGGCCGTGCGGATCGTAGCGGACAGGTTTTCAATCGGCTGCGAGTGAACATAGAACGCTCCTTTCTCATGCGAGAAGGAAACTCATGTCGAGCCGCTCATATTGTAAGTTCTTGCGTGTAAATGCCGTACAAGGGTCTTTGGTCCATTTTGGATGATAATATGTGGTTCAATAGCAACCGGGACCGCGACCAATCGCATTGGACAGATAATCAATGACTTCTTCATATCTTGGCATCGATCGTTGATCCGCACAAAAACAAGAGCGCATCGGTCCGCAATCGCCGTCGACTATAGTCCGTGAACCGGGGTGCCTGTTGTTTGACGCTTCATCCCCTATCAGATCTCTCGACTGTTCAAACTTGGAGCCGCGCCTTGATCGAAATCGATCCCCTCATGTTGGAGATGGCTGGCAGGCGGCCCGTTTTCTGCTCTGAAGCCGACTTCCAGCACGAATTGGCGATGGAGATTCGGCGACTGAATCCTCATCAGAAAATCAGACTGGAATATCCGCTCGGCGACGGTCTGCGCGGCGCGATCGATGTGCTGCTGCAAGGGGAGCGGCCCTTTGCCCTGGAGCTTAAATATCTCTGCAAGGGCCTCGTCATCGATATCGAAGGTGAGACGTTCACCCTCCGTCAGCAGAGCGCCCACGACATCCGTCGTCACGACGTCTGCAAAGACGTCTCCCGGATGGAAGCCTTCGCGAAGCGGACAGGGTATGGCGCTGCAGTCCTGGTGCTGACCAACGACCCCGCCTATTGGCTCCCCCGGTCCCGGGCGGACACCGTGGATGCAGCGTTCGACATTGCCGAGGCAAGGGAACTTGCCGGCCTGCTCCAATGGAGCGCGCTCGCCGGTCAGGGGACTATCAAGGGACGCGAAGCACCCTTGCAACTGACTGGTCGATATCCGCTGGCATGGCGCGATTATTCGGTTCTCGGCGGCACCGCAGGGACATTTCGCTACCTCTGGATACCAGTACCGGCACGATAACGCGCCAAAATCTGAGACCAACCGCAACGTCGCGGCCACTGGGGAGGAGGGGAGTGGGTGGAAATTGGTTGGGCGATCTGCGGGTCGCCCCTCCAGTGCTTGCCCGTCTCTCCCCATCTGCCGTTCTTCACGTCCGATGAAACCACCGGCGGGCAGCCTATCTTCGGGACACACCCATGGCTCGTACCATCAGCAAATATAACCTGGAACTCGAGGCGATCGGGTCCGATATCGTGAAGCGTCTGGGGGGCATCTGGAAGCCGGGCGGCGCGATGTGCCGTTGTCCGGCGCATGCCGATCGCAGTCCCAGCCTCTCTGTCCGCGTGGGTGACCATGCGTTGCTCTTCAAATGCTTCGCGGGTTGCGATTCCCGCGATGTCATCAATGAGATTCTGCGCCTCGAGGAGAAAGCGCTGCACCATGTGGATAAAGCATCTCAGGCCTCGGAACGAATGCCGACGGACCTGTGGCGCCGCCACCAGGCACTGCGGATATGGGATGAAGCCAGGCCGCTGATTGGCACCCCCGCTGAAATCTATCTGCGCCGCAGGCGAATAGCGCTGCTGCCCCGCGCCTTGCGCTTCCACCCCCGAACACCTCTCGGCCAGGGTGCTGACGTCGAATTCCGGCCTGCCATGATCGCGGCTCTTCACGACGGCGGTCTTCACGATGAGGGTCGCTTCATCGCCATCCAGCGAACCTTCTTCGATCGGGACGATGCGCGGCGCGCCCGCGATCTCGCCGACCCGCGGATGACGCTCGGCCGTCCCGAGCGCGCAGCCGTAATGCTGGGCACAGCGACGTCGATCCTTGGGCTCGCGGAAGGGGTCGAGACTGCGATCTCCGCGATGATCCTGTTCGGGATTCCGGTCTGGGCCACACTTGGCAGCGAACGACTCCATCAAATCGCGATCCCCGACCGCGTCAGGCGCCTGGTTCTCTTCCCCGACAATGACGTCGCCGGCGAGATCGGCGTCGCCCACGCGCTCGAAAGCTACGCGATGCCCGGTCGCGACATCGACATCGAGTTCCCGCCGGCTGGCTTCAAGGACTGGAACGACGTGCTCCGGATGGGAGGGGAGGGAGGGGGGGAGTGGTGGCGGAAAGTGGCCTGATGGTCAGGCTGTCCCCGCCAGGAGACTACCACAATGACGCAACTTCCCATCCTCGTCACAGCGGCGAACCTCGCCAAGTCGCCGAGCAACGTCCGAACTGTCGGCGATCCCGTCGCCGATGCCCAGCTTGAGGCGAACATTGCCGTCAAGGGCGTCCGCCAGAATCTGATCGGCGTGCCCGTGTCGCGCAAAAAGGGCCACTACCGCATCATCGCGGGCGGACGACGCCTCGACGCGGTCCATCGCCTGATCGAGAAGGGCGTGTTCGCTGCCGACTATCAGCTGGCGGTCCTCGTTCTGGGCAATGCCAAGGACGCGATCGAGACCAGCCTGGAAGAGAATTTCTTCAACCTCACGATGAACCCGGCCGATACCTGCCGGGCCTTCCAGGACATCATCGAGAGCGAGAAGAAAACCCCCGAGGACGTCGCCAAGCGCTTCGGCCTCACCGAGCGGTTCGTGCGCAGTCGGCTCCGTCTTGCCGATCTCGCCGATCCGATCTTCGAAGCGCTGCGCAACGGCGAAATCACGCTGAATGTCGCCGTCGCCTATGCCAGCAACAGTGACCGTACCAAGCAGGCTGAGATATTCGAACTGCTCAAGGACGGCTACTACCGGGCCAACGTCAACGAGATCAAACGTCAGCTCGTTGAGGACACCTATGTCGGCAGCGATCCCAAGGCCCTTCTGGTCGGGCGCGATGCCTATATCGAGGCAGGCGGCCGGGTCGATCTCGACCTTTTCACCGACTCGACGACCGAGCGCTGGATCGACGGCGATCTCCTCAACCGTCTCGTGGCTGACAAGCTCGCTGCCGCCGCGGAAGCCCTGCGCGAACGTGAGGGGCTGGCGGAAGTCCGCATCATTCCCTCGACCCATGTCACCTATAACGACACCTGGGACCTGCGCCCGCTCAAGGGCGACACCCCCGAGCTTACGGCGGAACAGCAGGCGCGTCTTGAGGAACTCGAAGCCGAGATCGAGGCCGCCAACGAAGCCTGGGAAGACGCCGATGAAGACGGGCAGGTCGAACAGGCCAACCGCGTCGAGGTGCTCGAAGCCGAATATCGCGCGATCGAGAAGCCCGCACCGATCATCTCCGAGGAGCAGAAAGCGGGGGCGCTTGCCTATGTCGTCATCGGTCATGACGGCCAGCCGCGCCTTCACGAGCAGCTCTACGTCGCCCCCGTCGAAGAGCCTGACGAGGACGAACAGGGCGATCAGGTGGAGGGTGAGGACGACAGTGACGATGTCGTCGCCGGCCCGGGCAAGTCCGCCTACAGCCAGCGGCTCAGCCTGGAACTGGCCGAGATGAAGAGCGAATTGCTGCGTGTCCATATCGCCAGCGATCCGCGCTTTGCGCTCGACCTCGGCACCTTCTGGATGGTCGACAAGGCGACCCGCCATTCGGGCGGCTTCGATCTTGCGACCGAACTCAAGGCCGACAAGCCCTACTCCGGGCTCACCGGCTACCAGAGCGGGACGCTTGCCGCAGAGGAATGGGGCAAGATCGACGAGGCGCTCGATCGCAGCTGGACCGAGGCTGGCGAGGTCTGCCAGCGCTACGATGCTTTCTGCGCGCTTCCCGATGAGGCTCGTGCCGCCTGGCTCGCCTGGGCCATCGCCCGGACGCTCCACGCGGTTGTCGCGGGCAAGACGGGCGAGGCCATGATCGACCATCTCGGCACCAAGCTCGAAATCGATGTGGCGGCCTGGTGGCGTCCGACCGCGAACAACTATTTCGATCGCCTGAGCAGCAAGGCCGCCATCCTTACCCACCTCGAAGAGATTGGGGGCAAGGAACTGTCGAGCCGCTACGGTGCGTCGAAGAAGCATGACCTCGCGACCTCGGCCGAGAAGATCTTCGGTGGGTCCGTCCCCATCGAGGCTGAACTGCGCGAAGCGGCTGTCGCCTGGGTGCCCGATGTCATGCGTTTCGGCACGCCCGCGACCGCGCCCGAACCGGCGCCTGCGAACGATGAGAGCGTCACTGACCCGGGTGACGAACTCCAGCAGGCCGCCTGATCCAACGCTCCTGGGACCGCGGCCTCGTGTTGCGGTCCCTTTTTTTTGTCCACTTGCGCCTCGAGTGGCGAACGCAAGTTCAAGGAGCCAGGCCATGGCCGATATCACCCAGCTTCCCGTCATGACCGCGCGAGATGCCGAAGCTGTGGGCTTTGCGCGCTTCAACGATGTACCGACCTTCCCGATCGATATTCCCGACGGAAACTTCACGATCAGCGTACGCACCAGCGATGGACGCCGCATCACCTTCTTCTTCGGCGAGTATGAGCGCGGCGCACCGCCGAGCTTCATCGACATCCAGTATCACGACAATGGCACGACCATTCCTAATGCGAATGGCGGCACCTCGCCCAGCTTCGACATGCTGACGATCGGGCAGGGCGGCCGTCATGCCTATGACAGTAGGCACCATCCGTCGGAAGAGAAACCGTCGATTGCCGTGATCCTCCTTAGATCATCATAGGGTGACGCCTCCTTCTTTCCTTCTGCCACCAACTCAGGGCCTGGCCTCGCGCCATGGCCCTTTTTCATGCTGGCCGCAGGCCCGGAGGGAAGGGGGAGGGGGATGAATGGGCCGCGATGGTCCTGATCCAATCCGGAGTTCTGCCATGTCTGTTCCCCTGCTCGCGCTCGCGCAACCCGACGAGCCCGAAAATTCCAAGACCACACGCTTGTTCGACGTCGCGACCCGATTGGCCGACCTGCTTAGACGCGGTCACTCCATCCGGCGCCAGGACCTCAGGCGCCTGCTGGAGGAAGCCTTCAGTGCCTCCGACGCGACCGGTAGCTGGTCGATGCGCGACGCCTATGACGCGCTCGAGGCCGCACAGGTCATCCTCCTCAAATTCCCGGACGGCTGGACCGGCAACAGTCTGGCCGGCGCTGATGCGTTCGCCTCGCTTCGGCGCTTCGAACGCGCTCTCCCGACCCAGACCTATCGCAGCGAGCATCAGGTCGAAATGCAGCAGTTCAGTACGCCGATCTCGCTCGCTTGGCTTGCCGCACAGGCCGCGCGCATCCGCCCGGATGATCAGGTGCTCGAACCCTCTGCCGGCACCGGCATGCTGGCAGCGCACGCGGTTCGGATCGGCGCCGCGCTGATCCTCAACGAGCGCGATCCCGGTCGAGCCGCGCTGCTCGGCAAGTTGCTTGGCGAGCCTGTCACGACACAAGACGCCGAATTCATCAACGACCTGCTACCTGCCGGCCAGTCGCCAAGCGTCGTGCTGATGAACCCGCCTTTCAGCCGGAGTGAGGGTCGAGGCAAGGACCGTTTCGCGGGCGCCCGTCATCTGCGTTCCGCGCTGCTGCGCCTGGCACCGGGCGGGCGCTGCGTCGCGATCATGCCACCCAACTTCGCAGCGGACGGCACCGCCGCCACCGGCTATGCTATGGTTTGCGAGACAGCGAACCCGCGTGTCGAAATCACCATCCTCGGTAACCCTTATGCCAAGCATGGCACAAGCATTCCCGTCCGGCTGATCATCTTCGACAAAGGCTGGGCGGGGCCGACGGAACGCTTGACCGCCCAATCCATCGAGGAGGCCGAGGCCCTGGTCGCTGCCGTTCCGCCGCGCCTTGTCGTTCCTGAGCCGGAGCCCCCGGCGCCGGCCGTCATTCCCTTGCGTCCGCGTCGTGCCATGATGTCGTCGCCGTCCACGATCTTCGGCGGCATCCAGAAGCGCGCGCTGGTTGCGCCCGACCGCATCGCGGCGGACGGAAGTGCCAGGCCCGTAGATTATACGATCCGCGCCGCGCCGCTGCCAGCGGGCGATCCTGTCGGGCATTATGCGCCCTGGCGGCCAGCACGCATCGAAATCGCTGACGCCCAACCCCACCCTGACCAACTGGTGGAGTCAGTCGCCATGGCATCTGTACTGCCGCCCGCACCCAGCTATCGTCCGATGTTCCAGCCACAGGCCATCGCCGCTTTGTCGGATGCCCAGCTCGAGACCATCATTCATGCCGGCGAAGCCTGTGAGCGCGATCTCAAGGGGACCTTCTCGCCCAACAAGGCGGGCGACCAGCTCCACGAGGATACGGACGGCGCCGTTTACCGGACGGGCTTCTTCATCGCTGACGGCACCGGTGTCGGCAAAGGCCGTGAGGGCGCGGGCATCATCCTCGACCAGTGGAACCGCGGCCGCCGCCGGGCGATCTGGATTTCCCGCAGTTCGGCGTTGATCGAGGACGCCAGGCGGGATTGGAGCGCGCTGGGAGGCGTGCCGATCGATATTCAGCCGCTCGATGCGTTTCCCCTCGGCGAACCCGTCGGCATGGCCAGCGGGATCGTCTTCCTCACCTATGCGACGCTTCGCTCCCAGCGCCATGACCGCGAATCGCGCCTGCAGCAATTGCTCGACTGGGCGGGTGCCGATTTCGACGGCGTCATTCTGCTCGACGAATCGCATGCGCTCGGCAACGCCGCCGGCACCGAAACGGAGTTTGGCGCGGCCAAGGGGTCCGAACAGGGCCTTGCCGGGGTCCGCCTGCAAATCGCGCTGCCGCGTGCCCGGGTCATCTACGTCTCCGCGACCGGCGCGACCAAGCCGGAAAATCTGAGCTACACCGCACGGCTCGGCCTCTGGGGACCAGGCACCGCCTTCCGGGACCGGGACGCTTTCCTCGCCGCGATGGAAGAGGGGGGTATTGCGGCGATGGAAATCGTCGCGCGCGATACCAAGGCCATGGGCCTCTACACGGCGCGCGCGCTCAGCTTCGCCGGCGTCGAATATGACCCGCTCGAGCATAAGCTGACATCCGCCCAAATCGAGATCTACGACGCCTATGCCGACGCCTGGGGTATCTTATGCGCAGCTGCGCATAAGATTGCTTATCACGAGGTCGCGATAATGTGAAGGAACGCGGCAGCGACGTGGATTCTCCTAATGCGGGGCGATGTTGCTGCGCATTATTTTGATTGCGAACCTCGGCGGTCTCTGGACCAGCTGAGGATAAAAGCATGTTGAAATTGCACGACGAGTTGATCGCCGAACTCTCGAATTTGCTCACGACGCAGAATTATAACCCGGTGGTCGTAGCGAACCATCGCCTGTACGCCCGCGCGTTTCTCGATTATCTGGCCGAGTGCGGCGTGCAGGTGGAAACTGTGACGCTGGCGCAGGTCGATCAGTATCTTGCCTATGCAGTTCAGGATTTCGAAGCCCAGTACGGGCGGCCTCCCTGTGCGCGCTGGCAGATGTTGCCCCGCACATCGATCAACAAACTGCTCCGGCTTGCCCAAGGCAAATGGCCGCCCGAGCCAGAGATGACCGAACCGGAAACCGCGTATCGGCAGGCGATCTGCTGCGAATACGAGGCATGGCTGCGCGACGAGCGCGGTCTGGCGAGCGCTTCCATCTCGGCGCTTCTGTGGGAGGCACGGAACTTCCTGCGATGGCAGTTCGAACGGGGCGGGGCCGCCAGCCTCGACACCTTGAGCATCGGGGAGGTCGATCTCTACATGGACATGCGCGCCCCTGGATTACGGCGCAAATCATTGGCCGATGTCGCTGAGCGGCTCCGGTCGGTGGTGCGGTATCTGCATCGGACGAGGCGCATCCCGATGGATCTCACGCCGCACATCATCGGCCCCATGCTCTACGCCTATGAAGACGTGCCCTCGACGCTGGACAGGCGCCAAATCGCCGCGGTGCTGGCGGCGACGAAGAAGGATGGATCGCCGCGGGGACTGCGCGATTTTGCGGTACTTCAACTGCTTGCCACATATGGGTTGCGCGAAGGTGAGATCTGTCGCCTTCGGCTTGAAGACGTGAACTGGCGCGGAGAAGCCCTGCGTATCCGTCACACCAAGACCAATGCGTACTCCTACTTGCCGCTATTGGCGCCCGTTGGTGAGGCGCTCCTCGACTATCTGCGTAATGGGCGCCCCCAGGTTGAGGGGCGGGAAATCTTCATCCGGTCCTGCGCGCCCTATATCGCAATGACAAACCTGTATGGCATGATCCGCGGGCGGTTGTCAGCCGCTGGCGTCGAGCCGCCGGGAAAGCGAGGAGCGCATGTCTTTCGCCACGCGCGGGCGGTCGAAATGCTGCGGGCGTCGGTCCCGCAAAAGATCATCGGCGACGTGCTCGGACATCGATCCACCGAATCCACCAACGCCTATCTCAAGCTGGCGACAGATGATCTCCGAGCCGTGGCGCTCGACGTGCCCGGATCGGAGGTGCTGCCATGAGCGCCTGGCACGATCCCGATCGCACGGTCATCGACGCCTTCCTGGAAAAATCGCAGTTCCGGCAGGGAAGCAGGCCGACTTATCGCTGGTTCCTTCGCAGCTTCGAGAATGTAGCCCAGCGTCATCCGGCGGTCGACCGGCAGATGCTCGAAGTCTGGCTGAAGGAAATGGAAAAACGTTGGCGAATGCCGACGCTGCTCAACCAGGTCTGCATTGTCGATCGCTTCCTCGACCACCTCGTCGAAATCGGGCTGATCGCAGATAATCCCGTTGCCGTGCTTCGCCGTCAATACAACGTCAAACAAAGCAAGCCGATCTGGCGAGCGCTGGCTTCCGCAAATCCCGACGGAGCCCTGGCCGCATTGCGACGCCCCGCGCCCTTCGGCAGCTCGCTGGGGGACTTCATGCGTGAGCATGTCGCGTTGATGCGGAGCCGGGGGTATCAGTATGAGACTCAGGCTCACTGGTTATTGCGGTTCGATCGGTTCCTCCAGGCGACCCCGGAACTGACAGGGGCATCGCTTGAGACGATGCTGGCGCGCTGGGCAACTGCCAAGCTGACCCGCAATCACGCGGCTGAATGCCAGAAGCTCGGGCGCCTCCTGACTAAGGCGCGGTATCGCCTTGATCCCAGCATCCCACCGAAACGCTTCAACGCCCGTCCCGAGCGGGAAGTGGCACGAGAGCATCGACGACCGCACATCTTCAGCCCGGCCGACGTTCGGCAGATGCTCGACGTTGCCCGCTCCTATCCGTCGCCGGACGCGCCGCTGCGGCCGATGGTTCTCTACACCATGGTGGTTCTGGCCTATTGTGCCGGACTGCGCCGTAGTGAACTCGCCGGGCTCGATCTGGGTGACGTCGATCTTCAATCAGACACGATCACAGTGCGGGAAACGAAGTTCTACAAGACCAGGATATTGCCGCTAACCGGCAGCGTCATGGCCGAATTACGGGCCTATATCGATGCAAGGCGGCGCGCTGGCGCCCCACAGGATCCTCGGTCCGGGCTCTTCTGGCACGAGCACTTCAATGATCGCTATACCCCGGTGACGGTCTCAACGATGATCACCAACGTCATGCGCCGTGCCGGGTTCAAGGCCCCGACCGGGCGGACAGGGCCGCGTGTTCATGACCTGCGCCACTCGATGGTCGTGAACCGGATCCTTCAATGGTATCGATCCGGCGTCAATCCGCAGGACAAACTGCGCTTCCTCTCCACCTACATGGGCCACCGGGACATCAACTCCACGCTGGTCTACATCACCGTCACGCAGGACCTGCTGCAGGAAGCAAGCGAGCGGTTCCGGACCGTCGGCGCCCGATGCCTCACGATGGAGGCGCGGTCATGACGAAGGGCAATCTCTTCCCCGCATTGTTGCGGGCGTTCTTTCAGGAATGGTTGGCTGAGCAACGCAGTGCATCTGTCCATACGATCCGGTCTTACCGCGACACCTGGCGGTTGTTGCTTCGGTTCATCGCGGAGCGAAAGGGCGGCGGGGTCGCGCGGATCATGCTGGCCGACGTCTCGGTCGGAGAGGTTCGCGCGTTCCTCCACCACACCGAGCATGGGCGCAGGGGCACGATCGGTACACGCAACTGCCGGCTCGCCGCGATCCGCAGCTTCTTCAGCTTCGTGGCTGACAAGGATCCCGAATACATCGCGCAATGCGCCGAGGTCCTGACCGTCCCGCTCAAGCGGGAGCCTACCGTTGCACCCTGCTATCTCGAGCCGGAGGAGGTCGAAGCGATCCTTGCTCAGCCCGACCGGTCGACAATCGAGGGAATGCGCGACCACGTGCTACTCTCGTTCCTATATAACAGCGGCGCGCGCATCCAGGAGGCCCTCGACCTCTGTCCCGAGGCGATCCGGTTCGACGCACCGAACTTCGTGCGTCTTTACGGCAAGGGTCGCAAGGAACGTATCTGTCCACTCTGGCCGGAAACCGTGACGTTGCTCAGGAAGTTGTTGGAACGTCACCCGCGCGCGCCAGATCAGCGGATCTTCGTCAATCGATATGGTGAGCCGCTGGGCGCCTCGGGAGTGCGGTTCAAACTCGCCTCCTATGTAGGAAAGGCGTCAGAAACCGTGCCGTCGCTTCGGTCCAAAAATGTGACGCCGCACAGCTTCCGGCACGCGACTGCCGTTCACCTTGTCGCTGCCGGGGTCGACATCACCGTCATCCGCAGTTGGCTGGGACACGTCAGCCTCGATACGACCAACCACTACGCACAGGCCAATCTGGAGACCAAACGAAAGGCGCTCGAGCAGGTAGGGGCGCCGGCGGCGAGCAACGTGCCACCTTCGTGGAAACGAGAAGCCAGCCTGATGGAGTGGCTCGATGCCTTGTGAAATAATGTGAAGGACGTGGCGAAATGCTCAGCAGCTTTGCGGGCCTTCGCCACGTTCCTGCGCATTATCGCGACCTCGCGATAAGCTGTCATACATCGCAACGTCGATGCCGCGTTGAAAGCCGCCAATATCGTCGATCGCGCCTCGGGTCGAACCCTGAACGCCATGGCGAAGGGATCGGCGCTGAGCCGGTTCGAAAGCTCCAAGCAGCGCTTCTGGTCGGCATTGCTCATCTCGATGAAGATGCCGACGGTCTTCGATGCGATCGAAACCGAAATCTCGGCCGGCAATGTCGCCGTCGTCCAACTCGTCAGCACTGCCGAGGGGATCCTCGACAGGCGGCTTGCCGAACTCTCGCCTGAAGAACGTGCCCATCTCGACCTGGAGCTCTCGCCGCGGGCGACCATGATCGACTACCTCAAAAACGCCTTCCCGACCCAGCAGATGCGCGTTTTCTCCACCAGCGACGGATCGCTCCGGTCAGAACCGATGCGCGACGAAGCGGGCAATATGGTCGAATGCGCCGAAGCCATTGCGGCGCGCGACGCGCTGATCGAGGAACTTTGCGCGATGCCGCCGGTCCCGGCCGCCCTCGATGCATTGCTTTCGCATTTCGGGACCGCAAAAGTCGCCGAGGTTACCGGCCGATCGCGCCGCATCATCATCGGCAGCGACGGTGCTCAAAAACTCGAACGGCGCGGCGCACGCGCCAATCTCTCAGAGACCCAGGCGTTCATGGATGGACAGAAGCCGATCCTGGTCTTCTCAGACGCCGGTGGCACGGGCCGTTCCTATCATGCCGATCTGGCCTGCAAGACAGCCGACAAGCGCCGCGTCCATTTCCTGCTGGAACCGGGCTGGCGCGCTGATGTCGCGATCCAGGGTCTGGGGCGCACCCATCGCACCAATCAGAGCGTGCCGCCTGTGTTCCGGCCGGTGACGACCGACTGCAAGGGCGAACGACGCTTCATCTCGACCATCGCGCGCCGTCTCGACAGTCTGGGGGCGCTCACACGCGGCCAGCGCCAGACAGGCGGCCAGAACCTGTTCGATCCGGCAGACAATCTGGAAAGCGATTACGCCCGGGAAGCTCTCACCCAATGGTATCATCTTCTCCATGGGAACAAGCTGTCGAGCGTGAACATGGAGAGCTTCCAGGCCATGACCGGTCTCAAGCTCAGAGACGAGGATGGCACGCTCCTCGAGAAACTGCCGCCGATCCAGCGCTGGCTCAACCGCATTCTCGCGCTCAGGATCGCAACCCAGAATGCGATCTTCGATGAATATATGGGGCTGATCCAGGCGCGCATCGATGCGGCGCGCGAGGCCGGCACGCTTGACGTCGGGGTCGAGACCATCCGAGCCGAGCAGATCATCACAAGGTCTGAGCAGACTCTACGCACCGATCCGGTGACCGGCGCCGAGACCAGATTGCTCCGGCTCGAACTCCATTTGCGCCCGCGGGTCATGCACTGGAAGCGGCTGATGCAGATCTGGGACGGCACGCGCGAAATCGCGTATCTCTGGAACAGCAGGTCCAAGCGCGTCGCTCTCAAGGTGCCGTCCTGGTCGATCACCGACGAGGAAGGGCGCATCGTGCCCATGTGCCAGCTTGTTCGTCCGACCGGCGGGACGCGCATGCAGGAGATAGCGATGTGGGCCAGCCTCTGGAAGGAGATCGACCGCGACGAGTTCCAGAAGCTTTGGGAAACCGAAGCAGTCGAGGCTGAGGCCAAGGTCGATATCGAGACCGTCAACGTAGCAACGGGCCTCCTCCTGCCGGTTTGGCATCGGCTTCCTCAGGATGATGTCCGCGTCTGGCGGATCGATGATGGCCAGGGGATTTCGATCATCGGCCGCCTGATCCCACCGGCGGCGATGGCGGAACTGCAATCAGCCTTCGGTCTCGACGGCACGGTCGAACTGACCGCTGCCGAACTTGGCGCCGCGGCGCAAAAGGGGACGGGGGTTGCCATCCCAGGCCTGGGCGGTGCGACATTGGCAACCGCGCTCGTCAACGGCTCGCGCCGGCTTGAAATTCGCAATTACCGGCCGGAAGACCGCGAGCGATTGAAGGCACATGGTGTGTTCAGCGAGGTCATTCAGTACAAGACCCGGCTATTCATTCCGCTCGACCGGTCGAGCGAGATCATCGAGGCAATCCTGGCGATGTCGCGGATCTGATCCCACCTGAAATCTGATCGGCCCGTGAAAAGCGGTCCGGGCACCTCGCGCGCCCGGACCGCATCGATCAGCCTGCCGCGGGCGTGGTCTCCGGCGCCAGTTCTGCAGGTGGAACCGCCTCGGTGTCTGTCTTTTCTGCCCGAATGCGCTTCGGCTTCGGTGCTGCATCCGCGCCTGCGACGGGAGCCTTTGCGGCAGCGTCTTTGGTGACCTTGCGCTTGGGTTTTGCCGCTACCGACTTCGGTTTGACAGCGAGAGCCTTGGGCGAGCGGCCTTCCGGCGCGGGCTCTGCTGGGGGCGTCTCAGCAACAGCAGGGTTGGGCGCCTCGGAAACCGGGGGTGCAGGCGCATCCGCGGCGACGGGCGCAGGAGCTGCCTTACGCTTAGGCTTCTTGGCCGCCGCCTTCGGTTTGACGTCGACAGTTTTGGCACGCGGGCGACGTGCCGGCGCGGGCTTTACCGGTGCCGGGTCGACAACGACAGGCTCGGGCGCTTCGGCAACCGGGGGTGCCGGCACTTCCTCGGTAACGGGCGCAGGCGAGTTCTTGCGCTTGCCGCCGAGGCCCAGCTTCAGTGCGACCTCCCTGCGGGCCGCCGAATATCCTTGCGCGACCATCGGATAGTCCGCTGGAAGGCCGTAGCGGCCACGATATTCCGCAGGCGTCAATCCCTGCGCCGCCAGATGTCGCTTGAGCGTCTTGTAGGGCTTACCATCGATCAAGCTCAGTATGTGATCGGGCGAACCCAGACTTTCCTCAATGGAGACCTTGGGCTTGTATTCCTGCGCGGCGACCGGCGTCTCCGGAACAATCTCTTCTGTCACTGGAGCGGCGACTGGCACATCCGGGGCAACTTCTTCAGCTACTGGAGCGGCGACCGGCGCCGCTACAGGCGCGTCACCCAGCAGCGCACGCCTTGTCCCCTCCACCAGCGCCGGCAATTCGCCGCTCGGCACGGTGTTATTCGCGAAATATGCGCTGAGCAACGTCACCGTCAAAGACATGACGCCCGAATCTTCGGTCTCGGCCATGTAACATCCTTCTTCTTGCTGGGATCACGGGTCTTGAACCAGGCGCAGTTGCGCAAGTGTAAACGACTTCGTGCCTCCATTCGGCGGCCAAGTCAAAGGGAGGGGAGGAGGAGGCAAGTGGGTGGCGCGGCAATTGGGCTGCCCACTATCTTCATGGAGACGCCATGGCCGACCACTTCATCCAGGGCTCATTCGCCTTCACCTGCTCCAACGCCGAAGCCGCACTCATCGAAGAGGCATGGCAGCTTGCCGCCGATCTCATGGGGGATTTCGAACCCGCTCCTATCAGCGATGAATTGCTGGCAGCATTTCCGCCGACGATTGGCGATAAACCGCTGAGCGGATTTACCGCGATCTTCGACGATGCAAACTTCCCCGACTTTGGCGCGGACATTCGGGTGGCGAATTCCATCGAAGATCCGAAGACCTGCACGGTCACCATCTACAGCACGATCGACTTCCAGCCGTGGCCGATCGCCGGACTAATCCAGCGTTGCTGCCAATCGTCACTGGCTGTCGCTCCGGTCGGGTTCGACTGGAGCTTCACCTGTACCAAGCCCTATCTCGATAGCTTCGGCGGAGGATGGTGCGCGGTTTTCCCGGACCGGATCGAAATTGAGTTCACGCGGGAAGCACTCTCGAAAGCGCTTGATGGTGTAATATCATGAGCCGCCGCAGTCACTGGGACGACAATCCCGACCATCCTGTCGGCGACTGGAAAACCGAAGTCGCGAATGACGATACCCGTCTTGGCTATCTCGACTGGGTTGAAGCCCGGTCGGAATTGCTCGCCTCCGAGAATAGCCCGCGCACGACCGAAACTCCACCGCGTCGTGACGCCGTTCGCATCCGTGCAACCGATCGGCTTGGCAACATCGCCTATATCTATCGTGAAGCGAACCGCCCGATGCGATGCACACTCGCCAATGGCGTGACCGCAGCGCTTTTCTACGCCGGCATCACGACCGACGAGATGACGTGTCGCTTCGCGCTCGATGATTGCGAAACCGCCGACCAGGCGCTTGCGATTGTTCGGCGCTACGGGTCGCTCGACTATGGCTATTGCCATGCCGGCCCGCCACCGGGCTGGGATAGCGCACCAGCGACCCCACCCGCACTTCATCTGCTCGCAGTCCTGCTTGGCGAGATCGACCGACTGGCGATCATCATGCCGGAGATCGTGAACCAGATCGACGAGGACGCCGTGAAACGCGCCCGCGCCTTCATCGCGATGGAATTGCCCCCAGGATCCCGCGAGGCCTGACAACTGCCGGCCACCGCGTTGGCCGTCAAACCCTTACCACGGAGAAAGACCATGACCGACGTTTCGACGCCGGGCGCGTCCGCGCGCCTGTACAGCCAGACCCCGTTCGACGAACGGGGCAATTTCCATTATCAGGGCGACCTTCACCGACCCGGCGACAACCTCGCGACGCTCGCCGCGCGCATCGAAGGTCACCTCAAGACCAAATTCCCCGACACGCGCTTCGCGATCAGGACGGAACAGCTTGGTCGCGGCCGCAAGATCATTGCGGAAATCCTCGACGCGCCAGCGGACCTGACCGCACGTGACGCGCAGAACGACGTCTTCGTCGCGGTGCGCGACCAGATGGAGCGCTTCGGCTTCACCCGCTCCAATGTCTATCAGGACCTCCACAACTGTTCCTTCTACTGCGAGGCACGGATCGGTCAGGCCTATTGGGCAGCATTGTCCGCACGTCGCGGACCAAAGAACCCTGTCGACGCCAAGGTTTCCCTTGCCGCGTTCAAGAAGCAGGTCAGGGCCGGGGACAGCCTGAAGTTGGTCGATGCACCAGCCGGACACCGTGCACTTGGGACGACAAGGGCAATCACACAGGTTCGCTCAGGGGATCTCATTCTCGAGGGTCGCTCCTATCTGAGCTTTCCGCGCGCCTCCGCCTTTGCCTGCGACGGAAGGCTCGTGCGGATTTCGAATGGCTCTGAATATGACCCGGATTCGCATCTGCTCTATGAGTGGCTGCGCCGAGACGCCGCCTGAGCCATGGCCTTCATCGTCAAGGGAACGGCTGTCTGCAACAAGCCGGGCTGCGGCAAATGCTGGGACGTCGATCCCGTATTGCTTGTCCCATGCCCGGATTGCCAGGCGCCCGTCGGCGTCGGCTGCCGGCGCCCGAGCGGCCACGGCGGTCCTTTCGTCGAACTCCATGCCACACGCGACCTGCTCGCCGACCGCGAGGGCAAATATGGCCCGTGCCCCTTAGGCATATGCGGCCTTGCTGCCCGTGACCGGCAGTCGAGCCTGCCGCTCTTCGACTGAGTGCAGGCCCACGAAGCGCTGAGTTCTGTCTCTTCCATCATCTTGGGAGCAAAAGATGCCCGACACTCTCTTCCATCAATTTGTCGATAGCGAAGGATGGAGCGAAGCCACCCAGGTTGACCTTCTCCTGCGCTATATCGGCGCGCAAGACGACTTGGCCGCCTTTGAGGACTTTCTTGCCCAATGCCGCGACACCGAGCCGGGCGGCGTGAGCGACCCGGCGGATCGCTTCATGTGGGAGGTCGCCGAACGCCTCCGCAATCCCGGTCTCACCCTCAACACGGCATTCCAGTCTTTTTGCGCCAACGCCTTCGACCTGCTTACACCGAGCCAGGCGGCCGAACGCTGGTGCTGCTGGTCGGTCGCATAGCGAGATTCCCCATGGCGATCGACATCATGGTCGGGCTCCCGCATCTCGGCGATGGGATCATTCTCAACCGCGCGGTAGACATGCGGGTGCCCGCGCTGGTTTCGGCCAATGCGCTGTCGCGATGGAGCCGCCGCAAGGGTTGGCCGGAATGGCAAGGCTGGAACCTCGGCCAGCTCGCTAATGCCCGGCGACTGGCCAGCCTATCACTCGATTCGGCGGGGTTCGTCGCCATGGCGCGCTATGGCGGATTTCCCTGGGCGACCACCGACTATCTGGCGCTCGCCGCCAGCTATCCGTTCCGCTGGTTTGCCAGCATGGACTATTGCGTCGAACCCGAAATCGCCCGCGACCGGGAGGAAGTGCTCGACCGCATATCGCGCACCATCCGCGCCAACTTCGACTGTCGGTCCGGCGCGCGCGATCTCGGCATCGAACACCGTCTGATGCCGGTGATCCAGGGAAGGCGGCCCGACGACTATGAGCGCTGCCTCGATGGCCTCGCGCTCGACTATGGCCGCACGCCATTGATCGGCGTGGGCAGCATGTGCCGTCGCGAAGTCTCGGGTCCCGAGGGCCTCATCGCCGTCTTCGATCACCTCGACCGCATTCTGCCGAAGGGGGTCATGTTGCACGGTTTCGGGGTCAAGGGCACCGCGCTTTCCCACCTGAAAGGGATCGAGCACCGGATCGCCTCGATCGACAGCCAGGCCTACGGCCAGGCCGCAAGACATGACGCCTTGGCGCGCGGCGTCGCGAAAACCGACACTCTTGTGGCGCAGCACATGCAGGCATGGACGGCCAACCAGTTCGCGCGCCTTCGCGGAGACGCAGTGCCCCGCCAGTCGGAGTTGTTCCTACCCCGAACCGACCCCCTTCCGGCCGACCCCTGGGAACAGGCCATCGCCCAGGCGCGCGCCGAGATCCGCACTCTCGTCGAGGACGGCGACATCGGCCATGAGGACGTGACGACGCTCTGGGTCGAGCAATGGGCGGCCGACATCTACCGAGGGGGGGGGGGAAGCGTAACGGAATCCGAAAGCACGAACTAAACAGCGCACTATGTCCTGACGGGGCTTACTTCCTTCGTTGCGGTCCGCTTGTCGGCGACCGTGATCGCGGCGCAGTTACGGAGCGACCTCGACCCGGTCTCCGCAGCAATCACGTTTCTGCACCCGATAGCGCTGGCAAATGCTTATCCAACCGGCAGGCCGATGGCGCTCGCCATCGTTAGAGCGTGTCATCAGGATGTTGCACGTGCAGACTGGATGATGGCCGCGGGCAGGTTCCGCATTCGTGGAATGTTCGATCGAGCTTGGAAAACAGGGAAAACCCAGCGCACCGGCTAACACACCATAAACGGCAGCCTGCCCGCGCGCCTGTCGCTCCATTGCCTAAAAGATGATGACGATGTATATACGATGTCATTATAAACGGAGTGGCGATCATGGCCAAGGAAGCTGTTTTTACAATGAAGCTGGAAGCCGATCTGCGAGCAGATTTCATGGCCGAGACGGATGCCTTGCATCGACCGGCATCGCAGGTCGTCCGGGAACTCATGCGGGAATTTGTCGATCAGCAAAGGCTGAAGCGTGAACATAGCGCGTTCGTTGAGCGGAAGGTGGCTCTCGCTCGCACGTCGATGCAGGCAGGCCGAGGCTATGGCAATGATGAGGTTGAAGCGGAGTTTGCTAGCCGGCGCGCACGCGTAACCGATCAAGCGTGAAGATTCTGTGGACGCCGGAGGCGCATCAGGACCGTGCGGACATATGGGACTATCTTTTTCCACGCAATGCAGCCGCCGCAGCCCGGATCGATGGCCTGTTTAGTGAAGCTGTCGCCCAGCTGATCGATTTCCCCATGTTGGGCCATGAGGGCGAAGTACCCGGAACCCGCGAACTTACGCCGCACAGCAGCTATCGGTTGGTCTATGAGATCTACGGTGACACCATTTGGATTCTCACCGTCATTCATACCAAACGCCAATGGCCGCCGCTGCGCGGCTAAAGGCTCATCGGCGGGAATGGCCTGTTTGTCGTCGTCAAGGCGGCATTGTTCGGCTGCACAAAGGAACAATGCCGCCCCGCCCAAGCTATTTCAGCGGTAGGAACAACTCCGCAACCGCCTCATGTTCCGGCACTTCAGGAAAGAACGCGATGCGCTGACAGTAAAGCGGGAAATCGCGAGCTTCCTCTCCGCTGGCAGGCAACCAGTCACGGTAAAGGTGCAAGGCGGCAAGTTCCAGATTGTCGGTGTTGCCGACGACGCGCAGCACCGCACAGCGTCCGCCAGGGATGAGGCCAGTCTCGATCTTCTCGCCATGCGCCTCTATCGGTCGATCAGTACCTACGCACAGGTCCATGCGGTATTCGGCCGGGGGCGTCGTGCGCGGATCGGAGTGGAAGACGTTGAAGGTCGGACTGGCCTTCGGCGACAGCCCGGTTGCTTTGCGCCAAGCGATGAACCGCTGGATGGTCGCGCCGATCGTCACCGGGTCGCCGCAATGCTCCATGATCACAACGGGCGTCGGGGCTACGTCGCGGATCGTCACATCGTCAAAAGTGTAAGTGGCTTGCATAAACTTGCTCCTTGCGTTGTTGAGAGGCCCGAAGGCCGCAAGCCACGGCTCCCAATCGGCAGCCTTTCTGAACGACGATGGTGACTGCCCGAACCGTTGCCGGAAGGCGCGGGCAAAGGCATCCGGCGCATAATAACCGGCATCCATCGCTATATCCGTGACGCTCTGATCATCCCTGTAGGCTAGCTGGTAGGATGCCCGTTTCATGCGGGAAAGCTGGATATATCGATGCACAGACAGCCCGAAGGTCGCCGTGAACTGCCGGTGGAAGTGATATTTCGAGAAGGCCGCAACGGCGCTCACCGCATTCAGGTCCAGATCTTCGTCTAGATGCTGGGCGATGTGATCCAGCACTCGCTGCATCCGTGCATGATAGTTATGAAGCGCCGCCTTCATCGTTCTATCCTCCGTGGCAGCGCCAACTAAGCGCTCCCGGGTGCGACGCGCTCGACCGATCTTGCGGTTCTAGCCTAGCCTGCCAGCATTCCCCATCGCTCTTTCCTGAAACTGGCGGTTCTCATAGAGAAACTGGGAAATCCTGAGAGACGAAAATCACATGAATCGCGCGAGGCTGCGGGAAAGAACCGCGGCGACCCGGCGGCGCGCGGTGTTGCGTGGCCACCATGAGCTCCCGACCATTCGAAAATCACTGTCGGATTGCAAAAGTGCACGACAACTTCACGGACAGCGTTTTCATTAACTGGGCATCGCTAGCCAGGCTCACTACGTCACGCGAGATCAGTGATCGCCCCTGCGGCGATCCGAGACAGCACGCGCCGGGATGGAGGGAAGGGGGTGGGGAAGGGTTGGCCGGTCCGAAACGGATCGGGCCTTTCCAACCAGGAGATGTCCCATGGCAACGCTTGCCCAGCATATCGACGCGCCCCAGGTCTCGGGCGCCTACAAGGTCGACATATCCCGCGGTCGCAACATCGGACGGGTCTCATCCGAATGGTATTCGCGTCCCGACGACGAGAAATTCCTCTCCCTCGACGACCTCTATGAGAATGTACGCCGTCGCGCTGACCGCGCGCGCACACGTGTCGTCGAAAGCCGCGACGTCCGCGTCGAGGCAAGCATGGACAATGCCGAGCGCCTCAGCCTCATCATCCCCGGCGAAGCCGAACCGATCGCCCCCACCAACTGGTCGTTCGGCCAGCTTTCCAGCCTGGTTGGGGCTCCCGCCTCCTATCTGCGCAACCTTCCGGCAGCGCTCGCCGGCATCAATCTCCAGCATGGCCTCCTGAGCCATCGTGGCGAGCAGGTGAAACTTCTCAAGACCCATGAAGGCCGCGCCGAACTGCGGGCTGTCACCGGACCCGATTACGGGCGGATCTGGGACCATGAACTGGTCGCGGCCGTCATGAAGATCGCGGGCAACGGCGTCTCCGATACCCGCTGGAAGGTCCCGGGCGTGCTCGACTGGCGATCGATGCGCTATAACCCCTATGTCGACGTCACGCGCGAGACGACGACCCTCTATGCGTCGGATCGCGACGTTTTCCTGTTTTTGGTCGATGACACGCATCCGATCGAAGCCGGCAAGCTACCGAACGGCGAACCCGATCTCTTCTTCCGCGGCTTCTATTGCTGGAACTCAGAAGTCGGCTCCAAGACATTGGGAATTGCGACTTTTTATCTCCGCGCCGTTTGCATGAATCGTAACCTTTGGGGCGTTGAGAATTTCGAGGAGATCTCGATCCGCCACTCGAAATTCGCCGCCAACCGCTTCGCCCATGAAGCGGCGCCCGCGCTTGAGACCTTCGCCGACTCTTCGGCCAGGAGCTTCATCGAAGGCATAAAGACCGCACGCGGTCGCATCGTCGCACGCTCCGACGAGGATCGCGACTCCTTCCTGCGCAAGAACGGCTTCTCCAAGACCGACACCGCGAAGATCATCCAGTCGGTGATCGCCGAAGAAGGCCATCCGCCCGCCAGCCTGTTCGATTTCGTGCAGGGCATCACCGCGCACGCCCGCGCCAAATCCAACCAGGACACGCGGCTCGAAATCGAAGGCAAGGCACGCAAACTCTTCGCCAAGGCCAACTGAGGAGGACGCCATGCCAAGCTTCACGATCGAAAGCACCTACCGGCTGCCGGTCTTCCGGCACCGGACCTATGAGGCGGCCACCCCCGAAGATGCCTGCCGGCTCGCCATCGCGGACGAGGACTGGACCGTTCACAAGGAGGACTATGAGAATAGCGGAGCCACTTATCTGACCGGTATCTGGCCCGGCGTGGATAGTGCCTACATCGCTCCCGCCCTGGCGTTGCCGCCCGGTTTCACCGAGGGCGAATGTCCGCCGCCGACGACCGGGACGCAATCGGTCGCACCCGTAGCGGCTCCGCTCATGCCGCGCTGCCGCCATTGCGGGAGCGCGGATATCTGCCGGGACGCGAACGCCATGTGGGACGATGCCGCCCAGACATGGTCACTGTTCGCAACCTATGACAGCCAGACCTGCCAGCGGTGCGGCGCGGACAGCAACAATCTCGCCCTCTGGGTTCCGGTCGCCGAGGCTGATTCGGCTACCGCTTTCCTATGGGAAGTGATCCAGGTGCTGGAAACCACGTCCCTTGCGTCGGACGCCGAGTTTCAGCGCTTCTGCACCGAGAGTCATGGCCAGCTGACGGCTGATGAAGCCGCCACCCGATGGCGGAGCGCCGCAGCCGCCTGACCATCCGGTCCGACCACCGGGCCGGCCTTCAATACCCGCTCACCCCAAGGCGGCTTCGACCCAGGTCGGAGCCGCCCTTTTCATATCGAAAGGATCTGATCATGCACGCATCCGCCCAGGTCGAAATGCAGACCTTCACCGTCACCGTTGAATTCTCCACCGGCGGCGAACCCTATGCCACCGAGACTTACACGGTCGAGGCAACCGACTGGTATCGCGCCCAGCGCGACGCGATCGAGATGTCGGTCTCCAGTCCTTACGACAATTCCCGCATCCCCGAACTCACGCGCCGCGTGATCGCACAATAGGCGGCCCCGGCTCTCTCCCGCCACCGATCACGGCACGGCGGGAGGAGTCACGGCTACAACCGGAGTTGCCGCTCATGATCACCACCAGAAGCCAGCGCTGGCGCGATCGGCGCTGCCACTGGGTACCTGGCGCCACCGAGATCGATCCCCGGCGCTTCGCCGTGGATATCATCGATACCGTCAAGCAGGCCGCCCCCTTCGTCCGCCAGCACCATTATGCCGCCTCAATGCCGGTCACACGCCTGTCGGTCGGTCTCTTCCGAAACGGCGCCGGCGGGCGATCCGATCTGGTCGGTGTTTGCGTCTTCGCCCACCCGGTCAACAATGCCAGCGTCCCCAAATCGGCGGGACTTTCCGATCCGCGCAGCGCCTGCGACCTCGGGCGCCTCGTGCTGCTCGACGACACCGGCGGCAACGCCGAAACCTGGATGCTCTCGCGCGCCTTCAAACTGCTACGCCGCGAGAAGCCGGAGATCGTGTCCGTCATCTCCTACGCCGATCCCATCCGTCGCACCGACGCGCAAGGCCAGATGTTCATGCCTGGCCATGTCGGTACACTCTATTGCGTGATGGGCAGCCGCTATACCGGCCGCTCGTCGGCGCGTATCGACCTCATCCTCCCCAACGGCCAGCCGATCTCGAGCCGGGCGATCTCGAAGATCCGTAATGACGAATGCGGCCAGCGCTATGCGGCCGAGCAGTTGGTTGCGGCCGGTGCCCGGGCCCGTCGTTCGGGCGAAGATCCCGCGCACTGGCTCGCCGATCTTGAACGCTCCGGCTTCCTGCGCCGCCAGAAGCACCCGGGCAACCATGTCTATCTGTTCCCGCTCACCAAAGCGGCACGGATCGCAGCACGGACAGTGCCAAGCCTGCCTTATCCCGTTCTCGATCGCGCCGCGCTCACCAGTGACGTGACGGCGCTCCCGCTACTTGCCCGAGCAGCCTGAGCCAAGCGGTCGCAACCGGAGCGAAGGGGGAACGGGAATGGGTGCCGATCAGGAATCGGCTCAACGGAGACCCTACCATGTCCGACCATGACGCCCGCGCCCTCCTTGTCGAGGCACTCGATTTCTTCAACGACCATCCCCGCTTCAGCCTGCGACGCGACCGGCGTCGGACGAGCTACGAACTCGCCGCGCGGATCGACGCTTTCCTCATGTCCGACAAGGCTGCTCTCCCTATCGTGGCTGCCGCGCGCCAACGCTGGGCTACCACCCACGGCTTGCGGGTCGATCCCGACGAACAGACCGTCCAGCGCGATGGCGACGGCTATTGGGTGCGCGCATGGGTCCGCGTGGATGTGGCCGCTCCACCCGAAATCCGCGCTGCGCCGATCGACCGATACGCCCGCGCGGTCGCCGCGCTGCCGGAGATCACGCGTCAGGTTCTCCTGGCGGATTTCCTCGGCGACGAGGATTTCACCGCAATCGCGGCCCGTCTCGGCATCACCACACCGGAGGTCGAGCAGCATATCGCCGATGCACTCGCCGCCATCGCCCAGGCGCTCGACCGCGCCTGATCGGACGCTCGGGCCGCCCGTTCGCCCATCCGGCACATCTCCAAGGAGACAATCCATGACCCATATGACAAGGGACGATTTCGCGCGCCTGCTGGCGCGGGCACGCACGGTCATCGCCGACGCTGCCCCGTCGGCCCATATTCTCTGCAACGAATTGGCGCAGGCCGAGCGGCTCGTGCAAGATCACGTTGTCCCCTGGCCGGCCGACATCCACGCCGCGTTCATCGACCATCGTCACGGAGGCGATCTCTACGCCGCCTTCACCCGCGAGGCGCTCATGGCCGAGGTCGCCTCATTCAGCCGTGAATGGTGGCCAGAGATTCGCGACAGGCGCGATCCCTCGACGCTCTCCGACGAAGAGGCCGCTTCGATCTATTTCGACGCGCACGAAGAGGAATATCTCTGGACAGACCGCATCTCAATCGAGGCACCCGCGGTCGACTCATCTCATGCACTGCGTGTCGGTCGCCATCTCGTGATCAGCACCAGCCATATCCGCCCCGCCACCGCGGACCTTCTCGACCAATGGGCGCCCATGATCCCCGAATCCCGCCCGCTCGGTGTCGCTGAGGCCGGCTATGGCTGGTTCGTTCTCACCGATCCGCTCGACGGCCTCGAGCGCGAAATGGTCCCGAACGAGCTTTGGGCCGCCATCGAGTTCGCGCGCGCACAAGGCTGCCGTTGGCTTCTTCTCGATCGTGATGCGGATTGCGTCGACAGTCTCGAAACGTTCGAGTGGTGAGGGACGCCGCCATGACCCGCCGCTCCTCCCGGGCCGAGGTCCGCAATCCGGTCCTCGGCCTTCCCGCCGCGCGCCTCATCCGGGCTATGCCCGCCAATATCCGCGCCCTGCTCGCCGTGTTGCTGCTCGACATTGCCACCGATGCGCGCCGCCGTAGCCGAACGAGCTGGGAAACCCGCAAGGTGTTCGTCGCTGCTTACTGGGCGACCGTCGCCGTCTATGCCGGACATGTTGCCCGCGTCCTTGGCGGGGCCGGGCGGCAAGCTGCTTCGCGCAAGCCCTTTCGCGTTATTCAGCGCGGCTTTCCAGAGCTTGCCGCGGCGAACTGGGCGAACGCCTCCGATCTCTATTGCGAGCGCCGGGACCAATCGGGTCTGGGCGCCAGCATGTTCCCCGAGGCTATGCTCCTGATCGCTGAAACGCCCGTGGGGCGGATCAGCTATAACGGCCGGATCTGGCTGCCCGGCGAATGGGAGCCCGACGCAAAGCCTCTCTACGACAACAGAGTGCCTGCCGACCGCTGACCGGCGCGCGGTCGCGCCGATCCACCGCACCTTAGGAGAACCAGCATGGGCGCAGCTTTTGCGCGCGGCTTTCTCGCCGCGCCTGCCGATCCTTTGCCCGCTATCGACGATACGGTGTTGGCGGCTGTCAGGCGGGGTGCCTGGTTCGCCTTCAATCTTTCAGGCGGTAAGGATTCCACCGCGTCGGCCCATGCCGCCATCGCGCTGCTCGACGCCTTGGGCCATCCCCGCCACCGCCGGATCGCAATACACGCGGACCTCGGCCGGGCGGAATGGCGGTCGACCCCGGCTATGGTTGCAGCGATCGCGGACAGACTGGGGATTCCCCTGCTGGTTGTCAGCCGATCGGCAGGCGACATGGTCGCACGTTGGGAGCAGCGGTTCCTTTCCGGCAAGCGCCGTTACGAGGCGCTCGAGACCTATAATCTCATCGGTCCATGGTCATCGGCATCTCTGCGTTTCTGCACGTCCGAACTCAAGGTCCAGGTGATCGGCCCCGAACTGGCGCGCCGCTATCGGGGTGAAACTATCGTTTCGGTCATCGGCCTGCGCCGCGACGAAAGCCCGAGCCGACGATCGACGCCGATCTCCCGAAGCGACGAACGCTTCGCGAAGCCAGGCAACGCCGCCGGCACCAACATGCTCAACTGGCATCCGGCGGTCGACTGGAGTGCCGACGATGTGTTCGGGATTCATGAGCGCCACGGGCTGCCGTTGCACGAAGCCTATGTCCGCTACCGCACGACGCGCCTGTCCTGCGCCTTCTGCGTGCTTGGATCCGCGCACGATCTGGCTGCCTCCGCCGAAGCTCCCGGCAATCTCGATCTCTACCGCCATCTCGTGGCGATTGAGCTGGACTCGACCTTCTCCTTCCAGCCCCAACGATGGCTCGCCGATGTTGCACCCCAATTGCTGTCAGCCGCACGTCTTCGCGAGGTCGCCCGCGTCAAAGTTCGATCCCATGAGCGCCGGACGCTCGAAGCGGCAATGCCGCCGGAACTGCGGTACGTAAAAGGCTGGCCACCACGCATGCCGAGCCTCGCCGAGGCTGCGCTGATCGCCAAGGCGCGCGCGCCGATCCTCGCCCATCACGGCCTCGCTGACCACTTTCCTGACGCGGCTGCGGTCCAGGCGCGCTTCGCACACCTCCTCGCCATCAAGGCCGAACGGACCCGTTAGCGAGCCGGAGGGGAGGACTTCTCTTGAAGGTACGTCGGGCGAGTTTCGCTCGAGCGCCTCCTTGCTGCCGAACGCGCAGCCCCCTGCCTCCACCATCGAAAGAACAGCCAATGGACGTCATCGTCTCTCGGTCCCGCATCCCGGGCACCGCCTCGACCTATCACTATCGCGCTCTCGTGCCACTGGCCGAAGTGGCGCTCGAGCGGCGCCCGCGCTGCGTCGTCATCCAGGCCCGAATCGGCAATGGACGGGCGCCATCAACCCGCATCGCCGACGTCGTAGCACCCGCCACCTGGTATGAGCGTGAGTTGGCCACCCCCTTGGGCCTCGCGGCGCGCCTCAACCTGGTAGCGCGGCGAATCGAGGCGCTTATCATCCGCACGGTCTTTCCAGAGATGACCGCACGGCTGACCCCGCTGATGCTCGCCCTCGATTTCGACCCTGGCGAGGCCAGCTACCGCGTCGCCGTCGCCGATCTGAACGAAGCGTTCGACCGGTTCGCGCCAGGCATCGACATGCTGATGGCAGCCGACCTCGGCCTCTATCAGGGGTGCGACCTGCGCGCCGCCTGACATCGAAAGGACCCCTCATGGGACACTATTCCGAAGGCAGCCTCGAGACCGCCGCCTGCCTCTGGGAGTCGGTTCTGGCCCTGCGCAGCAGGCCGATCACGGATCCCGATGCGATCGGCCTCGCTCTCGCGATCGGCAAAGCGTTCGATGCGCTCGGCACCGCTGCGCTGCGGCTGACTGTGGTTGGCTGGACCGATGCCGTCGAAGCGTCCTGGCGCGAGGTCGAGAACGACTATCCGCTCTGCTTCGACTGGGATTTCGTGCCTGCCTGGATCATCGACCACATCGACTGGTCTGATCCATTTCACCCCGCCGTAATGCAAAGGGGAGGGGGATGAGGGGCTGTGCGGCGGGGAATTGGTCTCCGCCAGACAGGAGCCACATCCCATGTCCTTCCCCGCCACCATCCGGCCCGAGGTCGGCCAGTCGCTCATTACCAAGGTCTCGCGCCTGTTCAACGGTACGCTCGGCGATGTGCTGCTGGAGCTTTTCCAGAACGCCCGCCGTGCCGGTGCGCGCGCGATCCATGTCGCGGTTTACAATCTTCCCGCCGGCACTGCGCTGTCCATCTACGATGACGGCTGCGGTATCGACGATCCCGCCAACCTCCTGACGCTCGGCGACTCAGGATGGCAGCAAGATATCCGCGCCCGCGAGGATCCAGCCGGCATGGGCGTGTTCAGCCTCGCCGGACGCGACGTCGTTGTCCGCTCATGGTCTCGAGCGGCGGGGCGGGGGTGGGCGGTCCATATTCCGGCCGATGGCTGGGAAGGGGCTGTCCCGCTCGCGATAGAGCCATGCGGGATCGTGCGCGGCACCGAAATCCAGATCATGTTGCCCGCCGCCTGGGAAGAGCAGCTTCGGTCGACATTGCATCTCGCAGCCCGGTATTTCCCGCTACCGGTTCATTTCGAGGGCGCACGACTTCCGTATGAAGACTTTCTCGCCGGCGCCGCACATATCGAATTATGGGAAGGCTGTCGCATCGGCATCTTCCACGACGGCACGACCGAGGCAGTCCACACCCCCCGGATCAATTTCCATGGCGTGACTGTCGCCTCCCGGCTTCCCACGCTGAGCGAAATCGAGAGTCCCCATAACTGGCGGGTGCGGGTCGATATCGTCGACGCGCCTGCGCTACAGCTCGTGCTCCCCGCGCGCAAGGAAATGGTCGAGAACGAGGCACTGTCCCGGCTCAGGGAAGCGGCCGAGGTCGCGCTTTACCAAGCCATCGCCTGTGAAGCGTCTCATCGCCTTCCCTATAAAGCATGGGCCAGAGCCAGGGAACTTGGTGTCTTTCTCCCCGAAGCGGAAGCATCCCTCAATAGCTGGGTCCCTACCGTCGCTGACACAGCCAATCGATATCAGGGAACGGCCGTCCGGTCAGGGCCGATGATCATCATGACCGACCATGAACCAGATATCGAGCAGGCGCTCGCCCGCGCGCTCGACAGGGCCTCGCCCCTTGAAGGCAAACTCGTGCAGGAAAATCGCGATTTCGTGGGCTATCGCTGGTACGACACACTGTCACGTCTCCTGTCCTGCAGCTTCGTCGTTCAGCGCGGTGGCATCTCCCATCGTTATGCCGATGACGTCGCGCTGCCGGACGATTTTGACTCCGGGTCCGTCGAGGCGCTCTCCGCCGAGATCCTTCTGCGGCCCGGCGGCCCGTCACCTTGCGAACCCACCCTATACCGCATCCCCACGGACATGCTGGTCTGCAACAATAGCTGCTGGACGCTCGACGAGGCGACCATCCTGTTCGACGGGGAGGCCGATGTGCAGCCGGACGGGCTTGCCGACCTGCTATATGCCAGCCTGTTCTGTTATTCCGACGACTGCGAGCGCGACAGCTGGGATACGCAATCGCTTGCATTCGAGCATGAAGCCCGAAATCTCGCCAACCTGCTGCTGCTTGGCGAGGACGAGGCCCTGCTCGCCCGATTGCGTGAGGCAGTCTTCGAGCACGTCCAGTGGCTCATTCCGGGCGGCCGCAGCCTGACCATCTCCGCCGACAGGAACAGGCTCTCGCTCGCACTCGATCAAGCGGCCTGAGCCCCATCGCCCGAGACTCACCCAAGCCCTCGTGAGGGAGCGTTCCCATGCGCCATGCCGCACTCTTTGTCTGCTCGACCGCCCATCTCCCGGTGGCCGAGCGTCGTCACATCGATCACCTGATCGCCGTCGCGCCGCGCGGGACGGATGGACGTGTCGAAGTCGGTCATCCCGATCTGGTGATCGAACCCTATGCCTATGGCTTCTTCGTCCACACCTGCGTCGTCGGGTGCGGCGGGGAAGCGCCCGACATCAGCCCGGAGTTCTGGGCAATCCTGAAGGCGGCATTCGATAGGGATGCCTCCTGGGTCCTGTTCGACCGCGACGAGCCGGCCTGGTCGCAACTGCCCACCTTTCCCGACCCCGACCTTCCCGAGGAGCACCAGTCATGACCAGCGCCTGCTCGATGCAACCCTGTTCGTCCAAGCGCGCCGCGCTTGCATCCTTCGATCATGCCTACGCCGTTGCCATCCGAATGCGGCATGCGACCGGCCACCCTCAATTCGTGCTGCGCACCGGCGATCCGCTCCAGCCCTTTCGCGTCTCCAGCACCGGGCCGCAACGCCACCATGCGCTGATGACGCTCGTCGCCTGATCCGGCGCCTGCATCTGCCGGAAACGACTGTGTTTGATGAGGAACACTTCCATGACCAACGAGATATCGCGCCAGCCCAAAGCCGAGGCGCCCGGCACCCCTCCACCTGTCATCCAATTTCTCAGCCTCACCGAGGATGAGTTCGTGGACCGATTCCGGCCCGTGCCCAATCATCTGCTCGCGACCGCGGGATTCGACTTCGGCCGGGGCGGGTGTCTTTTCGAAGCCTCCGACCCGGACCTCGCCTTCCTCCGCGCGCAACCCATGGCAAATGTCTGGACCGTGATCGACGGCGACGAATGCCTCGAAATCACCGACGGCATGCACACCGTCAATCGCCTCGGCTATATCCTGACCGAGCAGCCATGTCCCCCCGACACGATGGTCAGCGTCCCGCTCGACTTCTGAGCGACCACGCGCCGCGACTCTCGTGGCCTCGGGAACCCCGCCATCGTCGTATGGCGGCCGCCCGGCATCCGGGATCGGCTACCACACCAGCACAGCGACGCTCCTTCGGGGCTCCCGAACTCCTTCCCGGAGATCAGCCATGTACGACCTGAAACGTCCGCCCATCGCGGCGGCGAACGACGACGCCTGCCTGGCTGCGCTGCCGGGCGGCCCTGTCATTGCCGCCTGGGGCATGGGCGTCGACAGCACAGCGATGATCATCGAATGGGTCTCGCGGGGGCTGCCCCTGTCCGCAGTGCTCACAGCCGACACCGGCGTCGAGCGCGAGGAGACCTATGCCTTCCTGCCGATCTTCCAGCGCTGGATGGACCGGCGCCATATCGAGCATCATGTCGTGCGCTATGTGCCCAAGCGCTTCAAGCACTGGCCGCCTTACTTCTCGCTGCTCGAAAACTGCCTGACCAATGCGACCTTGCCGTCGATCAGCTTCGGCCGCCACAGTTGCAGTCAAAAATGGAAAATACAGCCCCAAGATCAATGGGTTAAAGAATGGGAGCCAGCGCAGAGAATATGGGCTCAGGGCGGTAAGGTTGTCAAGCTCATCGGCTATGACAACTCGCCCGCCGACAGCCGCCGCTATGCCCATCGCGAGGGCCATATCAGCGACCTTTACGACTATCATTACCCCTTACGCGCCTGGGGCTGGGATCGCGACGCCTGCATCGCGCGGATCCGAGCCGAAGGTCTACCCGTACCGATCAAATCCGCCTGCTGGCTCTGCCTGGCACAGAAAAGCAGCGAGCTGATGAGCCTCCCGCGCTGGTGTCTCCGTCTGATCATATTGGTCGAGGCTCGCGCCGCACCACGCCTTGTGACGGTCGAGGGTCTGTGGCGGACGTCGACACGTGAGCGTCCCGGCTCGATGACCCGGTTCATCCGCGAACGCGCTCTGCTCCCTGCTTCGGAAATAGACGCCATCATTGCCGGCGCTCCGGTTGATCTGATCGATTTCCAAAGCGTCGCGGCCCAGATCCCACTCGCCGAACGTCCGACGATGCGGGACTGGATTGATCGCTTCAATGCGGGTGTCGAGCGTCTGGCGGCATGACGATCCCGTCAATCTGTCTGCGACTGTTGTTGACTGCCCAGCAACATCGCCGAAAAACTGCCTCGATGCGACTTATCGACGAACTGGCAGCAAAGAGGCTCTATTATCATCGGCCCCTCCCGACATTGCCGGATATCCTGCTGATCGATATCCCACTTCGCTTTTCCGGCGGAGGTCTGGCACTCGGCCGCTATTATCCGGTCATCCTCGAAAGCCTCGCGGAGGTGCACGAGTTCGAGGCATATCTGTGTGAGCCGCGGATGACCCTTGTAGCGCCTGCTCTTCTCGACCGGCGACCGTCTGGCCTACGCACCAGCGACATCATCTTCGCTCGTTATGAGCCCCAGATACCGGACTGGCCCTGGTTGCTCATCTGCTTCTGGCCGCAATCCTACACCGATATGGTGCCGCCCTCGGCCGACACCTTCGCGCGGGGCAGCTATACTATCGATGCCTATGCCACCGAGGGAGAACTCACGGACGCGGAGCTGAAACTCCTCGCCACGCTCGGCCCCGACCAAGCCCGCATCGTTCGCTCGGTGGCCACCCGCCTGGGAAACGCCTGAACGTCATGCATCGCGCCCGCCGCAACGTCATCGCATGCGGGCATCTCGAAGACGAAACGCGGCAAAGGCTCGATTGTACCGGTGAGGGCCGCGTCAGTGGCGATAGCCGAGCACGGCCGCGATCGGCCGCGCCATGTCGGCCCGACGCCTCATCAGATCGGCGAGCCAGGCGAGATGCGCCGCTGCGTCCGCCAATGGCAATTCGCAAACTTCGCCGAACAGCTCATGCTGATAGGCAAGGTCGCGATGCAAAATGTCACGCAGCCGAACGCGGGCAGGGCTATCCTCTTCCTCGATCCCCGCATTCGCCTCCCGGGCGGCATCGAGAAACGCCTCGGCCATCTCCTGCGCCTCATAATAGCCACCGTCCAGGCCCTCGCCCGCTGCAAGACTAGCCAGCCTGCGGCGAACCAGCGGCAGGTCAGGATCGACCGCCGCATCGTCCAAGGGCAAGTTATAGTCATAGCTGCAGAGATAAGCGCGGATCATGGCGTGGCTCCTCAGCATGTCTGAGAACATAAAATGAACAAGATTGCAAGCCCGAGCGCGCCTATGCCATGCGAGGGCAATGTCTGTTCCGTATTTTTCGCCGATTCCCCCTTTGGCAGTCTCCAGCCTGGAGGCGCTCGCCCATGACTGACAGCAAGGCGCCGCTGCGATTGCATGGGATATTGCGCCTCAACGAGCGCGGCCCCTTTCTGGAGGTCGACGAGGGGCCTCTCTGGCGCCTTCAGACAGACTCCGATCTTCGGACGCATCAGGATCGGCGGGTTCGGGTCGAGGCCTGGCAGCGCGGAGCGAGCATCCTCGAACTGCTGTGGATCGGTCCGGCCTGACGGTCGGATGATCACGGCAAGAGCCGAACTATGCTTCAGATCAGGCCCGACCTGCAATCGCCCCTGAAATCACAAGCTGGCACCCAACGCACAGGAAAAGCGCCTGGGTCGTTCGCGATGTGAATCGGAAACCTTAGCCACCGCATCGCTGCTGGGATGTCGATTGATCACTGCCTGCGAACAGATCGCGCTCCCATCTGGCCAGCTCCGCAGCGTTGAGCGCCTCAAGCTGACAAAGACGATCGATCTCTTCCCGTCCAAGCGACTGCCGTGCGCTTCCTTCCCGGACGAAATCCTTCAACATCATATTTTGAAGGAGAAGAAATCCCCTGAATCGCTTGCCCGTCTTCATCGCGCCATCATCTGCCGAGTGCCGTCAAATCCGCCGAACCGCGTCATTCTCATGTGCATCGCAAGATCGAACCCGGCATATCTGATTTTCGAGTGGTTGCCATGTAGCATATGTATAGTGATACGGTGAGATTGAAATATGATGGATAATACATCATAGACACCGCATGATCACATCACAGCAGATGCGCGCCGCCCGCGCGTTGCTCAGCATTGACCAGAAACGGCTGGCGGAACTGGCGGGCGTATCGCTTCCCACGATCCAGCGCATGGAAGCGTCGGACGGGCAGGTGCGAGGGGTCGTGGAAACGCTGGTCAAGGTCGTCTCCGCGCTTGAACGCGCGGGTGTCGAGTTGATCGGCGAAAATGCACCCAGTCAGACCGGGGGACGCGGTGTGCGCTTGCGCCAGGCTGCGGCAGCCCAAGGATGACTAACCAACGGACAGGGACAGATGACCGATAGCAGCGATGACTATGTCTATGACGAAGAAAGCGGCGAATGGCTGCCGGCTTCCGAACTTGCCCAGCGCCAACGCGACGCTGCTCAGCTCGAGGTCCGCGATGCCGTCGGCAACCTTCTCGCCGACGGCGATCAGGTGACGCTGATCAAGGATCTCGACGTCAAAGGCGCGGGTCAGACGCTCAAGCGCGGAACGCTAATCAAGTCCATCCGCCTGACCGGCGACGCCCAGGAAATCGATTGCAAGTTCGACGGTATCAAGGGCCTCGTGCTGCGTGCCGAGTTCGTCCGCAAGCGCTGATGGCGCGGCGCCGGATCCCGATGCCCTCCGCCACTGAAATCCGCGAACTGGCGGATGACGATGGACGGCTCGCACTACGCGCCACGCCGAACGCCTCGGCTGACGCGATCCTTCTGCCGTCGGACGCCGGGTCATTGGAACTTCTGGTACGAACCACGGCGACAGCCGAGGGCGGCAAGGCCAATGATGCGATCCTGCGCCTTCTAGCCCACGCTCTGGGCCAGCCGGTCTCTTCGATCGAACTTCTTCGCGGCGAAACTGCGCGCACCAAGCTTGTGCGTATCGGCCCGCCGCGCGGATGATCATGCTATGCTGATTGCCCAAGGGGATGCGCGCGACAGCCGGTTGGACCGCAACCTGGCCTTCGCGCTCGCGGCGGTGGCGGGCGGCCTCAATGCGGCGACATTTCACGAGGTCGGCTTCTTCTCGGCCAACATGACCGGAAATGTGTCCGCCCTCTCCAGCCTGCTCGCGATGGGGCAGTGGCGACAGGGTCTTGGCTATCTCACCATTGTCCTGTCCTTCATCACCGGTTCCCTGGTTTCGACGCTCGCGATCAGCTCAGGCCTGCGGCGTGGGATCGACACCATCTACGCACGCGTCATCCTGATCGAAGCCGCTCTTCTCGCCGCGCTCGGTCTCGCACGCATGGCGCTCGATCGCTCCGCCGGCGTGCCCATGCTGATCGTCGGCCTCGCATTTCTGATGGGGCAGCAGAACGCCATCGTCACACATATTTCGAACGCGCGCGTGCGCACCACCCATGTGTCGGGCATGGCCACCGATATCGGCATCGGGCTTGCTCGGCTGCTCGATATCCTTCGCGGCAAAGCTGACCCCGCAGAACATGGGGAGATCATGACCCGTTTGAACCTTCATACGGGCACGGTGCTGTCCTTCCTCCTCGGCGGGATCGCCGGGGTGCTGGCCTGGCGCATCGTCGGCGATCTCTGTTTCGTGTTGGCGGGCCTCGTTCTCGCAGCCGTCGCGGCAACCTCCGTGCAACGCGCTGCCCAGATCATCTCGCGAAATGACCAGCTCGATTGATCACCATTGCTTCATTACTCATTACTATGGTGAAATAAGGCCGCTGGCCCGGACAGTCAAAGAGGGCCAATGAACCTGCTGCCACAATGGACCGAAAAGGCCGACAAGCGCGGGCTCGACCCACTCGGCATGCAGAATAGTGGCGTGCTGCTCTATCAGTCGCTGCTCCCCGGCATCAGCAACGTCACCCTGCGCATGCGCTACTATGGCTATTATTGCTGGATCAGCGAAACCTATGCCCGTCGGGGCGCGACCAGCGACTTCGAGGCCTGGCGCAACTGGGTGCGCCGCGCCGAGGCGCTCTATGCCCTCGTCTCAGCACGAGCCGGCGAAACCGGGGTCGGCGGCATCGAATGGGCCAATCGCCGCCTTGCGGCCGCAGGACGTGTCATCGACTTCGAGGCGGCTGCCTCGACCGATCCGGCGCAGGAACGCTATCTTCGCCAGTCGCTCGGTGTCTTCGGCGGCGCTTATTACAGCCAGATGGCCGAAATGAACCTCTTCACCGAGAACCGGCACGGCATCCAGGTCGCCACCAAGGATCTCGGCCGTCGCGCAGCCTCCCTGTTTGCCGACGCCATCGGGCCGGACCTCGCCAGGCTGCTGCGACAGAAGATCACCGACGCCAAGGTGAGCCTCCGCGAACTCGACCGCCTTCAACCCATCGCGCCTTCGGAAATCCCCGAGGAAAGCGAGGAGCGGACCTTCTACGAAACATTGCTCTTTGCCCGGTCCGGCGACGAGGGCAAGACCGGACCGAGCCGCGCCGCGTCTCTGGGCCTCATCCTCGAAACCGCCTACGCGCACGAGGAATGGCCAGGCCCCGACCAAGTCCGCTGGCATCTCTTCGATCCACCCGAACAGGCCCTTCCTCTTCGGTTGGAGACCCAGCGACTCGCCTGGGAAGCCTATCAATGCCAGGACATGATGCAGGTGGCATGCGCCGCGCTGCTTGGCTGGGGCATAGCGATCATCAACGCCGAGCCACAAGGCAGGTCGCTTGCCGAGATCCGCGCGGATGTCGTCGCCCATCTGGAGAGGCTGGAGGACCCCGATCCGAATTCAAGTTGGCGCGTGCTGCGTCTCGGGGTCGACTCGCAGAGCTTCGCCTATGCCGATGCGTGGGACCAACTCACCGGCGCACGCGGTGCGGCTGCAGACAAGGCCGTCAGCGCACTGCGCCTGATCGCTGCGCTCCACCAGAGGCTCCTTGACCGGCCCGATCTCGCCGGCGCCGCGGCGCAAGGTCTGCCCGATCGCGGGGTGGCCCATTCACTGCGCACAGAAATATCCTGGCTGGAAGGCAGGGAAGGGGAGAGCATCGTCCCTCTCATCGCCGACTATATGATCGAGCGCGTCATCAGGCGACACAGCCATGTCGCCATGCAAAAGCTGCGGCGACAACGCGATTACACGTTCCTGTACGAGCAGCGCGAAGGGCGCTTCGTCTATCTGGCCGCCTATCAGCCGGTCGCCACGACCCCGCGCCTGGCATCCGCAATCCAGTTTCTCGCCGACATCCATCTCCTCGACGACGACGGCCTGACACCACACGGTCTGGCGGCGCGGGATGCCGGTCAATGAAACTCCCCGATCGTCTGGGCCGCCGCAGCGGTCGCCCTTTCCATAGTGCGATCGCCACCAGCTTCGCCTTGGAATTCTCCGCGGTCGAGGAAATCCTGCTGCCACAGCTCATGGCCAGCGGCGCCGCGAACCTCCTTCTTCTGACCGATGCCCGCATGACCGCGCTCGCGCTCTCTGACGGCGCCACCCTTCCTGTCGCGCTCGGCCGCGACTATGCGCTCTACAGCCCGCCCGCCGCAGATGGCATTTTCCACCCGAAAATCATCCTGCAGATCGGCCGGGAAAGCGCCCGGGCTTTCGTCAGTTCCGCCAACCTCACCGCATCGGGCCTTGCCGGAAACGCCGAGGTCGTGGTCGAGATCGAATGCAAGAACGAGCACCGCCCCGAGCGCGAGATCATTCGTGCCATCTGGCACTATCTCAACGCACTGGTGCCCACCGCCAGTTCTCCAGCGCGCGATGCACTGCGCTGGGCGCACGAACGCGCGTCCTGGCTCGCTGGCCCGGCGACGGATAGGGCCCACGAGCTGGACGACGGGACCGCCATCGCTTTCCTCCACAGCCCCGGCGACACGGGAATAGCAGACCGATTCGTGTCGCTGGTCGATGGCGCGAAGGTCCAGACCCTGATGGTGATCAGCCCCTATTGGGACCATGACCTTGCTGCGCTGGCCGATCTCGCTCAGCGCCTCTCCCCCAACCGGATCATCCTGCCGATCGACCGCAATCATCATGAATTCCCGGTCGATGCGCCTTTTGCCAGAAAGGCGAGGATCGTCGATCTCCACTGGCCATCCCGACGCTTCACTCACGCCAAGATCATCATCGCTTCGACCGCGCAGCACGACCATATCCTGTTCGGCAGCTCCAATTGCACACGCGCCGCGCTCGGAACGGCAGGGGCTGCAGGTGCTAACGCCGAAGCCTGCATCTACCGAAGGGTTCCGTCCGGCACGGCACGACAAGCCCTGGACCTCGACCGCTGGATCGACGCGGAACCCATCAAGCTTTCCGACCTGTCGCCACCAGTCGTGACGTCCCCTATCCCGCTCGATACGATCGAAGCCCGACAACCCGGTACGTTCGAACTCGACCAGGGCCAGCTCTTCTGGACACCGGCACGCGCGGATACAGGGACCGGAGACATTGAGTTGCTCGATCGGTCGGAGCGCCTGATCGAGACCATCCCGGTGCCATCCTTCATCCAGGCCGACGGCCGGCGAAGCGCGCCGGTCGATCCCGCATTGCACAGATCCTTGTTCTTCGCCCGCCTTGTCACCGGCGACGTCATCTCGACCCTCGCGCACATCACCCACCGTGCGATATTACGCGCCCGACGCCGGGAGGCCGCGACCGGCAGCGTGGCCCGCGCGCTCGCGCCTTTCACCGATGGCACGGATTTCGATCTCTGGATGCATCAGGCATTCGAGACCCTCGTGCGCGCGGACTTCGAGTCCGTGACCCAGCCGCGCGCCCTGTCAGCCGCCCGGCCGCAGGAGCGCAAAAGCGCGGACGAGCCGGCGGCGCCCGTCCGCTTAAGCTATGAGGAGTTCACCCAGGCACGCTCTGGCGCTGGCCGTTCGGGCGGCGAGGGCGATAACAGTCTTGCCGGCACCTATAGCGACACGATTCGCGACTTCCTCAATCTGCTCTCCGGTCGAGGACCTGGAACGGACCAACCTGACGACGACGATGCGGCTTTTGATGACCCGTCTGACGAACAGGCCGACACCGACCATGAAGACGACCCGGCTGATGACAAGATTGAACCGCGCGACACCGACAAGCCATCTGTTGCGCCTGCGCCCGTCGACGCCAAGCTCTATGAGCGGCATATTCTGGGCTATACCGAGGATCTGGAAGCCGGCGAGGAGGCGCTCGGCTCCAGCGACGTGCTGCGCCTGCGCTACTGGATATTGTTCCTCCTCTACAAGGCCCGGTGCCCTGACCTGCCGAAGGGGCTGGACACATCCAGTGCCCTCCTTGGATGGCCACGCTTCGTCGTGCGCGTCCTTGTCGCCTTTTTCTGCGGCGGGAAGCCCGCGATACGGCGCGTCATGCTCGCACGCGATTTCGAGGCGATGCCGGTCGATTTCATGGAATGCTGGATCACCATATTGTGGAGCCTGGAGGCGATCGAAAAACTGCTGGCGAACCAACGCAAGGACCGGGAGTTCCTCAAATATATTCCCGAGCTGCGCCGACGCGTGGTGTCCCTGCTCGGCCTGAGATCCGACGAACTTAATGGGGAGACCGCAACCGCGATTCGCGCCGGACTTGACCAGTCAATCGGCGTCAGGCTCGGCCTTGGTAGCCTCGCCGTTCGGCTCGACACGCCCCAGCCATAATGGCAGCCTGCTATTCTTGAAGTCCCAGTTCCCAAGCGGCGCAAACCATTCAGGCACCGCCTCGCCATGGAGCTGGATCACCTGATCGCCATCGAGCGTCTGCGCGGCATAATAGCGGCTGAAAATCCGGCTTGCCCAGCCGATCCCGTCAAAGCCCTGGTCCGATGGTTCCTCAGGCTGCGCGACGAACTCGACTCCGGCGATTTCGCCACCATCCATCCGCGCGATCGGCTCATCCACGGTCCAATCGCCAAACAGGAAAAGGACCTGCGCCAGCCTGCGATCGCGAGGATCGGTGAGTTCCATGTCCCCGCTATACATGCGCGCCGCGCCGATCATGAACTCCGCCAACCCCTCCGGGCTCAACGTCCTTGGCATTTTTCTGTCGGCGTCAAGCACCAGGCGAAGCGGCGGCCGCGTCATGATGATCACCTCGCCAAGCCTGCCGAACTCATTCGCCATCACAGCGTCCTGCATGGTCACACGCAGGCCGCCGTCCGGACGGCGAAAACGCTCAGGAGAAATGACGGTCCAGATGTTCCAGAGCGACCAGAAGATCGCCAGCTTGAGCGGCGTGCCGACCATGTCGGCATAGGATTGCAGCGAGTTAAGGTAAGCCGCCGACATCGATGTGCACTGCTTGAACGGCTTGCTGCGGCGCACATTCTTAACCTCGACAAGCCATTGCTCGCCATCGTCGAGAACGACCCGAAAGTCGGGCGCACGCGCCTTCGCAGCGCCATGCACGCGGCCGATATCCTCAGTCTTCAACATCCGATAGCGCCCGAGGGTCACAACTGTCGCTTCGAACAGCCGTTCGGTCCGCGAGCCATGGATCAGCGTCGCGTCGGATAGCGCCGTTTCGAGCCTCGGTCGGGCATCCGCCATGAACCTGTCGATGAGTGTCCGGTCGTTGAGCGCTATTCCTTCCCGCTGCGCGAAGGCGGCCAGAGATGCCAGCAGATCGAATGCCTTCGGCTGGGGATGTTCAGGGCTATCCTTGCTCACAGGCTACTCCAGGTCGAACCTGGTTCGACATCGGGCGGGTTCATATATTGCCGGAATCCAGCCAGATTCTCACCCTAAGATCTTCAGCATCGGGGAAAACCGGATCGTCTCGGCAATATCACGACGAGAGACATAGCGCCGGGAAAAGGCGCAATGCCTAGTCCAATTCATTCGGGGGACAGAAAAGGATCATCGCTTCCTCGAGCCTTGAGCTTCGCGCGCTGCTAACCTGGTGGAAGCTCTTGCCAGCATCTTCAACAGCCTTCCGTAGCTTCGGGGCCGGATGCTCCCAATCGTCCCTTACGGGGTCCGCCGCAGCGAAATAAATGTCCGCGTCACCGATAAGCCGCTTGTAATTGCTGTTGTGAATGGAGCCATGGTGCGGAAACATGAAGGTCGAAACTGCATCCAACAGTTCAGCATAATGACTCTCAAAGGCTTCCACATTAGCAGCCTTACGCAGCGGAGCATCACCCGTCCCAAGCCAGCCAATCTTCGCTTGAGGCTGGGGGGAGAGACCGGGGCAAATCACGGTTGCGCCGACGCGAGATGGTTCCGCGGGGCCTGAGTAGAGCGACAGGCTTGTTGCATTCTTGTTGCCAAACGCACGGCGATAGGCTTCGCCAAGGACTGCTGCCTGCTCGGTTATCAGCTTTTGGCGTTCCTCTGAATCGCGGATACGCTGACGAAAGGTCCCATCATCCCAGCCGAGAAGCGTTTCAGCGATCTCCGCGAAGAGTTCCTTCGCGTCTTCGTCCGCATGTTGCACATATGGAAGAAACCGCCAGGCGATTTGCAGGTCCTTCTCTACTGAACCTTCAACGTCGATCACACCGTTGCGAACATAGAAGCTGTCGCGCCCGGTGCTTCGAACTTCAACAGCTTCGTCGCCGAGCGGTCCCAGCTTCCACGGCAAATCTTCGGAACCGCCGCCGATCGGATCGGCAAGTGGCGCATCAGGTCCTGGACCGTCGTCGCTTCCCATAAGCAAGATTCGATCTGCGCCGAGATTCTTGAACGTTCCCACGGTGTCGACAACGAGATTTTTGAAGAATTCCGGGACCGGCTCGTATCGAGCAGCCGCTCGAGCGAAAGCGACCACTTTCTCAAGATCGTCCACATACGGAATGACTACCGTAGCAACCTTGAGTTTCCCGTCTCCGATAAGGGCCGGAATGCCTGAAATATGATCGCCATCAAAATGAGAGAGGAACAGAAAATCAAGCTGCCGACTGCCACTCCTACGAAGAAAATACGATATCTCAGCTTCCACATGCTTGAGAGGATGTGACCCGCAGTCATAGATGTAGAGGAAGTCTGCCCTGGCAAGCTCTTTTCGTTCTGCCCATTCTTCAAAGAGGGTGCGGCTAGCTGCCAAGCGCGTCAGCCCACCAACGTGGAAACCTCCCTGGCCTACGGCAAATTGGATTCTGTGATGCCCGAGGATTATGCCGTTCATAATGCGGCTCCAAGCCTCGCTGTCATCTCGGCTCAGCCGACTGGACCGGTTTCGAAAAGCTCGGTGCAGGCACTCCAAAAACTCACCAGGATTTTCGGAGATCCAGCACTCATAGCGCCGCCTACCTTCAACCAAATCAAGCACGGCCTGTTGTGCCACTGGGAATTGGCGCCATTTTGCAACCTCATGGTCGGCAGCAATGCTCTCCCGAAGGCGGGCAGCACGCATGCTCTGCGGATCATCTGCTTGGGCGCGTTCAAGTTCCAGAAGATCACGGACATGGGCGCACATGCGCTTCCACCGCTTGATTTGCAGCCCCCGCGGACATTTAGGTAAATGATTCCACCCGCTCAAGGCGATCTCCCCGTTTTCGTTGCAGCGCCGCCCATCTGGACCAATGTCCACTTACTTGGATGCCCACACGTTACCGAACTATTTCCTGACGGCCCGGAATTGCTCATTCGAACATCCGGAAGGGATAAACGCACGAAGATACGCACCGCCAAGTCCCCATCTCCGCCATGAGCGCCATCAGACTGGGGCGGTGCCGTCTCCAAAATTCGCACTGAGATACTGTCCATAAGGCGGGTTCGTCACCGCCAGGGGCAGGGGATCGGCCAGGCCCCAGAACCTCGTGGTGGCCCAGATATAGCGCCCAAGGTCCGCCTCCCGAACACGGACATGCTCACTTGCCACCGCCGTTCCGGGGAGGAGATCATGATAGTCGACGGCGTGCTCATCCCACAGGTCAGGGGCGAGCGCACGCAGCCTATCGCAGGACCGCCCCTCACCATGGCGCACGACATTGGCGACCACGAACATCTGCGTCAGCGCATCCCCAAGACCCTCGACCGAAAGATCGATGCTGGCCTGCTCGGCACAGCCCGCAAGCAGTGGCTCAAAGCCGGTGAGCCTGCTCATGTCGGCAATACCCGCATCCTGCGTCGCGCGCGCCCAGCGGCTCATTTGCCGCTCGAACAGACCGGCGAGGGTAAGGACAAACGCCTTGGCCGCCTCGTTGGAGGTATAATTGTCGACCTGCGCTGCAGCCCGATCCAGAAACTGGTCAAGGCTATCAGCCTCTCCGGTCTCCAGCACCGCGTGGGACGGCAACTTCTCCATGACCGGCAGGATCACGCGGTCGAAGAACCGACCAAGATTGGCCTGAAAGATCCTTGGTAACTGCTCCACCGTCGACACTCTCGGTATCCCCTTCCACGGTTCCTTGCGCCCCGAAGGGTGAAGCTTTCCCGCATCCTTGCAAGTCATCATAGCCTCGCTGTGCTGACGCCGATGCGATACAGTTGCATGGAGTTAAAGACACAGGGGGAATGCGTGACGACTGCCAAAGGCGATGCTCACCGGAAATCTTCGAGGAAACCCTATAACGAACGCACCGACCTTGAGAAACTCCAGTCACAATGGACCAAATTATCCGGGCTTCATGGGCGCGATGAACCCTCCGCGGCGATCGTGCGCTGCGCCACGGCTGCGGAAATCGCCGCGAATTATGCCGTGCGCACGGAGTGGGGCAAAAAGACCCAGTTCGATGCCGCCATCGTCGACCAGTTCCTCCGATGGGCAAATGGTCTCCCGCTGAAGGTCGAGCGCCTGTTCGTACCCGTTTTCTTCGCGACCCCCCGGACAAGCCCAACCGCACGCGCCCTGATCAGCTCGGCGGGCAAGATCAACACCGTCCGCAATGCCGTCGTCCACCAAGGTTCCTTCAGCAACAAGGATGAGGCCGAGGCGGTGATTGCGGAGGCCAAGACCTTCATCAACATGATCGTCGGGCTCTCGATCGACGGTTTCGATATCGACGCACAGGCCGCATCGGTCAGGACCACGGTCCCTGCCGAGGGAACGCCTGAATGACCGCCGGGAAGCCCAAGCGGCACCATTATGTGCCCCAATTCTATCTCCGTCGCTTCGCCTGCCCGGACGATGCGAACAAGGTTCGCGTGGTCGAACGGCATGGCGATATCCTCGCGATCGACCGCAAATCCATCGACCGCATCGGCTATGAGGACGCCCTCCACGACTATGTCGACGACGGGGTGGCCGGCTCTATCGAAGGCCCGATCAACCATATGATCGAGACGCCCTTCTCCAACAGTCTGACCTGGACAAAGATCGCCGATGGCGCCTGCACCAGCCTCAGCGAAGATGACAAGATCCCGATCTATGGTTTCGCCCGTCACCTCCAGCGTCGCAATCTCGAGACCTTGCGCTTCATCGAGACCGAGTCCGCCCGCTTCGCAGACGGTGACCTCGATGCCGACCTGAGCGAGGAGGAGCGCGAGATGCACGCATGGATCGCAGCGTCCGCCGACAATGCCCATGCGCTCTTTCGGGAGGGCGCGATGGACACGAATATTCCCGAGGACGCCGACGCCATCAACGTCATGGTCTGCCATTCTCCGATCCCTTTGCGGACCTCAACCAACCCGACGCTGATGATCTCGGCGCCGGGCCATCAATCCATTTTCGGTGCCTTCTTCAACGAATTGCGAACCTGGTGGCTTACGCTCGATCGATATTGCGGCGCCTTCATCGTCGCTGGTGGTCCACCCGGCTTCAGCAATTTGCCCATGCCGGCAGACGCAGCCCGCATGATCAACCAGCACTATCTGGTCCAGCACGGCAACAGCCTGACGGTCCGCTACCTCCTCGCCAACGATCCCTATCTCGATGACGATCTTGTATGGGCCGGCTATGGCTTCGAGCGGTCAACGACCCACGGTGCCCGATGGCGCAAGCGTGTCACGGGGCAATGATCCGGCAACGGTGATCCAGCACATTGCTATAGGGTCCGCCTCCGGTTTGTCATGAAGGCCGGGCATTTCGGGATTGCACGCCGAGCGATTGACGACAGCATCGGCATGCCGAGGTCGGGCGGATGCCCGCTAAGGCGGGCACCGGGCTCTATCTCCGCTTCGCTCCGACCAAGCCCCTGCGGGTCTTGGCCCCTGACGGGGTAACGATCCCTTCCGCGTGGGTGCGGGGCAGGGGGAGGCGTTCTCCCCGAGGCGTCAGGATGGCCGGCACGACCACCGCATTGCAGGCTTCGCCTAAGGAATCGCGCTAGTCGCGCGATGCGGATCGTGGAGCCAGCAGACAAGCCATCGCCCCCGGAGCCGCCCTCGCAGGATCCGTGCGTTGCAGGACGGGTTTCGTCCGCAAGAATTGCGTCGGGACAAAGCTACGCTAGGCGAAAAGGGGCCGGCGATGTTTGTCTGTTTTCAACAGAAGCGCCGGCCCCTTTTCACCAAGCTTCGCTAGAGCCCCTCCCGTGCTTCTTGCGGACAAGAGCCCCGCCCTGCGCCTTCGGACCTGCGAAGGCGGCTCCGGGTGCGATGACTTGTCAGCCGGCCCACGCTCCCTTTCCATTCAAGCAGAACCGGCCGCAAGCGGCCGGTGCGTCTTCGTCATTTGTGGGCCGCTGACGCGGCCGTTCGATGCTCAGGCTCACCAGGTACGATGGATTTCTGTCAAGAAATCAATGACATGGAAGTAATGGAGGGGAGGGAGTAGGGTTCTGATGTGGCCGGGAAAGAGAAGCGAGCCACAGCACAGAGAAAGGATGAAGTCATGAAGATCGGTAGCTTCAAGTTTGACGAACGCGCCAGCGACATTATCGGCAAGATCGCCACTCGCGAAATGCGCTTTCCCTACCTCATCATGCGCCGCGTCGAGGATCGACAGAGCGACAGCGCCCCCGTCTATGAGATTTACGAGACGAACCGCGCTGGCGACGAAATCCAGATCGGCGTCGTCTGGGAACGCAAGATGCGCTCCAATGACGAGGTGTTCCTGTCCGGCATGGTGGACGATCCGAGCTTCCGCGAGCCGCTTCCCATCGCCCTGTTCGGGGACGAGACGAACGGCTTTGATGTCCAGTGGCGGCGCGAACGCGAGCGCGACAGCCAAGGCGGCGGCTTTGGTGGACGCTCGGGCAACGGCCAGCGGTCGGGCGGTTTCGGCGGACGGTCAGGCGGCGGTTTCTCCGGCGGCAGCACCGCAGGACCGGACGGCGGCTATACCGGCAACGGACGCAGCCTTGACGATGAGGTGCCCTTCTAAGCGGCACGAACAGACGGACCGGGGGAGCGCTGGAACGCTTCCCCGGCCCTGAACCGTCATCCCGTCACAAGGAACCAGCCCATGAGCAAGCCAACGGCCTTGCGCAGCGTTAGCAGCTTTGCCGACCTGCCGGAACTCTATGCCGAACTCACCGAGACACCCGATTTCGTGGCGTCCTTCGGCGACCCCTTACCCCTCACCATCATTGAACCCGACGAGCAACCGGGCGAATTTCTCATGCCCGACCCCCTCGCAGCGCAGGCGGAATGCGGCGGCATCATCGCCGCCATTTTCGACCTGCTAGGCGATACAAGGCTGGACCCGCTCGCCCCCGAACTCGCATGGGGCTTCGTCAACAGCTTCCATTTCGTGGCGAACAAGCTGGAAGGCCGCGAGGACAGGCTGGCCGATACCATCCGCGACATGGCCCGCCGTCTGGAACCGGGCGAGGTGTTCAACAAGGAACTGGAGGACACCCAGCTTGAATGCCAGTCGGTCGCGGAACAGCGCGCCGCCATGGAAGCCATGCGCGACTATGCGGCGGCAATGTATCGCGCCTATGCCGGTCGCCCATGGTCCCCCGCCAAGGGTTCGCGCGCGTCCCATGTCACCACCGCCAGCCAGATTTCGGCGCTCGATTTCCTGCGCGCAAGGTCCGAACGGCGGCGCGACCGATACGACCCACAAGGCCCCGTCGTCGTCGTTTCCGGCCCGCAGGACTGGCACGACTGGCGGACCATCTGGAACCGGCTCGACCAGATCAGGGCGCGCATTCCCCATATGGTGCTTGTCACCACCGGGCAACGCGCCGGAGTCGATGCAGCCGCAGCCGCATGGGCCGCACAGCGCGGCGTTATCTGCATCGCCTTCGGTCTCTATGGGCGCGGCAACGGAAAAGCCTTCAAGCGCAATCGCGACATTGCCGAGCTTATGCCGGTTGAAGCGCTCTTGTGCGAAGGGTCCGGCATCCAGTCGAGCCTCTATGACCTGTTCAACCCGGAGAAGGGCCACCGCGTCCCAACCCATGTTTTCATGCGGGCCGATCAGCAACCCGATGTGCCGATCAAGAAGAAGCGCCGCGTCATAGCGGCCTGATCGGGAAGCCACCAAGAGAAGGGCCGGGGCGGGCAACCGCTCCCGGCCCCTTGTCGTGCCTTTGGCACGAGCGGGGGAAACCCGAACGGTTTTCCCCGCGCCGCTCCTTTTGCCGGGCGTACCGCCCGCCAACGTCGCTCCCCTTTCCGCTAAGGATGCACAACCTTTGAGGCGTCATCACCACCAGCCGGGGGAACGACCGCGCGCTTACGGGTCGCCCCCGGAGACGGTTCCGCCTGGACGCCTTGTGCCGTCAGCCCCTTGAGCGCGGAAATCGCAGCGCTACCGCCAACCCGGATCGCTTGGCCGATCACATCGCGAAACTCTCGCTCGCTCAACCGTTCGACCGGCAATTCCGTCACCAGCTTCCCATATTGCGCGCGCAATCCACGCCGCACCGTCTCGGCTTCCCGCGCGAGATTCTGCTGATCGGCCTCGATCTTCGCGAGCCGCTCGCGTTCCGTCATCTTGGGCATTCTTAGACTCCTTGCTCAAGGAGGTCTGCCCGCCACCACCGATTATCCATCAAGGACCATCGCCATGCAATGCCTTCCCCGCATCGGGACCATGATTGCGCCACCACAGACACCCGGCTGGGGAAGCCCCCGCCAACAGGAATCGACGGGCGCAGCGGGCAAGCGCGCTGCGGAGGAGGGACGCACGCCGAAGGCGAGTGTAATGCACCCCACGCACGGGTGCTGCGGGCGCGAATCGCCCGAATTTCCGCCACTTTTAGTCGGCACAGAGCGGCTGTCGATCTGGCACTGATCGGCTGCCGGTGGCAGCCACGTCCTATCGCTTCTTACCCTAAGGGATTGATCTGCCTTGGCACTTAGTGGCTGCCAGCGGCAGTTTCGATAAATTGTTGAGATCGCGGTGTAATTCGGCTATAACGGCTGCGCTTCACCACATTGCTGGCGTGTCGGACAAGGAGTCCGCCGCTTGGCACGCATCACAATCCGCATAGACGATGACCTCTATGCGCGCCTTTCTGTCCAGGCGCGCAACGCAGGTCTCGGCGCCGCGACCTATTGCCGAGACATCCTCGAACGCTTCGAAGGCAGTGATCCTTCGGGCTATCATGCCCGCTTCGACGAACTCCACGCGACCGTCATCCAGGCGTTCGCGATCCTCGCTACGTCGGTCGGAGAGCGCTCGCCGGACATCCTCCAGAAGGGACTGGGTGAAGCGCGCCGGCTCCTCCGCGAAAGGGGGCTGCTCGATCCCGAGCAGGACCGGCCGTGAGCATCTTCCGCCATGACACGCTCGGCTCCTGGACGCGTGGCGGCCAGGCCATCGTCCACAATGTCCGCATGACCACCCAGGTCTTCTACCAGACCTTCCTCGCGGGGCTGGTGATCTGGATCGGCGGCATCATCTGGTACGCACTCGAAAAGTCGTCCGAATACGAACGCTTCGTGATGCTCAAGATCACCCAGGCCTATTTCATGGGTGATACGCTGCCCGGTAACGCGACACCGATCCTGTTCAAGACACCGGCCGGCAAACAATATTGGACCACTCCCAAGAGCCTCGTCAGTTCGGGCGTCGCCCATAAGACGCTAGCGGCGTTCGAGACCTATTTCCTCCATGGGGCGATGCTCTCCGGCCTCTTCGCCCTCGCCATGCTGGGGTGGGCCTGGTTCTACTTCACCCGTACCGGGAAGGGGCTCGGCTCCAACCAGTTCCTCCGCGGAGCCAGGTTCGGCACCGTGCGGCAGGTCCGCCGGGCGCTGTGGCGTCATGCCAAGGGCAGTTTCGACATCGGCGGCGTCAATGTGCCCGACGCTTTCGAACCGGAGCATATCCTGCTCTGCGGGGCCCCCGGTACCGGGAAGACGAACATCATCGTCAAGATGCTGGACGGCATCCGGAAGCAGAAACGCCGCGCCATCGTCTATGACACAGCCGGTACCTTCGTCGAGAAATTCTACCGGCCGGGGATCGACATCCTGCTCAACCCCCTCGATGCCCGGGCGGACTGCTGGTCCCCCTGGGTCGATGTCCCACGCGACTATCATTACGATCAGATCGCCGAGTCCACGATCCCCGACAAAACGGGCGATCCCTTCTGGGCCAAGGCCGCGCGCGGCACGCTGGTGGCCGTGATGAGGAAGCTCGCGCGGCAGGAGCGCACCCTCGTTTCGATCCTGCTCGATACGCTGCTCCGCTCCAAACTGAAGGACCTCGCAGCCTTCGCTGCCGGTACCGATGCAGCGGCATTCATTTCCACCGAGGGCGAGCGCACCAGCGCCGGCATCCAGGCCGAGCTCGCCTCGGTGATGCGCAGCTTTTCGTATCTCGATGACACCGCCGACGGCTTCTCGATCCGTGACTGGGTCGCCAACGAGAAGGATGACAGCTGGCTCTTCATCACCGTCAAGGCGGATCAACTTCCCTCGCTGCGTCCCCTGATCACGGTGTGGCTCGATATCGCCATCAGCGCGATCATGAGCATGACGCCCGATCGCAACCGGCGCCTCTACTGCGTCATCGACGAGCTGCCGACGCTCCAGCGTCTGCCTTCGCTCGGCGACTTCCTCGCCCGCGCTAGGAAGTATGGCGGCTGCGGCATACTGGGGTTCCAGAGCTATCCGCAGCTCGAGGCGACCTACGGCATCCAGGATGCCGCGGCGATCACTGGCTATTGCTCCACCTGGGTGGCGCTCAGGGCCAATGATACCCCGACCGCGAAGCATGTCAGCGAGAACCTCGGTCAGGTCGAACAGGTCGAGGCCAATGAGGGCATGTCCTACGGCGTCAACGACATGCGCGACGGCGTGAACCTCTCTCGCATGCAGGTGACGCGGCCGCTAGTCATGCACACCGAGGTCACCAACCTGCCTAATCTCATGGGCTATTTGCGGTTTGGTCGCAGCCTTCCGGTGGTCCGGTTCGAGGACAGCTACAACAAGGTTGCCTCCGTCGCCGAGGCGTTCGAGGAGCGCGGCACCGCCCCTATTCGAATGGCTGTACCGGAGCCATCCGTGCCTCCGGCACCGGCGGCTCCGACACCACCAGCCAAACCGAAAGCGCCCCCCGCGAAAAGGCGGCGTGCTGCCTCAACTGAGGTCGGAGAAGAGCTGCCTCTCGTGCCGCCTAAAGAGGGCCCGGATCCGTCGACCCCGCCCACCAATGATGAGCCGGCGCCTCCTCCGGCTGACACAATTGAGGAAAGGAGGGTGATCGGCCCGACACCTCCGCTCGAGCTCTTCGGTAAGCCAGCCGGTTTCCGCCTCAGCCAGCACGGCCGTCATGACGGCGCCCGCAACACAGCGAGGCCGGCATGATCAATCCGATCCGCCTTAAGGGCAAACCCGCCAACATCGCCCGCTATTACACGGTTGGCGATTACTACACCAAAGGCTCCGAAGAGCATTCCGAATGGGGTGGCAAGATCGCCGCCGAGCTCGGCTTGGAAGGCAATGTCGACCCCTCCGTCTTCAAGGAACTGCTCGCGGGCAAGGTCGGTGATCAGCAACTGGGTCGTCGCCGGAAGGATGGGCAGATCCAGCATCATCCGGGATGGGACTTCGCCGTCAATGCTCCCAAATCGGTCTCGATCATGGCGCTGGTGGCGGGCGATGAGCGGGTCATCGAGGCGCATGAGCAAGCCGTCACGGTGGCGCTCTCGTATCTCGAAGAGCATGCGCTCATGCGCCACCGTGTCGACGGGGAAGTAACCGAGAAGACGACCGGGCGGCTTATCTGGGCGCGCTTCACCGAGCATGCCTCCAGGGAACTCGACCCCCATCTCCACACCCATGTCGTCGTCATGAACATTACCGACGAACAGGATGGCGCGAAGAAGGTCAGCCTCGAAACGCGCGCGATGTTCGCCGAGCAGATGACGGCTGGGCAGGTCTATCGGAACGAACTGGCACATCTCCTCCGCGAGCGCGGCTACGATGTCGAGTTTGACCCACGTCAGGGCCTCTTCGAGATCAGGGGCGTCCCCAAGGGCCTGATCACTGACATGTCGCAACGGGCCGAACAGATTGAGGCACATGCCAAGGAGCATGGCCTCCACGGGCAGGCGGAGCGGCAGAAGGCGTTCTATGCAACGCGTGGACCGAAGCAGAAAGTCTCGCTGGAGGAGCTTCACGAACGGTGGGACGGGCGGCTCGGTCAACATGCCGAAGCGGTGAAGGACACGCGTGCCGACGCCGAGAAAATCGGTGAGCGGCCAATCGAGGTCGACGCTTCGACCGCAGCGCGGGCAATGCTGTTCGGTATCCGCCAATCGGAAGGCAAAGAGGCAGTCAACAACCTCGGGCGGCTGTTGCAGACGGCTCTGGCCTCGCATGTCGGCGAGGTTCGCCTCTCCGATGTGCGGCCCGTTGTCGAGGAGCATCAGGAACGGGCCAAGCTCTTCGAAACTCGCCATCGCACCGGTGACGAGATCCATACCCGTGGTCGCACGACACGCAAGACGGCGCGCCTTGAAATCGCGCTGTCCGATCAATTGGCGCTCGCGCTCAACGACGCCCGGCCGTTGGCGTCAGTTGAGGCTTTGCGCGATGCCGGGATCGCTCGCGATCTGAAATCTGAGCAAAGAACTGCGCTCCTCCATATCGGCACCTCCGATCATAGGGTGGTCGCGGTGCATGGCGTTGCCGGCGCGGGTAAGTCGACGATTATTGGCGCCTTGCGTGAAGCTGTGGGCGAGGGGGCGACGCTGATCGCCCTCGCTCCCACCTCGTCCGCTGCCGCTGAACTGGGGCAAAAGGCCAGTATCGAATCGCGTACCGTGGCGAGCCTGCTTGCCACGGGCGGAGCCAAACTCGATGATAGCCATGTCCTGGTGGTTGACGAGGCCGGCCAACTTGGCAACCGTCAGGCGATCCGACTGCTCGAAATCAGCCGTGCCACTGGAGCCCGCCTGATCCTGCTAGGCGATACCCGCCAGACGGGTGCGATTGAGCAGGGCAAGCCCTTCTGGTTGATGATGCGGCTGGGCATGCCCAAGGCGGAACTCAAGGATCCGATTCGGCAGGAAGCCGACGGCATCACTAAGGCCGTCCGGCTTGCCCGTCTTCAGAATTATGATGGTTCGCTCGGCGCCTTGGACAACGTCATGACGGGCGAGGGCGGGGAGAAGCTGGCTGTCATGCTCGTGGCTGATTGGGTGCGGCTGACGCCCGACCAGCGCGACAAGACCAACATCCTCGTTCTCGACAATGCCAGCCGTCTCATCGTCAACACGAAGATCCGCGAGTCCCTCAAGACGGAGGGCGCGATCGCGGCCGAGGACGCCCGACTGTCGATACTGTCGCCGTCGGGCATGACAGACCAGGAGAAGCATTTCGCGCGCTTCTATACCCGCGGCCAGGTCGTGACGTTTTCGCGCGACAATGTCGGATTGGGGATCGCACGCGAAGCCGAGTACAGGGTGGTCGGGGTAGGGCGAGATGCTCGCGGCCGTCAGACGGTCAATCTGGTCGACGAGCATGGTCGGACGATCGAATGGGATCCCCGCCTCGGTCGGGCATCCCAGATCAATGTGTTCCAGGAGGAGAAGCGGGACCTTGCCGCTGGCGATCGCATCCAGTGGCGCCTGGTCAACAAGGTTCTGGAACTCAAGAATGCCGAGCGGGGCACCGTGGAGCGTCTTGACGGTGCCGTTGCTAAGATACGCTGGGACCGGGACGGGCGAAGCCAGGAAGTCGATCTCTCCCGGTACAAAAATTGGGATCACGGCTACGGCGAGACCGTCTACTCAGCCCAGTCCAAGACCTATGATCGGGTCTATGTCCTGGCACCGGTCAACTCCCCGCTGGTCACGGGCCAGAACTATTACACCGCGATCACCCGCGCGCGATTCGGAGCAAGTCTCTGGACGGAGAATCGGGAACGACTCGTCGAGAAGCTGAAGCTGCGGTCCGGCGAGAAAACGTCCTCGCTACAGGGGCTGGGACGAGTCGAGCGCGATAGCATCAAGGGCAGACAAGACCGTCACGGTGAGCGCTGGGACCGTTTGCGCGAGGAGCAGCACTCGGAGCGAGAAGCAAGGAAAGAAGGCCTAGCGGCTCAGCGTGATCCTGCCGCTCCGTCTCCTCCCAACGGGTTGGCCGAACGCATTGCACATCGCGCGCAGTCGACCGCCAGCTTTCTGGATCGATGGATCATCTCACTGCTCGATCGAAGTTCCCAGCGTGGGGATGCGACAGGTGAGCGTTCGGGAACGCCAACCCCGCAATCCGCAGCTGAATCGCAGCATACTTCCGCCCCTGATCATGGAGTTGGCCATGATCGTTAATCGGACGGTGCTTGTCCTTATGGCGTTCCCACTGCCGTTCGTGGCCACGGTAGCCTCCGCCCAAGCTGCTTCCTCCCAAGTGCCCGCGTATGAGGCGCAGCTGGGCCAATGTATTCGGGATGCAGCGGCCGGTCGAATGTGGCTCGAGCGAACCCTATGGGGATTGCGAGATCAGGAGGCGGGGTGGATCGGCGCAGAGGTGCGGAACACGAACGGCAGCCATGACCTGGGGCCTCTTCAGATCAATAGCTCCTGGGTTCCCAAGCTTGCGGCTCTCATAGGCAGACCTTCTAGCGATATCCGCTTCTGGTTGGTCAATGACCCATGTTTTAACGTCCAGGCCGCTCGCTGGATCTTCCTTTCCGGGCTCAGCGTCACAGGCGATTATTGGAAGGCTGTCGGGGTATATCACAGTCCAACGGCATGGCGCCAACGACGGTATGTCCTTTCCGTTTCGCGCCACCTCGAACGCCGCTTCGGCGCTCGTGTGTTCTCGGCCGCTTCCACGGCGGCACAGCGATGAGAAGGCTGAGGCTCGACACCACGGCCTATGGAGAGGTGAAACCTGCCGTAGACGACGCCCGGGAACACACACTGCCTGCTCACGCGGAACAGCGATCCGGACAGGACGATCGTTGGACGATCAGACGAAGCGCCTTGTCCCGGCAGCTCGTTTTGGACGCTCAGGAAATTTTCACGCGCAGATTGCAGAGGCCTGTCTCCGAGAACGAAGCAAGGAACATGCTCGGCAACCTTGCGGATTATGTCTGGATGCTGGTCCAATGGGAGGTATCCGCCGCTGACCCAACGGCGCAAGAGGAAGAAAAGAAACAGCCTGCGAGACCCCGTGGTCGACCAAAAAAATCCGATCCTATAAAACGGAAGCCGTCACGCCGAGGGCCCCCTACATAACCTGCCGCCTGCGGCAAGTTGGAGGGGAGAGAGGAGTGGGAGGTGCTCTTAGTAGGATTCAGGAATTTGACATGGCTCGTCCCCGTAAACCCAAAGTGCAATCGCCTGCCCGGGGTCGCCCCGTCGGAGGTGAAAAAGCTGTCCTCTATGCTCGCGTCTCCACGGCGGAGCAGGAGAAGGAAGGCTTCTCGATCGACGCCCAGGTTGCTCTGGTCCGGGAGTATGCCGAGCGCATGGGGTTCGTCATCGCCGGCCAGTATGTCGATGTGGAGACAGCCAAAAAGACCGGCCGAACGCAATTCGAGGCGATGCTCAAATACCTTCGGAGCCATCCCGGGGTGCGCAACCTGCTGGTGGAAAAGACGGATCGGCTCTATCGGAACATCAAGGATTGGGTGACCCTCGACGGGTTCGACATCGAATTGCATCTCGTCAAAGAAGGAACGGTCCTCTCCCGCGACTCGCGGTCATCCGAAAAGTTCATGCATGGGATCAAAGTCCTCATGGCCAAGAACTATGTCGATAACCTGTCGGAGGAGGCTCGTAAGGGCATGCTAGAGAAGGCGAAGCAGGGCATCTGGCCTTCGCAGGCTCCACTCGGCTACCTCAATGTCGTCGGTCCACATGGGAAGAAAATCATCGTCCCCGACCCCGAGCTTGGCCCCATCGTACAGCGCGTTTTCGAATGGTTTGAAACCGGTGATTATGCTCTGAAGGAGGTCACCCAGAAAGCCAGAGACGCGGGGCTCAGATATCGTCGGAGCCAGCGGCCGGTCGGGAACAGCACAATCCACTACATGCTCCGAAACCGGCTTTATGCCGGCGCCTTCGAGTGGTCCGGCCGCTTGTACCAAGGCACTCACGATCCCTTGGTGACTCGTGAGACCTGGGAGAATGTGCAGGAGGTTCTCGACGGGCGTAGCGCGAGCAATGTCCGAGCCGAGGCTTTGCGTTTCGCATTCACCGGCCTCATCACCTGTGGGCACTGCGGATGCGCCGTCGTTGCGCAGATGCAACGTGGACGGTACATCTATTACCATTGCTCGGGCTTCAGGCAGAAGTGTCCTGAAAAATATGTTCGTGAAGAGGCCCTGGCATTAGCCTTCTCGGAGCAACTTGCTCGGTTGCGCTTGGATGACGAGATTTTCTCACTGATCGAACGCGCGATTCGCGAATCGCATTCCGACAAGAGTCGGGAGCGGGTTGAGACAATCGCCCGTTTGCGTCTCGAAGCGGACCGATTGCAGGAACGTCTCGACAAGCTCTACATCGATCATCTTGATGGCCGGATCACGGCTGACATGCACGACCGAATGTCTGCAACGTGGCGTGAGGAACGGGCAGGGTGCCAGCGCCGGATCGACGTGCTGCATAATGCCGAAGATGCATATGTCGAAGACGGGATCGCGTTGCTCAACCTCGGTCGGAAGGCGCACGCAACCTTCAGTTTACAGTCCCCAAGCAGCAAAAATTCGGCATTAAATCTGTTGGTTTTGAACAGTACATGGGCGAACGGCCAACTGCACGTCACCTTCCGTGAACCGTTTGATATGCTTGAAGAAATTGGATCAGGAAATCCGCCCACCGAGCCCCCGACCGGGTCGGGTGGCTCGGGCGTTTCAAGTTGGCTCCCCGAGTAGGATTCGAACCTACGGCCATTCGATTAACAGTCGAATGCTCTACCGCTGAGCTATCGGGGAGCAGCCCCGCTTGCGCCGGGCAGGCCGCGCATATGCAGCGGCTTGTCCCAAATGGCAAGCGTGAAATTGCAGAAAATTACGCGATGAATTGTTCGGCCGCGATCCGGTCGTCCAGCGTATGTTCGGGGTCGAACAACAAAGTCAGCGGAGTGGCGCGGTCGATCTTGACCTCCACCTGGGCGACGTCGCGAACTTCGCGCTGGTCGGCGACGGCGCTGACCGGGCGCTTGACCGGATCGAGCACGGTGAAGCGAATCGCGGTATTCTCGGGCAGGATCGCGCCGCGCCAGCGGCGCGGCCGGAACGGGCTGATCGGGGTCAGGGCGACCAGGGCGGACCCCAGTGGCAGGATCGGGCCATGGGCGGACAGATTATAGGCGGTGGACCCGGCGGGGGTGGCCACCAGCACGCCGTCGCATACCAGCTCCGGCAGGACAGGGCGATCATTGACCTGCACTTCGAGCTTGGCGGTCTGGCGGGTTTCGCGGAGCAGCGAGACTTCGTTGATCGCCGGGATGGAGAAACGCTCGCCATCGACGGTGTCGACCACCATGCGCAGCGGATTGACCTTGAAGCTCTTGGCCTTCTCCAGCCGCTGTTCCAGCCGTTCCAGCCGCCATTCGTTCATCAGGAAGCCGACCGTGCCGAGATTCATGCCGAAGACCGGCAATATACGGCGGGATTCCAGCATGGCGTGCAGCGTCTGCAGCATGAAGCCGTCGCCGCCCAGCGCGATTACCGTGTCCGCCTGTTCCAGCGGCACGAAATCATAGGCGGCGCGCAACCGCTCTTCCGCTGCCCGTGCAGCCTGGGTCGGGGACGCGACGAGGGCGCGCCGGGGTTCACTGTTCATCCGCCGGTGACACTCATATGTCGCTGGACCGCCGCGGTCGGAGCGCCGGCGCCGATCCGGAAATCATGGGCGGCGGGCTTGCGCCGCAGTGCGCGATCGACCAGCGGCTCGACCGCGGCGAGGCCGCCGCTGCGCAGGGCGGCCTTGAAATCGACATGGTCGTCATGGCCCAGGCACATGTAGATCTTGCCCTCGCAGGTCATGCGCATGCGATTGCAGTCGGCGCAGAAATTGCGGGTGAGCGGGGTGATGAGGCCAAGCCGAACACCCAGCCCCTCGACATCATGATAGCGCGCCGGGCCACCCGTGCGCGCCGCGATCGGGGTGAGGACATGATGGGCGTCAATCTCCTGCGCGACATGCGACAGCGGCAGATAATGGTCGGTGCGATCCTCGCCCGTTTCGCCCAGCGGCATGGTCTCGATCAGGGTCAGGTCGAAGCTCTGGCTGTCGCACCAGCGGAGCATCGGCAGGATCTCGTCGGCATTGATATCCTTGAGCGCGACCATGTTGATCTTGACCGCGAGCCCAGCCGCGCGCGCGGCATCCAGTCCGCGCCGCACGGCTGACAGGTCGCCGCCACGGGTGATATGGGCGAAGCGATCGGCCTGCAGGCTGTCGAGGCTGACATTGATACGGCGGACGCCGGCGTCGTGCAGCGCCTCTGCATGATCGGCCAGGCGCGTGCCGTTGGTGGTCAGCGTCAGTTCCTGAAGGCCGGCATCCAGATGACGACCGATTCGACGGATCAGGTCGATGATGTCGCGGCGCACCAGCGGTTCGCCGCCAGTCAGACGGATACGGCGCACGCCGCGCGCAATGAAGAGATCGGCGAGAAGCGCGATTTCCTCCAGCGTCAGAACCTGATTTTTCGGCAGGAACTGCATCCGTTCCGCCATGCAGTAGCGGCAGCGCAGGTCGCATCGATCCGTAACGGAAATCCGCAGATAATCGATCCGGCGGCCAAGGCCGTCGGTCATGGAAGTTGCGGCAGGATCGACCATGGCCATGCCCCTAGCTAGGCCATGGGCATGGCGGGCGCAAGCTGGCCGGTTGCGGGACGATGAAGAGGTCGGTAACCGGTTGCTGTTACAAGAGCGACATGTGCCTTGTCAGGGAGTCGAGAAAAGAGTGAGCGGGCAGGCCGCCCCGGACGGGCAGCGCAGCATCTTCATCCTGTCGCCCGGCGACCGCGACCCCCTGTGCCGCGCCGCGCAGGAGGCGGGCTGGCGCGCGATCGGCGCGCGGCGTGCCACGGATGCGCCGCAACGTTTCCTGCGCAGCGATGCCCAGATCGCGCTGGTCGATATGCGCGGTGGGACGGCGGCCAAACTGATTGCGCCACTGGTGCCGGCGGTTGACGCTGGCGGCTGCGCGCTGGTCGTGCTGGTCGATGCGGCGGCGGTCGCGACGCTGCCGCAATTGTTCGATGCCGGCGCGACCCATTTTCTGGTGGCACCGGTGACGCAACCCTTGTTGCAGGCGACGCTGGCATCGGCGCAGCGGCTGGTCGAGCGGCTCGGCGGTGGCGCGATGCAGAGCCAGCGTGCGCAGCGCATCCGCCGCGGCGACGCGCTCTACTGGGAGATGGACCGCGACGGCGCAGGACTGCGGCTGAGCGAGAGCCTAGCCCGCAATCTGGGGATAGAGGCGTGGCAGCCGGCGCCATCGACCCTGATCCACCGACTGGCGCGCAATGAACGCAAGGCGGTGTTGAACGCGCTGGAGGGAATGATGCAGTCGGGCCGTCCGGCGGCATTCGCCCATGCCGTGCCGGATCGGCCGGGCAATCGGCTGGTGCATCATCTGCGCTTCGTCGATGGCACGGTGGCCGCGGATGTGGAGTGGCTGTCCGACGCGCAGGACCAGGATGTGGCGAGCCGCGACAATCTGACCGGGCTGCGTTCGCGCCAGGCGGCGCTGGACTGGCTGGATCGCCGATCGGGGCTGCCGACGACGGTGGTGCTGCTGTCGATCAGCCAGTTCGATCGCATGAATGCGGCCTATGGCCAGGTGGTGGGCGATGCGCTGCTCGGGCGGATCGCTCGGCGGATCGAGCAGATTGTCGACAGCGTGGCGGGCCATGCGATGGTCGCGCGGATCGCCGGCACGGAATTTCTGGTCGGCCTGACTGGCGAGCCGGCGGCGGCGGAGCGGGCAACCTATCTGGCGCGGCAGTTGATCGAGGCGATCAGCCGGCCGTTCAGTGCGGGCGACCATCTGATCCGTTTGATTGCGCGATGCGGTATCGCGCAGGCGCGGGCGGAGGATGATGCGACCCAGTTGCTGCGGCGGGCGGGGGCTGCACTGGCCGATGCGCGGCAGGGCGGGGGCGAGGACATTCGCATCTTTTCCGCCGAGAAGCGCAGCCGGCAGCTCGACGCCGACCAGCTGGAAACCGACCTGCGGCTGGCGCTGCACCGGGGCGAGATCGGCATCGTGTTCCAGCCGCAATATCCGGTCTATGACCATCGCATCAGCGGGGTCGAGGCGTTGGCGCGGTGGAACCACCCGATTTATGGCCCGCTGGGGGCCGGCATATTGTTCGGCACGGCGGAACGGTCCGACTATATGCTGCCGCTGTCGGCGCATATTCAGGCCGAGGCATTGCGGCAGGCGGCGGCCTGGCCGAGCGCGCTGTCCAATCTGCGCCTGTCGATCAACGTCACGGCGGCGGATATTTCGCAGCCGGGGTTCATGGCTGATTTCCTGGGCCAGGTGGATCGCAGTGGCTTTCCCCGGTCGCGGCTGACGGTGGAGATTACCGAAAGCGGGCTGATCCATGATGTCGACGCGGCGGCGGCGCTGCTGACGGCGCTGCGGTCCGAAGGGCTGGCGGTGGCGATCGACGATTTCGGCACCGGCTATTCGAGCCTGGCTTACCTCAAGGGCCTGCCGCTCGATTATCTGAAGATCGACTCCAGCCTAGCCCAGGATATCGCCGGGTCGGCGCGCGACCGGATCATCGTGCGCGGGGTGATCCATATGGCGAAGTCGCTGGGCCTCAACGTCATCGCCGAAGGGGTGGAGACGGAGCAGCAGCTCGACCTGCTGGCACGGGAAGGCTGTGATTATTATCAGGGCTTCCTGCGCTCGGCCGGCGTCTCCACGCCCGAACTCATATCCCTGGTGCTACAGGGTTAGGCCGACCTTCCCGATGAGGGCCGCGCCGGCGTGGCGCGCGTCGCGGCTGTCGATGTCCGTGTCGCTGTAGCGCAGTTCCGCCGACCAGCGGCCGCGATACCAGGCGATGGCCGCGCCATAATCCCAATAATCCCCGCCCGGCCGCAACCGTTGCGAGGCGATCGGATCGCGATCCGACCCGGAACTATGGCCGACCCGCGCCGAGGCGGTGAGCGGCGTGCCCGGAATGGCGAAGGAAGCGGCGGAGGATAGATAGAGATTGTCGCCGCCGATCGCCGACTGGCGCGGGGCATATTGAGCGCCGATGTCGATGCTGGCAGGGCCGATCAGGAAGCCGGCGCCGGCGCCCAATTCGCCATAGCCCTGATGATCGGCGCCGGGGAAGAGGTGGTAGCGCGCGTCGAGCGACAGGCGCCAGCCGCCCAGTTGATGGACATAGGAAGGGCCAAGATCGATCACGGCGTCGGCGCCGCCATGGCGATCACTGCCCCAGAGGCTGGTCGCGGCGCCATCGAGCGACAGGCCCTGCGCGATCGGCACGGACAGGCTGCCACGCAGCACCGGATCGCCGTCGCTCCAGCTGAGGCCGCGGCGGCGCTCGTCGCTGGCGACCTCGACCGTGGCGCTCGGGCCGCTGGCATATTGGGCGGCGGCCGGTACGGCATGGAGGGCGAGGCCAAGCCCGCCCAGCCATGCCAGGCCGATGGTCCGATCAGTTCGACGCAAGATTGCGCACCGAGTCCAGTTCGGCCAGCAGCGGCGCGCGATCGGCCTCTGCCACGGCGATCAGATGTGCTTCGATCTTGTCCTGATACTGGGCCATGTTGCGTTCGCCCGACTGACGGCCGGTCGTGCAGGCGCCAGCCTCGCTACCCGAAAAGCGCTTGTCGCTCGACACGGTACGCGCCAGCGCCGGGCCATGGTCCAGCTTGCGGTCGACGACGATCGTCGCGGTCCACTGGCAGCGCTGGCCGTCCATGCGGTTGGGCGTCTTTGCGCCGATGGTCTTTGTGCGGATGTCGGCACGGGCGGTGTAGGTGGCGCCGACTTGGTTGCCATGATGCTCGACCGAGACATTGTGGGTCGCGGCGGCGGCAAGCGCCATAAGGATCAAACTCATTTCATTCTCCTGCTGTGACGCCGCGCTTTGTTGCCCGGTCGTCACGAAGGCATGTAGGTTTCTACTGTTGCTGCTTCTTTTCTGGTTGATGATGAATGGCGACATGAAGGTCGGATGGGGAGGCAGCCGACGCGACAGTTGAAAGTACATAGTGTCGATGTCGTGCGCATTTGGGCGTTTTTGCCCGAGAAGGCGACAGTCACGCGCCGACGAAGCGACAGTGGCGCGCCTGTAACGCAGCTGCGACGCGACAGTGAAGCGACAATGAGGCGACAGCAAAGCGACGATCATGGGCGATGATCTGGCGTGTTGCGGTGGTGGCGGGACCGGGTCGGTAATGCGGGCAAGGCGATGGGCGTGTGCTGTTTCATCCGACAGGATAGAGCAGGGAAAATCCAAATAGGAAAGCCGCGGCGCTCCATCGGGAGCTGGCATGGGGATTGGCAGGCCCGTGATGATCCGACACAATGATGCGGGGATAACGGGAGGAAAATCATCATGCTTGCCCTTCTGCTGCTGTTGCAGGCCGGATCGCCCGAGATCATCGTCACCGGCCAGAAGCTGGTCGAGGAGCAGGCGAAATGTGTGCATGGTGATTGCACGCCACTGCGCGATGCGCAGGCGACGATCGCGCTGGCCGAGCAGCGCTTTCGCGATGGCGACTATCTGAAGGCCAAGTATCTGCTGGCGGCGGCGATCCGCCGCAACAAGGACAAAGGGAGCGAAGCGCCCCGGCCGGTCGCGGCCATCTATGAAGCGATGGCGACGGTGGCGCTGCATGAGGGCGACCAGAATGCCTATCGCCGGGCCGTGGCGGGGCAGGTGAAGACGCTGCGCGACAATCTGCCGGCGGACGATGTGGCCGTGCTGGCGGCCTCCACCGCATTGGGCGACATGTGGATCAAGCTGGGCAATTATCGACAGGCGGCAGCGACCTATCGCGGGATCGAGGATCAGGCGCTGGCGCAGGGGCGAGCCCATCCGGCGATCATGGCGGGGATGAAGCGGGCCTGGCTGGCGGCGGCCCAGGGTGAGCGGCGCGAGGCGGCAAGGATGCTGGACGAACTGGAGCAGCGGCCGATCGCGCAGCAGCCGGGATATCGTACCGCCCTGCGCGTGCTGCGGCTGCGTCTCGCGGCGCGCGACGGGGATGACGCGGCGATCACTCGCCTGGCCGAGGCGATCGGCGCGGAGCAGGGTGCGGTGCCGATCCTGATCTGGCAGCCGCCCTATCCGGCCAGCGCGGACGCCGTCGATATCGGGCGGGCGCAGGATCTCAATGGCATAGCGGTGCGGCCGGGCGGCAGCACGGATATCGCAGCGATCCAGTGGATCGATGTCGGTTTCTGGATCCGGCCCGACGGACGGACCGAGGATGCGGAAATATTGCGCGGTTCGCGCACGTCCGGCTGGGCGCCTGCGATCCTGCGCCAGATCACGGGGCGGCGTTATGCCGCACGCGGGGAGGCGGGGGAGGCGGATGTGCCGGGCAGCTACCGGATCGAACGGGTAACACCCAGATATCAATATACCAACAAGGTGGGATCGCTCATCCGGCGCCGGATGCCGGCGCCCGGTTTCGAAGTGCTGGACCTGACCGCATCGGAAGCCGCGATGCCGCCTGCGGGCGGGTGAGGCGGGCGCTCAGGGGGCTGCGTGTCGGACCGAGCAAAAGCGCAAGGCTCTTCCGCCGCAAGGGATCAGGCCCTACGGGCACAGACTCATTCCAAATTCGAGGCGGGAAACCAGCGATGATTCAACCGGGTGTGACGTTCAAAGACAATCTCCAGCTGCTGCCGCCGATTGACGGCATTGCCCGCATCGACCTGAAAGACGCGAGCGGCAAGGTGGTCGCCAGCATCGAGAACCAGCCGGGCAAGCAGGGCTCGCTGGCGGTCTATCATTATCTGCAGAAGGTGTTTGGCACGCTCGACGCGGCCGCTGCCGAACATGGGCTGGCGGTGTTTGCCGAACATACGGCCGATGCCCGCAACCGGCCGGGTGCGCACCCCAATGTCGACCGGCTGATCGCGATCGTGGACGGTGGCGACGCGCTGGCGATCGGGGTGGTCGCGGGCTGAACAAGGCGGGTAAATCATTTCCTTGATGCGCCATTTCTTTTGCCGCTGTCGGGGCATGACGCAGTGCCTGCCAAGTCGGGCGGGCGAAATCGGATGAGGACAGACTGATCCGAAAGCCCCTCACCCTCCCACGCCTGCGGCGCGGGCCCCTCCCTCTCCCGTGAACGGGAGAGGGGAATTGGCAATGGCGGGGATGGGTGGTGAGCGGACTGTCAAGTTTACGACGGAGAATGCCTAAAGCGGACCTTGCCCGCGATCCCGACCTACGACATGATCTCATGCGTGAATAACGAAGGTTATAGAAGCCCGGCCACGGGCGCAGGACGAATAGGGTGTGCCGTTGCATCCATATTCGGCATTGTTTTTGGCCTGCCGTTCTTCTTCATTGCCACCTATACGAGTGGTGGCTGCGAAGGCGCTCCGCAGCCCTGCAAAAGTGATAACACTTGGTTCTGGATCGCGCTGCTTATCATCGCGCTCTCATGCACAGGCGTGGGGTGGTTGACGCGTAACGCTATTCTCCGCTTCCAGCAACGAAAACGGTGAAATTGGGTGGATTGGAGACGTTCTGCTTTTGGTCTAGGCCTATCACGAGGCGGACCGAGGTACGGGAACAAGGAAATGCTTTTGAATAAAATATCCATGCCTCTCCTGGTGATATGGGGTTTTATTTCCGTTGCATTATTTTTGCTTGGCATTAGCTTTTCTGGTGGAATTCTAAACGTTTTTATAGGCCCGCCGGCCAATGCCGACCTCGTATCTATAACATTTTGGTTGATAGCGTGGGTACTTATACTTGCTCCATTTCCATTGCTAACGCTCCGGCTCACCCAAATTTTGATGCGTTAAATTCTGAGCGATTTGCTTTGCCTTTGGATGATTTTCCGCTCTTGGGGATGCTCATAGCCGCGACAAAAATCGAACTGTGGTCGCAAGCCGCCCTATCCACATCCGTCATGCCGGGCTTGACCCGCCATCCCGCTTTTCTTCGTTGCCCCAGAAAAGTGAGACCCCGGCTCAAGGCCGGGGTGACGGCCGCAGAAAATGGTCGCTTTCTCCCCGCAGGGCGAGGGCAGGATGCGTATTTACCCTGCCGCCTTGGCCAGCCCCTTCGACAGTTGCAGCGCGCCGTTGAGGCGGGCGGCGGGGTCGGGCCAGGCGCGGGTGACGACCACCTTGCTGTCCGGGCGCAGGCGGGCGACGCCGTCGAGGCGCTGGACATAGGCGACCAGGCCTGCGGGATTGGGGAAGCGATCCTCGAAGAAGCTGACCAGCGCGCCCTTTGGCCCGACATCGATCTTGGCGATATTGGCCTTGAGGCAATTCTGCTTGATCTCGATGATCTTGAGCAGGTTCTGGGTCGGGGCGGGCAGCTTGCCGAAGCGGTCGATCAGTTCGGCGGCGAAGGCCTCCAGCCCCTGGCGATCCTCCAGTTCGTTGATGCGGCGATAGAGACCCATGCGCAGGTCGAGGTCCGGCACGAATTCTTCCGGGATCATGATCGGTGCGTCGACGCTGATCTGCGGCGAGAAGCTGTCGCGGCGTGCTTCGAGGCCGGCGCCGCCGGCCTTGGCGTCCATGATCGCGTCCTCCAGCATCGACTGGTAAAGCTCGAAGCCGACCTCCTTGATATGGCCCGACTGTTCGTCGCCGACCAGATTGCCGGCGCCGCGAATGTCGAGATCATGGCTGGCGAGCTGGAAGCCGGCGCCCAGCGTATCGAGATCGGACAGCACCTTGAGCCGCTTTTCCGCGGTTTCGGTGATGATGCGGTTGGCGGGCGTGGTGAAATAGGCATAGGCGCGCGTCTTCGACCGGCCGACGCGGCCGCGCAGCTGGTAGAGCTGGGCGAGGCCGAAGCGGTCGGCGCGGTGGATGATGAGGGTGTTGGCGCTGGGGATGTCGAGGCCGGATTCGACGATGGTGGTGGAGAGCAGCACGTCATAGCGCTTGTCGTAGAAGGCGGACATGCGCTCCTCGACATCGGTGGCGCTCATCTGGCCATGGGCGACGATCGGCTTTACCTCGGGCACTTCGGTCCGCAGAAATTCCTCGACCTCTGTGAGGTCCGAGATGCGCGGCACGACGAAGAAGCTCTGGCCGCCGCGATAATGTTCGCGCAGCAGCGCCTCGCGGATGACGACGCCGTCCCAGGGCATGATGTAGGTGCGTACCGCCAGGCGATCGACCGGCGGGGTCTGGATGACCGAGAGTTCGCGCAGGCCCGACATCGCCATCTGCAAGGTGCGGGGGATGGGCGTGGCGGTGAGGGTCAGGACATGGACGTCGGTTTTCAGGGACTTCAGCCGTTCCTTGTGGGTGACGCCGAAGCGCTGTTCCTCGTCGACGATGACGAGGCCGAGGCGCTTGAACTCCAGCCCCTTGGCGAGCAGGGCGTGGGTGCCGACGACAATGTCGATCGTGCCGTCGGCCAGGCCCGCCTTGGTCGCCTTCGCCTCCTTGTCGGGGACGAGGCGGGAGAGGCGGGCGATTTCCAGCGGGAAACCGCGGAAGCGCTCGACGAAATTCATGTGATGCTGGCGCGCGAGCAGGGTGGTGGGGCAGATCACCACCACCTGCATGCCGGCCATGGCGGCGACGAAGGCGGCGCGTAGCGCGACCTCGGTCTTGCCGAAGCCGACATCGCCGCAGACCAGACGGTCCATCGGACGGCCGGCGCCGAGATCCTCGATCACGTCGCCGATTGCGCGGTCCTGATCGTCGGTTTCCTGATAGGGGAAGCGGTCGACGAAGGCGGGATAGCCGGCGGCGTCCGGCTCGGCGATTTCGGCCGGGCGCAGGGCGCGTTCGGCGGCGGTCTTGAGCAGTTCGCCCGCAATCTCGCGGATCCGCTCCTTCATCCGCGCCTTGCGCCGCTGCCAAGCCTCGCCGCCCAGCTTGTCGAGGTTCACGCCCTCGCTGTCGGAGCCGTAGCGCGAGAGGACTTCGAGATTTTCGACCGGCACATAGAGCTTGTCGCCGCCGGCATAGGAGAGCGCGACGCAGTCATGCGCGGTCTTGCTGACCGGGATCTGCGTCAGCCCCTCATAGCGGCCGATACCATGGTCCATATGGACGACGAGGTCGCCGGGCGAGAGGGTGGCGAGTTCGGCGAGGAAGGCGTCGGCGCTCTTCTTGCGCTTGGCGCGGCGGACGAGGCGGTCGCCCAGCATATCCTGTTCGGTGAGGACGGCGACGTCGGGCGCGGTGAAGCCATGGTCGAGGCCGAGCACGGTGAGGACGGCGCTGCCGCCCGCGGCGGTGCCGAGCGCCTCCTGCCAGCTGTCGGCGGTGGCGAGACGGGCGACGCCATGATCGGCGAGCAGGCCCGACAGGCGCTCGCGCGCGCCGGCCGAATAGCTGGCGATCACCACCTTCTTCTTCGTGCGGCGCAGGGCGTCGATATGCTTGCCGACCGCCTCATAGACATTGACGTTCTGCGCGCGTTCGGGCGCGAAGTCGCGCGGGCCATCGACGGCGAAGTCGAGGACGGTGGCGCTTTCGGGCTCGTGGAAGGGGGTGGTGGCGTGCATCGGCCAGCTGGCGGCGGCGGCATCCCACTCGGCGGCGTCGAGATAGAGGGTTTCGGGCTTCAGCGGGCGATAGGCGCCGGGATCGGCCGATTTCGCGGCGATGCGGTTGCCATGATAGTCGCGGATCGCCTCGAACCGGGCGTCGGCCGCGCCGACCACGCCATGGTCGCGGACGATGATCGCGTCGTCGCCCAGATGCTCGGTCAGCGGAACCAGCTTTTCCTCGAACAAAGGCAGCCAATGTTCCATGCCGGCGAGGCGCCGGCCCTCGCTCACCGCCTGATAGAGCGGGTCGCCGGTCGCGGTCGCGCCGAAGGTTTCGCGATAGCGGCCGCGGAAGCGCTTGATCGTGTCTTCGTCCAGCAGCGCCTCGGATGCGGGAAGCAGGGTGAAGCCGTCGATGCTGCCGGTGGTGCGCTGGTCGGTGGGATCGAAGCGGCGCACCGTCTCGATCTCGTCGCCGAAGAAGTCGAGCCGCAGCGGCTGGTCCTCGCCGCCGGGGAACAGGTCGACGATGCCGCCGCGAATGGCGAACTCGCCGCGATCATGGACGGTGTCGGTGCGGACATAGCCGTTGGATTGCAGCATGTCGGCAAGGCGCGTGATCGCGATCCGCTCCTTGGGGGCAAGGCGCGCGACCAACTGGCGGACGCGGAACGGGGTAAGGGTGCGCTGGGTCAGGGCGTTGAGGGTAGTGAGGACCAGTTGCGGTCCCTTTGGTTTTGCCTGAAGCGCATGAAGGCCGGCGAGGCGCGCCGACGCGGTGCGGAGCGAGGGGCTGGCCCGGTCATAGGGCAGGCAGTCCCAGGCAGGGATTTCGATGAGCTCGATCTCTGGCGCGAAATAATGGGCGGTGTCGGCGACCGCGCGCATCAGTTGCTCGTCGGAGGCGACGAAGACGGCGCGGGGCGCATCCGAACCATGGGCGGCGCGGGCGATGTCCGCCAGCAGCCAGGGCTGGAAGCCGGCCGGCACGCCGGACAAGGTGAGCGGCGCCTTCGCCTTCAGGATTTTCTGGAGATCGGTCATGTTTCTACTTCCTTCCTCCCCCTTGGGGGGAGGGGGACCGGCGAAGCCGGTGGAGGGGTGTTACGCTCTCGAGAGGTTGACACCCCTCCGTCTGGCCTGCGGCCAGCCACCTCCCCTGCCAGGGGAGGATGGCTTCAGTTCTCGATCTTGACGAAATCGAGCTTCAGGAACTGGTCCATCATCGGGCCCTTCCATTCGTCCGGCACGGGGATGGTGCCGAGCGCCCAGCCGATGATGTCGGCATCCTGCTCGTCCATGAAGCGCTCGAACCAGGCGATCTGCTCGTCGTTCCAGCTCGCATGATAGCGTTCGAAGAAGCCGCCGACCGTGTAATCCGCCTCGCGCGTGCCCCGGTGCCAGGCGCGGAATTTCAGGCGACGCATCAGCGGGTTGTCGTTCACAATTTGTTCCTTTAACGGACGTGCCGAAACAGCCGATCGGATATTTGAATGACCGTCCCGGCTGCGTTAGAGAAGCCTCAGATAGCCATGCGACCCGATATTCTCAATCCGCTCTTTGCCGAAATCTCCGCGCTCAAGGGCATTGGCCCGGCGCTGGCCCGTCCGCTCGAACGGCTGGGGCTGGCGCGGGCGGTCGATGTCGCCTTCCACCTGCCGGTCAATTATGTCGACCGGAAGCTGATCGACGAACTGGACATGGCCGACGCCGGCAAGGTGATCGGCATCATGCTGACCCCGGTCGATTATCGCGCCAGCGGCAATGCGCGCGCGCCGTTCCGGGTGCAGGCGGTGGACGCCCATGGCAATGCCGTCTCCCTCGTCTATTTCGGCCGCAACAGCGCCTGGCCGCGCAAGCTGTTGCCGCTCAACGAAGCGAAATTCGTGTCGGGCAAGCTGGAAGCCTATGGCGACAATCTGCAGATGGTCCATCCCGACTATGTGCTGCCGCCCGAGGAGGCCGACACCGTGCCGGCGCGCGAAAGCGTCTATGGCCTGTCGGAAGGGTTGACCAACAACCGGATGCGCGACCTGGTGGGGCAGGCGCTGGCGCGTGCGCCCGAACTGCCCGAATGGATCGAGCCGAGCCTGCTGGCGAGCAAGGGCTGGCCGGCCTGGCGCGCGGCACTGGAACGCTTCCATGCCGACCCGACCGACGCACAGGCGCGCGAGCGGCTGGCCTATGACGAGATTTTCGCCGGGCAACTCGCGCTGATGCTGGTGCGGCAATCGTCGCGGCGGCGGCGCGGCGTGCCGATCAGCGGCGACGGACGGCTGCGCGCGATGCTGAAGCTGCCTTTCGCCCCGACCGGTGCCCAGCGCCGCGCTATCGGCGAGATTGAGGGCGACATGGCGCAGGCGACGCCGATGTTGCGGCTGCTGCAGGGCGATGTCGGATCGGGCAAGACGCTGGTGGCGCTGATGGCGCTGCTGAACGCGGTCGAGGCCGGGATGCAGGGGGCAATGCTGGCGCCGACCGAAATATTGGCGCGGCAACATTATGAGACGCTGCGCAAGATGGCATCGGGTCTGCCGATCGAGATCGCGATCCTGACGGGCCGTGAAAAGGGCAAGGTGCGCGAGGCGACGCTGATGGGGCTGGCCGATGGCAGCATCCATATATTGGTCGGCACCCACGCGATCTTTCAGGATAAGGTGCAGTATAAGGCGCTGGGCCTGGCCGTGATCGACGAGCAGCATCGGTTCGGTGTGGCGCAGCGGATGATGCTGGCGAGCAAGGCCGAGCGATCCCCGCATCTGCTGGTGATGACGGCCACGCCGATCCCGCGCACGCTGACCCTGACCTATTATGGCGAGATGGACGTGTCGCGGCTGGACGAGATGCCGCCGGGCCGCCAGCCGATCCAGACTTTGGTGATGTCCGCCAACCGGCTGGACGAGGTGGTCGAGGGGCTGGCCCGCCATGTCGAGGGCGGTGGACAGGCCTATTGGGTGTGCCCGCTGGTCGAGGAGAGCGAGACAAGTGACCAGGCGGCGGCCGAGATGCGCGCCGAGAAGCTGCGCCAGCGCTTTGGCGACCGGGTGGGGCTGGTCCATGGCAAGATGAAGGGGCCGGACAAGGATGCGGCGATGGAGGCTTTTGCCGCCAACCGCACCCAGATATTGGTGGCGACCACGGTGATTGAGGTCGGCGTCGACGTGCCCAATTCCAGCCTGATCGTGATCGAGGGGGCGGAGCGCTTTGGCCTGGCGCAATTGCACCAGCTGCGCGGGCGGGTTGGGCGGGGCGACAAGTCGTCGGTCTGCCTGTTGCTGCGCGGCAATGCGCTGGGCGAGACGTCGCGGGCGCGGCTGGCGCTGATGCGCGAGACCAATGACGGCTTCCGGATCGCCGAGGAGGATTTGAAGCTGCGCGGTGCGGGCGAGGTGCTGGGCACGCGCCAGTCGGGCGAGGCGGAACTGAAGATCGCGACACCCGAACATGTGGCGGCATTGGTGGACGCGGCGCGCGACGATGCCCATCTGCTGATCGACCGCGACGGCGGGCTGGATAGCGAACGGGGGCAGGCGGCACGCACCTGCCTCTATCTGTTCGAGAAGGATGCGGCAGTGGGGTTGCTGCGCGGGGGGTGAGGGGGCTTGTCGTCTTAGCCCTCTCTCGCTTTCGCGGGAGAGGGTTGGGTGAGGGTCTTCTTTTTCGAAAGCGCTGATCGAATGGCGTCTGCAACGCCCTCGATATTTTCCACTACATCATGATTCCAGAAGCGGAGGATGTGCAAGCCGCGCGCCTCCAGATAGGCAGCGCGACGGCGATCGCGATCTTCATCATGCTGACCGCCATCAAGCTCCACGGCCAATGCGGCTTCCACGCACAGGAAATCGACGACGAATGGATCGATCGTTGCCTGACGACGAAATTTGAATCCGTCCAACTGGCGGTTGCGCAAAATGCTCCATAGCATGCGCTCGGCATCGGTCATGTCGCGCCTTAGACGTGCTGCGTGGGGACTGATCTGGCGGGGACCGGGAACATTCATCGCATCATAAAGGAAGAAAGACCCTCACCCAACCCTCTCCCGTGAAGACGGGAGAGGGCTAAAAGTGCCCGGCCTTCCCGCGTAAATTTGCTGCACCTGCGAAACAAAATGTGGGGCGGTCGCGTTGCCCTTGGCATGACCGACATCAGCCTGACCCATATCACACCGATGGCCGCGCTTTCGATCGCGCTGTCGGTGGTCGTCGCCTTCGTCGTCCATTGGGCGCTTTACTGGATCGCGCTGCGGCTGGTGAAGCGCGCGCGGATCGAGCCTTTGTTGTTGCCGGCCATCTTCCAGCCGACGCGCTGGCTGGTGGTGCTGCTCGCGCTGGGGGCTGGGCTCAAGTCGATCGAGATGGGGCCGCGGATCGAGGATATCTGGTCGATCGGGGCGCGGATGGTGTTTGCGCTGCTGGTCGGCTGGTTGATCTTTCGCGCGATGCGGGCGGGCAAGGCGATGCTGGAGGCGCGCGCGGACATCAGCGTCGAGGATAATCTGAAGGCGCGGCGGCAGCGCACCAAGATCAGCATCCTCTATCGCATCTGCCAGTGCATCGTCGGCTTCTTCGTGATCGCGATGATGCTGATCGCCATTCCGGGCGTGCGGACGATTGGCGTGTCGCTGATGGCGTCGGCAGGCCTCGCCGCGCTGGCGGTGGGCGCGGCGGCGCAACCGGCGCTCAAAAATCTGATCGCGGGCATCCAGATGGCCTTTTCCGAGCCGATCCGGCTGGACGATGTCGTCATCATCGAAGGGGAATGGGGGCGGATCGAGGAGATCAGGCTGACCTATGTGATCGTGCGCATCTGGGACGACCGGCGCATGGTGGTGCCGGTATCCTATTTCCTGGAGAAGCCGTTCCAGAACTGGACCACGAAGACATCGGACCTGCTGGGCACCGTCTTCCTCTATGTCGATCCGACCGCCGATATCGAGCGAATCCGCGCGCGCTTCGTCGAGGCGGTGAAGGCGAATGGGCGCTGGGATGGGCGGGTGGCGATCCTGCAGGTGACCGACCATCGCGCCGATGCGCTGGAACTGCGCGGGCTGCTGTCGGCGCGCAATGCCGGGATCGCGTTCGATCTGCGCTGCGAGGTGCGGGAGGCGATGCTGACCTTCCTGCGGACCGACATGCCCGAGGCGCTGGTGCGCGGGCGTCAGACGCTGGAGAGGGACGAGGCCTTTACCAGGCGGTCCGGCGTGGCGGGATGAGCGCCATCATGGCGTCATAGCCCGCGGTCGGGATCGGCTCGACAAATTCGAGGCCGATCCGGCCTTCCTCGCTCCAGCGGACGAGGGCGCGCCGATCCTTGAGCACCGGCAGCCAGATCAGCACCCGACCGCTCAGCGTGAGCAACTCTTCCGTGCGGCACATCAGGCCGAGCGGCGAGATGTTGATGATCCGCACGCCATGGGTGCGGCCGTCCGCTGTGATATGGCTGACCATGTCGACGAGGTCGCGCGCCACCCGTCGCTGATCGACGGACGGGTCGCGCGACCGCATGACATGGCCAAGATTGGCGAAAACCGAGGAGGACATGGGTTTCAGCCTAGCGGGCGGAAAGTGGAGGCTTTCCTACCTGGTAGCGTTAACTGGGCTGAAACCCTGTTTGTCCTCAGGCGGTGACCAGGCCGTGCTTCTTGGCGCCGAAGCTCAGCTTGTCGCCGGCCTTGAGCGTGATGGCCGGGTCGGTGACGACTTCACCATTCACCTTGATCGCCCCCTCGGCCAGCTTGCGGCGGACTTCCTTGTTGGAGGTCGCAAAGCCAAGGCCGGTGGTGGCCTGGACCACGGTCAGGCCTTCGGTGCCCAGCGCGACGGTCGGCAGGTTGGCGTCCGACGCACCTTCCTCGAAGGTCTTGCGCGCAGTTTCGGCGGCCAGAGCGGCGGCTTCGACGCCACGGCAGAGTGCGGTCGCCTCGTTCGCCAGGATCTTCTTGGCCTCGTTGATCTCCGCGCCCTGGAGCGCGGCGAGGCGATTGACCTCGTCCATCGGCAGGTCGGTGAACAGGCGCAGCCGGTTGAACACATCGGCGTCGGCGGTGTTGCGCCAGAACTGCCAATAATCATAGTCGGACAACTGATCCTGGTTCAGCCAGACGGCGCCGCCCACGGTCTTGCCCATCTTGGTGCCGTCGGCATTGGTCAGCAGCGGCGTGGTGAGGCCGAACACCTGCGTGCCATCGACGCGGCGGGCCAGTTCGACGCCGTTGACGATATTGCCCCACTGGTCCGATCCACCCATCTGCAGGCGGCAATTGCTGCGGCGCGACAGTTCCAGGAAGTCATAGGCCTGGAGGATCATGTAGTTGAATTCGAGGAAGCTGAGCGACTGCTCCCGGTCGAGGCGCAGCTTGACGCTGTCGAAGCTCAGCATCCGGTTGACCGAGAAATGCTGGCCGATGTCGCGCAGGAACGGGATATATTCGAGCTTGTCGAGCCAGTCGGCATTGTCGACCATGATCGCGTCGGTCGGGCCATCGCCGAAGGTCAGGAAGCGTTCGAACACGCGCTTGATGCTGGCGACATTCTCCTGAATCAGGTCGACGGTCAGCAGCTTGCGCGCTTCATCCTTGAAGCTGGGATCTCCGATCTTGCCGGTGCCGCCGCCCATCAGGACGATCGGCTTGTGACCCGCCTTTTGCAGCTGGCGCAGCATCATGATCGACACGAGGTGGCCGACATGGAGCGACGGCGCGGTCGGGTCGAAGCCGATATAGCCCGGCACCACCTGTTTGGCGGCCATGGCATCAAGCCCTTCCGCGTCGGTCAGCTGGTGGATGTAGCCGCGTGCTTCGAGCAGGCGGAGGAGATCGGACTGATAGTTGCTCATGACGCGCGCCTGTAGCATTGGGGCAGCAAGTGGAAAAGAGGCGGAGTTTTCGATCATGTTGGCAATCGGTCTGATGTCCGGCACCTCGCGCGACGGGATCGACGCCGCGCTGATCGAGACGGATGGCGAGGGGCAGGCCGAGGCAATCATTTTCCACGCCCAGCCCTATAGCGATGATTTTCGCGAACGGCTGGCTGCGGCCTGCGCGCGGGCGATGGCGATGGACGCGCCGGGCGAGGATCCGCTGATCCGCGCGGTGGAGATGGACCTTACCAATTTCCATATCGATGCGATCGCCGACATGCTGGGCCGCAGCGGCCATGTGGCGGAGGATATCGGGGTGATCGGCTTTCATGGTCATACCGTTGCCCACCGACCCGAGCGGTGCTGGACCTGGCAGATTGGTGACGGCGCGGTGCTGGCCGGCGCGTTCGGCATTCCCGTGGTCGCCGACCTGCGCAGCGCCGATGTGCGCGCGGGCGGGCAGGGGGCGCCGCTGATGCCGGTCTATCATCGGGCATTGTCCGAAGGTCTGGCCAAGCCGGTCGGCATCCTCAACCTGGGCGGCGTGGCGAACATCACCGCGATCGGATCGGACGGTAGCCTGGTCGCCTTCGACACCGGGATGGCGAGCGGTCTCATCGACAACTGGATGCAGGCGTATGGGGACGCGGCCTATGATGCGGGCGGCGCGACCGCCGCGCGGGGCCAGGTGGACGAGGCGCGGCTGGCGGCGATGATGGCTGACCCGTGGTTCGCCGCGCCGCCGCCCAAGAGCATCGACCGCGAAGCCTTCACCATCGCGCCGGTCGAGGGATTGTCGCTGGCGGATGGGGCGGCGACGCTGACCGCCTTTTCCGCGCAGGCGGTGGCGCGCGGTGTCGACCATCTGCCCGAGCGGCCGGCGCGCATCTATGTGGCAGGCGGCGGGCGTCATAATGCCACGCTGATGGCGATGCTGGCGGCGCGGACCGGCGCCGATGTCCGGTCGGTCGACGAACTGGGCTGGGATGGCGACGCGCTGGAGGCACAGGGCTTTGCCTATATGGCGGTGCGGCACCTCAATGGCCTGCCGATCAGCTTTCCCGGCACCACCGGCGCGCCTGAACCGATGACCGGCGGCGTGTTGTTCCAGCCCTGAAAAAGGGGGGTGGGGCGGCCGGGCGCCGCCCCTGATCCTTATTGCCGCAGGCGCTCGATCGCCTGGGCAAGGGCGACATAGAGCTTGCCCATGTCGGACGAGAGGATGGCGACGCCCAAGGCATTGCCGTCACGCGCCGACAGGATGATCCGCAGCATCGCCTCGAAATCGTGGATGTAGCGGTTCACATGCTCGCGGAAATCGGCGTCATTGTCATAATGGAGCGCGATTTCGCGGGACTCGCCGGCGTCGAGCAACTTGACCGCACGGCGGGTGAAGACGCCGCGATCGCCCTTGAGATAGGCCGACCAGTTGGTGTCGGTCACATCGTTGGACAGGATCTTGGCGACGTCGATCGCGGTGCTGTTGAGCGATTCGATCAGCAGGGCGGAGCGGCGCGAGAAATGGTCGCGATCGCGTTCCTCGGCCGCGCGGCCGGCTTCCTCGATCCTCTGTTCCAGCCCGGCGCTGGTATCGGCGATCGTCATCAATTGGCGGGTCAGCCGGTCCGAAGCATTGTGCGCGGCGCGCACGGCCTCTTCCGCGACATCGGCCAGCTTCTCGATCTGAGCCAAAACCTGATCGCCGACCGCCTGCTGCATCGCCTGCTCGCTGGCTTCGGCCAGGTTCTGCACCGCGTCAGGGATGGCACGGCCGAGCGCCTGACGGGCGCGCTCGGCGGCCTGTTCGGCGGTGTCCTTGACGCGGAGCAGGGCGGTGATGAGCAGCGGGCCGGCACCTTCGGTGATGCGGGTCGTGTCCTCATGCGCGGCGTCGAGCGCGGTGCGCAGCTTTTCCACCAGCTCGCGGTTGGATTCGATGCCGCTCTGGGTGCTTTCCAGCCATTCGGAGAGGCGACGACCCTGGCCGCGCAGCATCTCTTCGGCTTCCTGGGTGCGGCCGACCAGCGCTTCCGAAATGGCTTCGAGCCGTTCCAGCTCGGGCGTTGCGGCGCCCAGCATGGCGCGGCTGGTTTCCAGCCGGGCGTCGAAGCGGGCGAGCGCGCCGGGGTAGGTTTCGTCCAGTTCGCGGACGCTCGAATCGAGCGCCACCATCAGCGTTTCGGCATTGCCGATCAGCTTTTCGGCGGTGGTGCCGCCGTCATGCAGCGCCGTGTCGATCCGGCGGGTTTCCTCGGTCAGGCGGGTCAGCGCGTCGGTCAGCTTCTGGCTGCGGGCGAGGGCATTATCCTCCAGCGCGGCAAAGCGGGCCTCGGCCTGATCGATCGTCTGGTTGAGCGTGCCGTGCAGCCCGGCCATCAGGCTGCGCTGTCCTTCGACCAGATCGTTGATCTGGTGCAGGCGGCTTTCGACTTCGCCAATATCGTCGGCAAGGCCGGCGACGGTGTCGGTGCCGATCGCGGCGATACTGTCACGCGATCGGGTGATGAGGCTGTCGAGCGCACCGGCCTGGTCGCGCAGCCCGGCATCGGTGAGGGCGAGCGTTTCGCGGGCCTGGAGCAGGGTGGCGTCGAGCCGCTGGCGCAGATCATCCTCGATCGAGCCGAGATCCTGCCCCAGCGCCGCGAGCGCATTCTGGCTGGTGGTGGTGATGCTGGCCTGGGCGCGGGCGACCAGCGCCTCCAGCGTGGCGCGCTGGGTCGAAAGCCCTTCCTGCGCGCGCTCCATCGTGTCGCGCACCTGATCCATCGAGGTTTCGAGGCGACCGCGCAGCGATGCCTCGACCAGATCGAGATCCTGGGTGAGGGCGCGAACGGCACCATCGCTGGTTTCGCCGAGCGAAACAGCGACACGATTGACCAGCACGTCCAGTGCGGCCGACTGGGCATCGATATCCTGCCGGGTCTGGTCCATGGCGGCGCGTGCGCTCTGCGCCGATGTCTCGATCCGGCCGGCGGCGATGTCGGCCAGGCCGTTCACCTCGTCGGTGGCGCTGCGGGTCGTCTCCTGCAACTGGCCTAGCTGGCTCGACAGGCTCTTGGTCGCGGACAGGGTGCGGGTGCGGGTATCGTCGGACAGTTCGCCCAGCGCATGGAGGCGCGCTTCGAGCGTGTCGATCCGTTCGGCGAGCGCATGACCATTGTCCATGATCTGCGCGGCCATGCGCACGGCCCGTTCTTCGAGCTGCGGCATGGCGGCGATCAGCGCGTCCATCCGCGCGACAAGGGCGGTGCCGGCACGCTCGGCGCTTTCGGCGCGGTCGGCGGTGGTCTGGGCGCGGCCGGCGATCAGTTCGGCCGATGCCTCCATATTGCTGCTGGCGGCGGCGCCATAGCTGTCGAGCAGTTCGGCCTGGTCCTGCATCGTCTGGCGCGCGGATTCGAGCCGGTCGGCGATCCGGCCGAGGCGCAGTTCGAGCAGTTCGGCCTCGGTCCGCAGCGCATGGGCGGTGTCGAGATAGCGGCGCGATTCGGCGCGGCTGTTGCGCACGATCAGCAGATAGGCGATGCCGAGCAGGCTGATCGGCACCAGCAGCGTGGCGACGAGCGCGGGCCAGGCGGCAGGGCCGGCCCGCCACTGATCCGACACGATCGTCGCCCAGAGCGCGAAGCCGAGCCAGAGTAGCGCCAGCAGGCTGAGCCCGATCCGGGCGTTGCGCACCAGCTTTTCGCCTTCCCCCTGCGCGTCGTCAGGGGCGTCTTCAATGTCCAATACGGCCTGCTTCAATAGCAGGATGTCATCCGCGGCCGGCGCGTTGCCGGTCGCGTTTCCCTCGTCTCGCCAGAATTCGACGATTGTGCTGCCCCCATTCATGGGTGTGATCCTATCATCTTTTCCGTCTGCGCAAATGCCTTGTTACCAAAACTTAACGCAATTTCGATAGCTTCCGTCCCCATGTCCTATGATCCTGGCGCTCTTAATGCGGCATTGGCCGCCGCCGTCGGCGAAGACGCGGTGCTGATTGCCGATCTGCGCGTGGCTTTCCTTGAAAGCGCGGAGCGCCATCTCGACCTGATGAGCCGGGCGCGCTGCGACGCCAATTGGGAATTGGCGGCCTGGCGTTTGAAAGGCCTGGCGGCGAGTTTCGGCCTGACCAGCCTGATGGCGCTGGCGGACGAGGCGGTCGAGGCCGCGCCGGGCGATCCGCGCGCCTTGCAGCGCCTGCGCAGCACGATCGCGCTGCTTCAGCAGGGCTGAAACCGGCGATTTGAAAGCGGTGATTTGAAAGCGGCTGCTTGCGCTGCGTCGTTCGGCTTGCAAGAAGATCGTTGCAATCAAAACGGGTCGGTTTCCAGACAATATGACATTCGCGGCCATTCTCAGTGCCAGCCGGGCTTCAAGTGATTCGCCTGCAGCGCTTCGCGCCACCCTGCATTTCGCCGGTCAGACGCTGGTCGAATATCAGGCGCGACAGGCGGTCCGGGCCGGTGCGGACCGGATCATGATCCTGGTCAGCGTCATCACGCCGGCCATTTCGCAGGCGGTCGACCGGCTGAGCGCGGACGGCATTGCCGTCGCCCTGATCCGCGACATGGTGTCGATGGTGCGCGATGCGCCGCGTGACGCCGATGTGCTGCTGGTGGCCGATGGCGCGGTGGTGGCGCAGGGCCATTATGACGCGCTGGCGGGGCAGGCGGGCAATGCTTTGCTGGTCACCGACGACAGCCGCGCCAGTGCGCCGTTCGAGCGGATCGATGCGGGCCAGCGCTGGGCCGGGCTGGCGCGGATCAATCCTGCGCTGCTGTTCGGCACGCTGGACATGATCGGCGACTGGGATCTGGCGCTGACGCTGGTGCGATCGGCGGTGCAGGGCGGTGCGGTGCGAATCACCGTGCCGCAGGATGATCTGCTGGAAGGCCGAGTCGCGCTGGTCGACGGGCAGGAACAGGCGGACCTCGCCGCGCAGGCGGTGATGTCGACCGGCACGCGGTCGGGATCGTCCAGCCGCGGCGGGATCGAACATTATCTGTTCGGGCCACTCGCCCGGCTGCTCGGCCCTGCACTGATGCGCAGCCAGGTGCCGGCGATGCAGGTGCGGATCGGTTCGATCGCGCTGGCCGGCATTGCGCTGATGCCGCTGGAACTGGGCTGGCCGGGCACCGGGCTCAGCCTGTTGCTGCTGGCGCTGCTGCTGGCGGAACTGGCCGATCGGCTCGATGAAATGGCGCTGCGCCGGCCGCCGAGCGGCTGGATCGCCTTTCTGGCGCCCGGACTGGCACTGATCGGGGTAATGCTGTCGGGTAGCGGGATGGTGCCCAACTATCTGGCGTTGTTGCTGGGCATCATCACGCTTGCCGATCGCTGGCGCCGGACCGGGGCGGCGCGCCCCTGGATGATCTTCACGCCGGGCACCGCGTTGCTGGTGCTGCTCGCGGCTTTGCTGACGGGGGCGGAGGCACTTGGTTTCGACGTCGCCATGCTGGCGGCGATCGGATCGATCGGGGCGATCATCCTGTCGCGTCGGGGCGGATGATTTTTGTCGCATCGAGAGCGTTGATTTTGCTGTCAGGGTTTAGTGCATTTTAACGACGTGGGGTTATGCTGCCTTGCATGAGCGCCCACACGTCCCTTGCCGGATCCATCATGGCGGACAGCTGGCCCATGGCACATGTCATGGCCGGCATGTCTGCCGTGCCCGTCGGCCATGCGATTGATCTCGCCTTTTTCTTTCCGGTCGAGGACCGCGCGCGCCATGATGCGCTGATCGCGGAGACGCGCCGTCATCTGGGCGGATGCCTGACCGCGATCGAGACTGCGCTGCGGCTGAGCCTGGCGGGTGATCCTGCCATTGCCGCGGCGCTGGGGCGTTGGCCCGATGGGCTGTGCTGGCCGACCATCTGTGCGCAGCCGACACTGCTGGGGCCGGCCTTGCTGGCCCATATGCAGATGCGTGCGGGGGTGAGCCTGTTGCTGCGGCAGATCGGGCGCCCCGATGGCGAGCCGCCGGAACAGCCCGAGGCCGAATCGATCCTGTCGTCGGACGATCCCGAAATTGGCGATGCGATCGTCGCGCTGGCACTGGCCGAGGGGCAGTGGCAGGCGATGGGCGGCGAGGATCAGCCGATGCGGCCCGATCTGCCGGCCGAACATTTTGCTGAACTGGTGTGGACGGCGGCTGCCTGTCTGGCGGCCGTGGTGCAGCGCACCGCGCTGGAGCCGGACAATCAATTGCTCGGCGCGTTCGAGCGGGCGGGCTGGGCGCTCCTCGCCAGCCATGACGAAAGCAACGGCCCGATCGCGGCGGCCGACCAGCTGGTGCGCCGGCTGGGGCCGCAGGCCGATGCGCCCGACCTGCTGGGCGCGGCGCTCGGGCAGCGGCGGTTTCTGCTGTTTGCGGCGCTGGCCGGGCGACGGCTGCGCCTTGGCACCGCGCAGGTGACCGACATATTGATCATGGGACCGGTGATGCAGGTGGCGACCCTGTGCCGGGCGCTGGGCGGAACCGGGGCGGATTATCGCCATCTGCTGCTGGCGCTGCGGCCGGTGCGGCCTGGCCTGTCCGACGCGGTGATCGTGGCCGAGGCCGACCAATATCAATTGCTAAGCGACGTGAAGGCGGAAGCCGTGGTGGGCGCCCTGCGCGCGCCGGCCGCCTTCCGCGCGAAGCTCGATCATTTGCGGCGCGTCACGGGATGAACATGACGCTCCACCCCTCCATCGTCCGGGCAACGGCATCGGCGGACGGCACGCTATTGAGTGCTGATGCGCCGCTGCTCGCCTTGCAGCGGGAGGCGGGGAGCGATCTGCTGGGGCCGCTCGCCATTCCGCAACTGGCCGCAGTGGTGCGACTGGCGGCGCGGCTGGGCGTCACGGTGTCGCGGCCGGTGGTCGCGGCCGCCGAGCGGGGCGACATCGACATGTGGGTGCGGGCGCGCAGCGACGAAGGGCCGGACGGGCGCATCGTGTCGCTGGCGGTGGTCGACTGGAGCGAGCGGCCGCCGCTCGCCAATGCCGGCGACCATAGCCGGCGCGAGGCCGATCTGGCGGCGCTGGCCGATGGCTGGACCTGGCAGATCGACACCCAGTTGCAGTTCCAGATGGCAATTGCCGGGACCGACCGGCAGGGCGCGTTGCCGACGCAGCCGCCCCTGCCGGGTAGCCGTTTCTCCAGCTATTTCGAGCTGCAGAGCGATGGCGAGGGCGACATGGCGATCCTGCGTGGCTTCACCCAGCGCCGCGCCTTCCGTGATCAGGTCGCGACATTGGTGCATGATCCCGAACAGCATGTGCGGCTGGCGGGCTTCCCGCTGTTCGATCTGGCCGGCCATCTGGTCGGCTATCGCGGCAAGGCCTGCCCGATCGAGCGACCACCGGCGCTGGCGCGGGCGGATACGACGCAATTGTCGCTCTATCCCGGTGAGTTCGGCAAGCGGCTTGATCGGTCGCTGCGCCAGCCGCTGGGGCGGATCATCGCCAATGCGGACACGATCGGCGCGCAACTGGAAGGGCCGCTGCGGCCCGATTATGCCGATTATGCCAATGACATTGCGACTGCCGGCCGTCACCTGATGGCGCTGGTCGACGATCTGGCCGATCTGCAGGCGATCGACCGGCCCGATTTCGGCGTGATCATCGAGGATGTCGACTTGGCCGACCTGGGCCGGCGGGCCGGCGGCCTGCTGACGGTCAAGGCGCTGGATCGGCACATCAAGATCCATTGCCCGGACGTCGACCAGATGCTGATGGCGAGGGGCGAGTTCCGCCGCGTGCTGCAGATACTGGTCAATCTGGTCGGCAATGCGGTGCGCTATTCGCCTGAGGGATCGCAAGTGCGCATCGTGGTAGAGCGCGAGCACCGGCAGGCACGGGTGCTGGTGATCGACCAGGGTGCGGGCGTGGCGCTGGAGGATCGCGAGAAGATTTTCGACAAGTTCGAGCGACTGGGACGCGATGACCCCGGCGGCAGCGGGCTTGGCCTCTATATCTCGCGCAAGCTGGCGCGGGCGATGGGCGGCGACATCAGCGTTGGCGGCACGCCGGGCGAGGGTGCGCGCTTCATCCTGACGCTGCCGGTGCTCGACTGACGGGCGCGCGATCGCGCTTATATGAGATAAAGAGCGCTTGTTTGTCCGGCCGATGCTGCCCCGATAGGGTGGCGGCATGGACAGATCGCATTGCCTGGCCACCTATGGCACGCTGGCGCCCGGACGGGCCAATCATCATCAACTGGCGGAACTGCAGGGCATTTGGCAGGCGGGGCATGTGACCGGCTATCTGGTCGCGCATGGCTGGGCCGCGTTGATGGGCTTTCCCGCCTTCATTCCCGACGAGGGCGGCGCGGCGATGCCGGTCCAGCTGTTCCGCTCGCCCGACCTGCCGGCGCACTGGGCGCGGCTCGATGCGTTCGAGGGGGCGGACTATCGCCGTGTCGCGATCGATGTCGTTACCGATCAGGGGCGCGTGCCGGCCTGGATCTATGTCTATGCAGGGGTAGGCGGCTGAACCCCAACGAAAAACGGCGCCCGATGGGGCGCCGTTCCTCTTGTCTCTTGTGACCGCGTCTTAGCGCTTGTCGACGGCGACATAGTCGCGCTGCGTCGGGCCGGTGTAGAGCTGACGCGGACGGCCGATCTTCTGCGCTGGGTCCGAAATCATTTCGTTCCACTGTGCGACCCAGCCGACGGTGCGGGCGAGGGCGAAGAGCACGGTGAACATTTCGGTCGGGAAGCCGATCGCCGACAGGATCACGCCCGAATAGAAGTCGACATTCGGGTAGAGCTTCTTCTCGATGAAGTAGGGATCGTTGAGGGCGATCTGCTCCAGTTCCTTGGCGACGTCGAAGATCGGGTCGTTGACGCCGAGCTTTTCCAGCACGTCCTTCGCGGTCTTCTGCATCACGGTCGCGCGCGGATCGTAATTCTTGTAGACGCGATGGCCAAAGCCCATCAGGCGGAACGGATCGTCCTTGTTCTTGGCGCGGGCGATATATTCCGGGATGCGATCGACGGTGCCGATTTCGCGCAGCATGTTGAGCGCGGCTTCGTTGGCGCCGCCATGCGCCGGGCCCCAGAGGCAGGCGATGCCGGCCGCGATGCAGGCGAAGGGATTGGCGCCCGACGAACCGGCGAGACGCACGGTCGAGGTCGACGCGTTCTGCTCATGGTCGGCATGCAGGGTGAAGATCTTGTCCATCGCGTCGACGACGATCGGATCGATCTTATACTCTTCCGCCGGGACCGAGAAGGTCATGTTCAGGAAGTTGGCGGTGTAGCTCAGGTCGTTGCGCGGATAGACGAAGGGCTGGCCCACCGAATATTTGTACGCCATCGCAGCGATCGTCGGCATCTTGGCGATCAGGCGGTGGCTCGCAATGCGGCGCTGTTCCGGATCGTTGATGTCGGTCGAGTCATGATAGAAGGCCGACAGGGCGCCGACGACGCCGACCATGATCGCCATCGGGTGGGCGTCACGACGGAAGCCGCGGAAGAAGGCGGTCAGCTGTTCATGCACCATGGTGTGGCGCGTGATGGTGTTGGTGAAATCGGCCAGTTCCTTGGCCGACGGCAGTTCGCCGTTCAGCAGCAGGTAGCAGACTTCCATGAAGCTGGACTGTTCGGCGAGCTGGCCGATCGGATAGCCACGATGCAGCAGCACGCCGGCGTCGCCATCGATATAGGTCAGGCCCGACTCGCAGCTGGCGGTCGAGGTGAAGCCCGGATCGTAGGTGAACATGCCGGTGTTGGCGTAGAGCTTGCGAACGTCGATGACCTGGGGACCGACGCTACCATCCATGATGGCATAGTCCTTGGCCTCTCCGCCAACGGTCAAACTGGCATTATTATCCGACATGTTTTTCTCCTTAACTGCCGTCAACCGGCCACCACGTGCCCCGCAGCGGTCAGTCGCTTCAAGCTTTCCTCTTTCCCCAGAAGGAAGAGGACATCAAAAATACCCGGCGAGACCGTGCGCCCGGTGAGCGCCGCACGAAGCGGCTGTGCCACCTTGCCCAGGCCAAGCCCCGCATCCTCTGCCACGCGGCGTATCACTTCATCGATCGCTTCAACCGTCCAGGACTGGACGGGCTGGAGAGCGTCGGCTGTCTTTTTCAGCAGCTCACGCGCGGGTTCATCTAGCAGAGCAGACGCCTTCTCGTCAAAATCGAGCGGGCAAGATTTGAACAGAAACTCCGCGCCTTCTGCAATTTCGTTAAGTGTCTTGGCCCGCGGCTTGAGCGAAACCATCGCCTGGGTCAAAATATCGCGCTGGGCGTCATTCAGTTGCGTATCAAGACGCGACTCAACGCGCGGGGCGACCAGGGCGGCCAGGCGCGCCTCGTCGGCCTCGCGCAGATAATGGCCGTTCAGATTTTCCAGCTTCTTGATGTCGAAGCGCGAGGGCGAACGGCCGACGCCGTCGATATCGAACAGTTCGATGGCGCGCTCGATCGAGATGATCTCCTCGTCGCCATGCCCCCAGCCCAGGCGCAGCAGATAGTTCAGCACCGCTTCGGGCAGCATCCCCATCTCGTCACGATAGGCGTCGACGCCGAGCGCACCGTGGCGCTTCGACAGCTTGGCGCCGTCCGACCCGTGGATCAGCGGGATATGGCCATAGACTGGCTCCTCCCAGCCCATCGCCTTGATGATGGCGAGTTGGCGGAAAGCGTTGTTGAGATGGTCGTCGCCACGGATGACATGGGTGACGCCCATGTCATGGTCGTCGACCACGACGGCCAGCATATAAGTGGGGGTGCCGTCCGACCGCAGCAGGATCATGTCGTCCAGCTCGGCATTCTGCACCACGACGCGGCCCTGCACCGCATCCTCGATCACCGTTTCACCGGTCCGAGGGGCCTTGATACGGATGACGAAGGGGGCGCCTTCGGGCGCTTCCTCGGGCGAACGGTCGCGCCAGCGGCCGTCATAGCGCATCGGCTGCTTGGCGGCGCGCTGCTGTTCGCGCAGTTCGGCCAGCTCTTCCTGTGTCGCATAGCAGCGATAGGCATGGCCATTGGCGAGCAGCTGATTGGCGACCTCGGCATGGCGCGGGGTGCGCTCGAATTGGAACACGGCCGGCTCATCTCCGCCCAGGTTCAGCCATTCCAGGCCGTCGAAGATAGCGGCCACGGCTTCCTCGGTGGAGCGGGCGCGATCCGTATCCTCGATGCGGAGCAGGAACTTGCCGCCATGATGGCGCGCGAACAGCCAGTTGAACAGCGCGGTGCGGGCGCCGCCAATATGCAGGAAGCCCGTTGGCGACGGGGCGAAACGGGTCACCACCTGCTTGTTCAATCCCGTTGCACTTGCCGTCATATTCGCTGACATTCTTCCTGCCTGATCCATGGATGCGACGCCCCCTAGCATGGCTTTTGAGCCACGACAAACGTCCGTTGGGCGCAGGACGGTGCGTATTGCGCACAATGGATTTGCGCGGATCGAACAATGGCTGGAGGTGGAGCGCGAACAGCTCGCCTTGTGGGTGCCGGTGGCGCTGGGCGCGGGCATTGCCGGCTGGTTCGTGCTGCCGGGGCCGGTGGACTGGCTGGCCTGTTGCTGCGCGGCGCTGGGGCTGGCCTGTCTGGCACTATTGCTGCCGGTGGGCGCGCGATCGCGGCATATGCTGGTGGCGGGCGGCTTGCTGGCTTGTGTTGGTTGCCTGCTGGTCTGGGGCAAGGCGGCTTGGCTGGGGCAGCCGCCGCTGGCCCGTCCCATATTCGTACAGGTGACGGGGAGCGTGACGGCGGTGGCCAAGCTGCCGGCGCAACAGATGGTGCGGGTGGGCTTGCGGCCGATCGCGGCGCCAGCGCTGCCCGCGGCGATCCGGGTGAATATCGCGGAGGCGGACGTGCCCGAAGGGCTGGGCAAGGGGGCGGTGCTGCGCTTTCGTGTGCGGCTGATGCCGCCCGCGCCGCCGAGCGTGCCGGGGGCGTTCGATTTTGCGCGACGCGCCTATTTCCAGGGGATCGGGGCGACCGGGCGGGCGCTGGCGCCGGTCGAGATGGTGGAGCAGGCGCGCGAGGGGCCGACGCTGCGGGCGCGGCTGTTCGATCATATCGGCGGGCAGGTGGCGGGCGCACCGGCGGGGATTGCGGTGGCGCTGGCGACCGGCGACCAGGGCGCGATTGCCGAGGCGGATGCCGAGGCGATGCGGCGCAGTGGCCTTGCCCATCTTCTGTCGATCAGCGGGCTGCATGTGACGGCGCTGATCGGGGCGGTGATATTCCTGCTGCTGCGCCTGCTGGCGCTGATCCCGCGCGCGGCGCTGGACTGGCCGCTGATGTTGATCGCGGCGGCCGGCGGCGCGCTGGCAGGGATCGGCTATACGCTGCTGACGGGCGCGGAGGTGCCGACGGTGCGATCCTGCATCGCGGCGCTGCTGGTGCTGGGCGGGCTGGCGCTGGGGCGCGAGGCGATCACCCTGCGGCTGGTCGCGACCGGGGCGCTGGTGGTGCTGGTCTTCTGGCCCGAGGCGCTGATCGGGCCGAGTTTCCAGATGAGCTTTGCCGCCGTGGTCGCGCTGGTGGCGCTGGGCGAGCATCGGCGGTTCAAGGGGTTCGCGATGGCGCGGGACGAGCCTTGGTTGCGCAAGGCCGGGCGAACGGTGGCGGCGATGCTGTTGACGGGGTTCGCCATCGAACTGGTGCTGGCGCCGATCGCGCTTTACCATTTTCACAAGGCAGGTTTGCTGGGCGCGGTAGCTAACCTCGTCGCGATCCCGCTCACCACCTTCGTCATCATGCCGCTGGAGGCGGTGGCGCTGGGCTTCGACCTCGTCGGGCTGGGTACGCCCTTCTGGTGGCTGACCGGCAAGGCGATCGCGCTGTTGCTGGCGGTGGCGCATGGCGTGGCGGCCAGCCCGATGGCGGTGATGCTGGCGCCGGCGGTGCCGGGCGGGTTGTTCGCGATCATCGTGGCGGGTGGTCTCTGGTGCCTGCTCTGGCGCAGTCGCTGGCGTTGGCTAGGGCTTGGGCCGGTGGCGGTCGGCCTGATCGGCATCACGCTGCTGGCGCCGCCCGATATCGTGGTGACCGGCGATGGGCGGCATGTCGCGGTGCGGACACCGGCGGGGACGATGGCGCTGCTGCGCGAGGGGGCGGGCGACTATGTCCGCGATGTGCTGAGCGAGAGCGCGGGCTATGACGGGACGCTGGAGGCGATCGCGACGATGAAGCAGGCGCGCTGTTCGACCGATCTGTGCGCGGTGACATTGCCACGGGGCGGGCGCGACTGGCATTTGCTGGTGACGCGCAATGCGATGCTGGTGGACCGGCCGGTGCTGGAGCGAGATTGCGCGGCGGCGGATATCGTCATCAGCGACCGGGGCCTGCCCTTTTGGTGCCGGCCGCGCTGGATGAAGATCGACCGCCGGCTGCTGTCGCGCACCGGCGGCCTGTCGATTGGCCTTGAAGGCGGCAAAGTTCACACCGTCCATCGGCCCGGCGACGCGCATCCGTGGATCGTGCGCCGCCGGCCCCGAACAGCCGGTCAGTTGTAGCGGCGTAGCAGGCCGGCGAGCTTGCCCTGGATGCGGACCTGGCGCGGATCATAGATCTGCGGTTCATAGGCGGCATTGGCGGGATCGAGCCGGACGCGCGATCCTTCGCGGCGGAAATATTTGAGCGTCGCTTCGGCGTCGTCGATCAGGGCGACGACGATCTGGCCCTCGCGCGCGACATCGGTGCGCTGGATCAGCGCGAAGTCGCCGTCGAGAATGCCGGCCTCCATCATCGAGTCCCCCGACACTTCGAGCGCATAATGATCGCCCGAGCCGAGCAAGGCGGCGGGGACGGAGAGCATGGTGTGGCTTTCCATCGCCTCGATCGGCACGCCGGCGGCGATGCGGCCGTGCAGCGGGATTTCGATCACGTCATTGGCGGCGGTCGGCAGCAGCACGGCGGGCGCCGATATCTTGGGCGTCGGAATGGCCGGCGCGGGCGCGCGGTGCATCGCATCGGGCAGCTTGAGCACTTCGAGCGCGCGGGCGCGATTGGGCAGGCGACGGATGAAGCCCCGTTCCTCCAGCGCATTGATCAGCCGGTGGATGCCGGACTTGGAGCGCAGGTCGAGCGCGTCCTTCATCTCCTCGAACGAAGGGGACACGCCGCCTTCTTCCAGCCGGGTCTGAATGAAGCTCAGCAATTCCTGCTGCTTGGGCGTCAACATCGGCGGTCCTCCATGGAACGAATGAAGAACGCATAGGAAACGGAAAGGGGCAAGTCAAGCGCGTTAAGCCATGCGCCGCTTTTGCCGGTCAGGCAGTCAGATAGTCAGGCGGTCAGGGGGATGATGTCGACCATGTCGCCGGCAATGGCGGGGGCTGAACCGGCCGGGCGGCGGATCAGGCAGTCGGCCAGCGCCATGGCGGCGGTGGCGGCGCTGTCCTGCGACGTGACCGAGACGATGCCGTCGGCGCCGCGATAGGCGCGCAGATAATCGTCGCGTTCCGCCGTCGCGCCGAGTGGGGCGGCAAGGCGGGCCTGCACGACCGGCGGCAGCGGCGCGCGCGATCCGGCGAGATGGCGGACCAGCGGGCAGAGGAAGAGGGTGCCGGTGACGAAAGCGGAGACCGGATTGCCCGGCAGGCCGAGGAAGGTGGCGTTCCCCAGGCGCCCGGCCATTAGCGGTTTGCCCGGCCGCATCGCGATCTTGTAGAAATCGAGCGTGCCGCCGGCGGCCGCAAAGGCGAGGCGGACATAGTCATGGTCGCCGACCGAGGCGCCGCCGGTCGAGACGATGATGTCGGCCTGTGCCGCCTGTTCCAGCGCCTGCGTCATGGCGGCGAGATCATCGGGCACGATGCCAAGGTCGATCACGTCGCAGGGCAGGGCGGCGAGCAGGGCGGCGAGCATCGGCGCGTTGGACGAGGGGAGATAGCCCGGCGGCGTCGGCGCGCCGGGGGGGACAAGTTCATTGCCGGTCGAGAGCAGGGCGATGCGGGGCCTGGCGCCGACGGGCAGGCTGCCATGGCCGCCAAGGACCGCAAGCGCGATCTGGCCCGGCGTGAGGCGGCTGCCGGCGCTGACCAGCAGCGTGTCGACGCGGAAATCCGAGCCGAGCGGGCGGACATGCCTGCCGGACGTCAATATGCCGTCATGCGCGGTCAGTTTGTCGCCATCGCGCGTGGCATTTTCCTGGATCAGGATCGCATCGGCGCCGGCCGGCAAGGGCGCGCCGGTGAAGATGCGGCAGGCCTGGCCCGGTTGCAGGGCCGGGATATCGGCGTCGCCCGCGCTGCTGGTGGCGACCAGCTGCCACGGCCCGGCGCCTTCGGATGCGCGCACGGCATAGCCGTCCATCGCGGAAAGATCGGCCCAGGGCTGGTCGCGGAGTGCGCTGATGTCGGTGGCGAGCCAGCGACCGGCACAGGCGGCGACGGGCACATGTTCGGCCGGCAACGGATTGGCAAGGGCAAGGAGCCGCGCCTGCGCGTCCGCGACCGGCATCAGGCTCATCGGTCGCTGCTCTCCGGCGCGGTCCAGTCGCCCGACTTGCCGCCGCGCTTGGCGAGCAGGCGAACATCGCCGATTATCATGCCCTTATCGAGCACCTTGGCCATGTCATAGACGGTGAGCAAGGCGGCAGTCGCGGCGGTCAGCGCCTCCATCTCCACCCCGGTCTGGCCGGCGGTGCGCGCGGTTGCGGTGACGGTGACGCCATCGTCGCGGAGGGTAAAGTCGATGGTGACGGCGCTCAGCGGGATCGGATGGCAGAGCGGGATCAGTTCGGCGGTGCGCTTGGCGGCCATGATGCCGGCGACGCGGGCGACGGCCAGCACATCCCCCTTCTTGACGAGGCCGGCGGCAATCGCCTGCGCGGCGTCGGCCGCCATGGTGATGCGGCCGGCGGCCACCGCCTCGCGCGCGGTCACGGCCTTGGCCGAGACATCGACCATGCGCGCCGCGCCATCCTCGTCCAGATGGGTGAGGCCGGTCATGCGCCGGTCAGCAGGTTGCGGGTCGCCGCCTCGACATCGGCCTGGCGCATCAGGGTTTCGCCGACCAGGAAGTAGCGCACGCCATGATCGGCCATGGCGGTGAGGTCGGCATGCGAACCAAGGCCGCTTTCGGCGACGAAGGTGCAGCCGTCGGGCGCCTTGCCCACCAGTTCATAGGTGCGGGCGAAATCGACGCTGAAATCGCGCAGGTCGCGGTTGTTGACGCCGATCAGGCGCGAGCGGAGTTTGAGCGCACGTTCCAGTTCGGCCTCGTCATGCACCTCGATCAGGGCATCCATGCCCAGGCCGAGCGCCGCATCCTCTATCTCCTGCATCTGGCTATCTTCCAGCGCGGCGACGATGATCAGGATCGCGTCGGCGCCGAGCGCGCGGCTTTCCAGGATCTGCCAGGGATCGACGATGAAATCCTTGCGCAGCACCGGCAGCGCGCAGGCCGATCGGGCGGCCATCAGATAATCGTCATGGCCCTGAAAATAGGGTTCGTCGGTCAGCACCGAAAGGCAGGCGGCGCCACCGGCGGCATAGGCGACGGCATGGGCTGGCGGATCGAAATCGGCGCGGATCAGCCCCTTGGACGGGCTGGCCTTCTTCACCTCGGCAATCAGGCCGAAGCCCGAACGGGCGGCATCGTCCAGCGCCTTGCGGAAGCCGCGCGGCGGGGTCTGCTCGCTAGCGCGGACGTGGAGCGATGCGATCGTCGTCGCGGCCTTGCGGCGGGCGACATCCTCGCGCTTGAAATCGCAGATTTCGATGAGCTTGTTGGTCATTGATAGGCAATCCAGCAATTGAGGAGCGCGTTGGCAAGGCCGTTGTCGATCGCTTCGGCGGCCTGTTCGACGCCTTCCTGGAAATCATGGGCAGCGTCAGCCACCACCAAAGCGGCGGCGGCGTTGAGCAGCACGGCGTCGCGATAGGCGCCGGCCTCGCCCTGGAGCAGGGCACGGAGCGCCGCGGCATTATGGGTCGGGTCGCCGCCGCGAATGGCGGTTACGGGCTGGGTCGAAAGGCCCAGTTCTGCGGCGGTCAGGCGGCGCATCGCGACGACGCCGTCGGCCGTCACCTCGGCAATGTCGTTGCCGCCGGCGAGCGAGAGTTCGTCAAGCCCCTCGTCGCCCGACACGATCATCGCATGGGTGGCGCCCAACTGGCCCAGTGCGTCGGCATAGATGGGGACATAGGCGGGACGGGCGATGCCGACCAGTTGGCGGCGGACATTGGCTGGATTGGCGAGCGGCCCCATCAGGTTGAAGATGGTGCGTTCGCCGATCGACCGGCGGATCGGACCGAGACGCTTGAGCGCAGGATGATAATTTTGCGCGAACAGGAAGCAGATGCCCAAATCCTTGAGCGTCGCTTCCGCCGTGGCGGCGGCGCGATCGAGATCGAGGCCCAGCGCTTCGAGCGTATCGGCGGCGCCCGCCTTGGACGAGGCGGCGCGATTGCCATGCTTGGCGACCGGCACGCCGGCGGCCGCGACCACCAGGCTGACGGCGGTCGAGACGTTGAGCGTATGATGGCCGTCGCCGCCGGTGCCGCAGACGTCGATCGTGCCGTCGGGCGCGTCGACCGGGATCATCCGGGCGCGCATCGCGCGGGCGGCGGCGGCGATTTCCGTCGCAGTCTCGCCGCGCCGCGCCATGGTGACGAGGAAACCGGCGATCGCCTCGTCCGACAGGTCGGCGTCGAACAGCAGGTCGAAGGCGCGGGCGGCTTCGTCGGCGGCCAGGGGCGCGCTGGGATGGGGCAACAGGGTCATGGGCCAAGCCTTTAGTCCCGGCCGCGCGCGAAAGTCGAGGGCGACATGCTATTTGCCCGCCAATTGGAATTTTGTTGCGTGGCCCGGCAATTGGCTTGACGTGCAGGCCAAAGGGGCGTTGTCGGAGAAACCATGCGCCGTTCCTGGTCGACCCTGTTCTGGAGCCTTGCCATCCGCCAGCGCCGCCGGTTGCGCGAGAGCGAGGCGGCCTTCATCCTGCTCGCCATACTGGCGGGCGTGGCGGCGGGGCTGATCACGAACCTGTTGCAGCTGATGGCGCACGGCATCCAGGAACTGCTCTACGGCGTCAGCATCAATCGGCTGAGCGCGTTGGGCGAGATCCGCCATCCCTGGCGGCTGCTGGGCCTGCCGCTGGGCGGGCTGGCGCTGGTGCTGCTGGCGCGGCTGCTGCGCCGGCGGCAACGGCCGCTGATCGACGTGGTGGAGACCAATGCGCTGCATGGCGGGCGCATCCCGATGGCCGACAATCTGGTGATCGCCGGGCAGACGGTGCTGTCGAACGGGGCGGGTGCCTCGGTCGGTCTGGAGGCAGCCTATGCGCAGATGGGCGGCGGCGTCGCGTCGCTGCTGGGCCAATGGCTGAAGCTGCGGCGCAATGATCTGCGCACCCTGGTCGGTGCGGGCGCGGGGGCGGGCGTGGGCGCGGCCTTCGGCGCGCCGCTGGCCGGCGCCTTCTATGCGTTCGAGATCGTGATAGGCCATTATACGCCCGCCGCGATCGCGCCGGTTGTGGCAGCGGCCTTGAGCGCGGCGTTCGTGACCCGCGCGCTGGGCGTCGAGCCGTGGCTGATCGCGACCACGGCGGACCGGATATTGGGGACGGCGGACTATCTTCTCTATGCGCTGCTGGGCCTGCTGTGCGCGGGGCTGGGCATATTCATCATGCGGATGGTGACCTTTGCCGAAATGCGGGTGCAGGGCTGGACCTGGCCGGGGCGGTGGCGGCCGCTGATCGGCGGCGTGCTGCTGATGCCGCTCGCCTGGCTGACGCCGCAGACGCTGTCGGCGGGCCATGGCGCGCTGCACCTCAACCTCATCCTGCTGCCCGACTGGACCGTGCTGCTGATGATCCTGTGCCTCAAGATCGCGGCCTCGGTGATTTCGCTGAGCTTCGGCTTTCGCGGCGGGCTGTTCTTCGCGTCCTTGTTCCTGGGATCGCTGGCGGGGCAGATTTTCGCACAGATCGTCGACCTCATCGGGATCGGCTGGGCGCTCGACCCCAATGATGCGGCGCTGGTGGGGATGGCGGCGCTGAGCGTCGCGATCGTCGGCGGGCCGATGACGCTGGGCTTGCTGATGCTGGAGACGACCCATGATTTCCAGCTAATGGGCGTGGTGCTGACCGCGTCGCTGCTGTCGAGCGCGGTGACGCGGGAAATGTTCGGCTATTCCTTCTCCACCTGGCGGCTGCATCTGCGCGGATCGACCATCCGCAGCCCGCGCGACATTGGCTGGGTGATGAACCTGACCGCCGGGCGGATGATGCGGCGCGACTGGGTGTCGGTGCCCGATACGATGAATGTCGGCCAGTTTCGTGCGCTGGTGCCGCTGGGGTCGGCGAGCAAGGCGATCATGATCGACGGCGCAGGCGGCTATCGCGGCATCGTGCCGACGGCGGCGGCCTATCGCCCCGAACTGGCGGAAGATGCGCCGATCGCGCCGCTGGCAACGATGGCCGATATCTCGCTGCGGGCTGACGCGGATATTCGCGCGATCCTGCCTTTGTTCGACAAGGCGGCGGCGGACGAGCTGGCGGTGGTGGACGAAAGCGGGCTCGTGCTGGGTGTGCTAACCGAGAAACATGCGCGGCGGCGCTATTTCGAGGAGATTGAGAGTTCGCAGCGGGCGCTGTTCGGCGAGGGATAGGGCTTTCTTGGAAAATGCGCGGAAGGGCGCATTTTCGGTGCCGCACCGGCCCGCGCCCCCACCCGGCCTCCCACAGTATATCGCCGTAGGGCGTCCGGGCGAGGGCGCGGGCCGAGCCGGGGTTGCATTGGCGGGGCAGGGCTGTAGAAGGCCGGCATTCGCATGGACCCGGTGAAATTCCGGGTGGCTATTCCGGCCGCCGATCCGCCGGACAACATCACACATGATTATCGAACAAGCGCCCGCGTTGGCGCCATGTGACCTGATGTGGATTTTCGACATGACCCAATTTTTCAGCCGCTATCGCCGCCAATGGTTCAGCGACGCCCGGACGGCGCGCCATGACATCATGGCCGGCATCGTCGTCGCGCTCGCCCTGATCCCCGAAGCGATCGGCTTTTCCATCATCGCCGGGGTCGATCCGCGCGTCGGCCTCTATGCCTCGGTGGCGATCGCCATCACCATCGCGCTGATCGGCGGGCGGCCGGGGATGATTTCCGCCGCGACCGCCGCCGTCGCCGTGCTGGTCGGGCCGCTGGTGCGCGAGCATGGCGTCGAATATCTGTTTGCCGCGACGATCCTGATGGGCGTGGTGCAGATCATCGCCGGGCTGCTGCGGCTCGACCTGCTGATGCAGTTCGTGTCGCGATCGGTCATCACCGGCTTCGTCAATGCGCTGGCGATCCTGATCTTCATGGCGCAACTGCCGCAGCTCACGAATGTCGGCTGGCAGACCTATGCGATGGTGCTGGGGGGGCTGGCCATCATCTATCTCTTCCCCCGGATCACTAAGGCGGTGCCGGCGCCGCTGGTGGCGATCGCGCTGCTGAGCGTGCTGTCGATCGGCCTGGGCCTGCCGGTGCATACCGTCGGCGACATGGGGCGCCTGCCCGAAGGGCTGCCGAGCCTTGCCCTGCCGCAGGTGCCGCTGACCTGGGACACGCTGCGCATCATCCTGCCCTATTCAGTGACGATGGCGGCGGTCGGCCTGCTCGAATCGCTGCTGACCGCGCAGATCGTCGACGACATGACCGATAGCGACAGCGACAAGCAGCGCGAATGCATGGGGCAGGGCGGGGCGAATATCGTCGCGTCCCTGTTCGGCGGCATGGGCGGCTGCGCGATGATCGGCCAGTCGGTGATCAACGTCACGTCCGGCGGGCGCGGGCGGCTGTCGACCTTCGTCGCTGGCGCCTTCCTGCTGTTCCTACTGGCGGTGCTGGGGCCGTGGGTCGGGCGCATCCCGATGCCGGCGCTGGTCGCGGTGATGGTGATGGTGTCGATCGGCACCTTCAGTTGGGCCTCGATCGCCAATCTTCGGCGCCATCCGCCGACCTCCTCGGCCGTCATGCTGGCGACGGTGGTGGTCGTGGTGGCAACCCGCGACCTGTCGCTGGGCGTGCTGACCGGCGTGCTGCTGTCGGGCATCTTCTTCGCCGCCAAGGTGCAGCGCATGTTCGCGGTGGAGCGCAGCGAGGCCGATGGTCGGGAGACCTATCGCGTCACCGGCCAGATTTTCTTCGCCTCGGTCGACCGCTTCACCCGCGCCTTCACGGGCGAGGAAAGCGCGACCCATGTGCTGATCGACGTGTCGGGTGCGCATTTCTGGGATATTTCGGGCGTCGGCGCGCTCGACAAGATCATCGCCCGGCTGCGGCGCGAAGGGCGCATGGTCGAGGTGGTCGGCTATAACCGGGCGAGCGCCGACATCGTCGACCGCTTCGCCCTGCACGACAAGATCGGGGTGGAGACGGGGGCGGTGCCGCACTGACATGCGGCCTGCCCCGGAGCGGCCTTAGGCCGCTTCGCGCTCGCGGACCGGGATGCCGGCGACCTTCATGAAATTGGCCAGCATGTCATGGCCATGTTCGGTCGCGATGCTTTCCGGGTGGAACTGGACCGAATGGATCGGCAGGGTCGCGTGGCGGAAGCCCATGACCGAACCGTCCTCGCTGGTCGCGTTGACCACCAGGTCGGCCGGAATATCCTCGACGATCAGCGAGTGATAGCGGGTCGCGGTGAAGGGCGAGGGGAGGCCGGCGAACAGGCCGGTGCCGTCATGGCGCACCGGCGATGTCTTGCCGTGCATCAGCCCGCCGCGCACCACCTTGCCGCCGAAATGCTGGCCGATCGCCTGATGGCCCAGGCACACGCCCAGCAGCGGCGCGCCGGCATCGGCGCAGGCGGCGACCAGATCCAGGCTGACACCCGCCTCATTGGGGGTGCAGGGACCGGGCGACAGCAGGAAGGCCTTGGCCCCGCTCGAAAGGGCCTGGCCCGCCGAGATAGCGTCGTTGCGCACGACCTCTACCTTGGCCCCCAGCTCCATCAGATAATGGACCAGGTTCCAGGTGAAGCTGTCATAATTGTCGATGACGAGGATCATGGGACACAGCCTATAGGCGCGGATGACGATGGGGGGAAGGGGATGCGGGGGATTTCCACTGTCGGGTATCGGCCAATGATCATTTGCAGAATTGCATTCAGCCGATCTAGGCTGCCTAATGACCCAAGTGCTTACGTTCAAAATCGAATATCTGGATGGGGGGCCTGTATCGTTGATGCCCTGTATCGATGGCGTCACATTGGCCGATCTTGTGGAAGCCTTTGAGCGTGCCAATGGCTATATGGATCCGGCGGGTGGCTACGGCGGCATAGTGCCGGCATATTTCAACCTCGGTCCGCTGACTTCGTATTTCATGGGCCGAGAGGGGCCAATTGAAGGCGATGAGGCTGGTGAAATTTACGCGTTGTTTTGCGAGTGTGGCGAAGCTGGTTGTTGGCCGTTGATCGCTCATGTTCGATCGGATGATCAAATTGTAACATGGAATGCTTTCGCCCAACCTCATCGACCAAAGCGTGACTATAGCGGCTTCGGACCTTTCGAGTTCGCCCGATCAGAATATGATGAAGCTTTAGCTATCGCCGCATCCTTTGATGTTGAATGACGCAATGGTTCTTTCGTCATCCCAGCGCAGGCTGGGATATCTCTTTCTTTCGGCCCATGAAGAAAAATGAGATGCCAGCCTGCGCTGGCATGACGGAGTAAAAGGAGGGCGCGCGCTACGCCCGTCCCCTAGCGTTTCTTGTGCTTGCCCCGGCTGCTGCCGATGTGGCGGATGTTGGTGGGGCGGCCGCGGTGGATTTTGGGGCGGGTGCGGTCGCGTTTCAGCGGGCTGCCGCGCGGGGCCGGATTGTCGGGCAGCTCGAAGCGCAGCGCGCCGTTGATTGGATCGGCTTCGGCGAGGCGCAGTTCCAGCCGTTGGCCCACCGTATAGCCGTCGCCGCTTTCGACGCCCTGCAGCGCCTTGCCCGCTTCGTCGAAGAAGAAATGTTCGGCGCCCAGCGTCGATACGGGCACGAGGCCGTCGCCGCCCAGCCCCTCGACCGTCGCGAAGAAGCCGAAATTCTGGACTCCGGTGATCCGCGCCTTCACCACCTCGCCGACATGGGCCGACAGGAAGGCGGCGACATAGCGGTCGATTGTCTCGCGCTCCGCCTCCATCGCGCGGCGTTCGTGGCCCGAGATCATCTCGCCGACCCGGCCCATATTCTCATAATCCTCCTGGCTGAGGGAGGAACGGTCGGGGATCGCCTTGTCCTTGGGTGCGGGCAGTTCGAGATCATAGGCACCGACCAGCGCGCGATGGACCAGCAGGTCGGCATAGCGGCGGATGGGCGAGGTGAAATGGGCGTAGCTGCCGAGCGCCAGGCCGAAATGGCCCATATTCTGCGGCGCATAATAGGCCTGGGTCTGGGAGCGCAGGATCTGGGTCATGATCTGCTCCTTCTCCTCCGACTCGCCGACCTTCTTGATCAGCTGGTTGAAGGTGGACGGGCGGATCACCTGGCCGAGCGCGAAGTCGATGTCGAAGGTGGCGAGATATTCCTTGAGCGCGACCAGCTTGTCGCGGCCCGGCGTTTCATGGACGCGATACATGACCGGCGCCTTCTTCGCCTCCAGCGCCTTGGCCGCGGCGACGTTGGCGGCGATCATATAATCCTCGATCAGCATATGGGCGTCGAGCCGTTCGCGCACCGCGACGCTGACGATCTTGCCCCATTCGTCGAGGACCACGCGCCGTTCGGGCAGGTCGAGCGCAAGCGGATCGCGCTTTTCGCGGGCCTTGCGCAGCAGCGCCCAGCAGGCCCAGAGCGGTTTCAATGCCGGTTCGAGCAAATCATTATCCTGCTCGCCATCGATCGCGGCCTGCGCATTTTCATAGGCGAGGACGGCGGCGACGCGGATGATGGCGCGGGAGAAGCGGAAGCTCTTCACCTTGCCCTGCGCATCGATCACCAGATGGCAGGCCATGGCGGCGCGGTCCTGACCGGCGCGCAGCGAGCACATGTCGGACGAGAGCTGGTGCGGCAGCATCGGCACGACCAGGTCGGGGAAATAGACGCTGTTGCCGCGCTTGCGCGCCTCGCGGTCGAGCGCGCTGCCGGGGCGGACATAATAGCTGACATCGGCGATCGCGACGATCGCCTTATAGCCGCCTTCATTGGCGGGATCTTCGTCCGGCGCGGCCCAGACGGCGTCGTCATGGTCGCGGGCGTCGACCGGATCGATCGCGACGATCGGCAGATGGCGCAGATCTTCGCGCTTGTCTTCATGCAGCGGCAGCTTCGACGCGATAACCGCTTCCTCCTCCACCGCTTCGGGGAAGACATGGGGGATGCCATGCTTGTGGATCGCGATCAGGCTGAAGCTGCGCGGGGCGAAGGGATCGCCAAGAATGTCTGTGACGCGCGCGCTGATCCGCGGCGGGCGACCGGTCGGCTCGGCCAGGACCAGGTCGCCCTTCTTCGCGGTGCCGATGTCGCTGATCGGCGTATCCTTGCGGATGCGCTTGTCGACCGGGCGCAGCCACAGCTTGCCGTCGGCCATTTCCTCAACCACGCCGAGCAGCATTTCGGTCGCCTTGGCGAGCTTCTTCATCGGATGGGCGAGCCAGCCCTTGCCCGCTTCCTCGGTGCGGGCGAGGATGCGGTCGCCGATCGTCAGCGCGCCGCGCTTGCCCCGTTCGACCACGCGGATGCGGGGCGCGGGCTGGCCTTCGGCCTCCCAGCGTTCGGGGGTGGCGATCAGGGTGGTGTCGTCGACATCGACGATGCGCAGCACCGTCACCTTGGGCACGCCGCCCATCTTGTGGAAGGCGCGCGCCGGTCCGATGTCGAGCAGGCCTTCGTCCGCCATGTCCTTGAGCAGCGCCTTCAAGGCGATCTTTTCCTGCCCCTTGAGGCCGAACGCCTTGGCGATTTCGCGCTTGCCGGCCGGGGTGTCGGACTCGGTGATGAAGTCCATCACCTGCTGCCGGGTGGGGAACCCGGCGGGACGGACTTTCGCGCGGGCCGGGGCCGCCTTCTTCTGCTTCTGGGTCGATGCCATGGCTCCGCTATAGGGGGCAGGGGGCATGGGCGCCAGTGGCATGGCGGGATGGGGGTGGCGGATCGTTGGGACGGGCATGACGATATTGCTTCTCCCCCTGTTGCTCGCTGCCGCGCCTGATGCCCCGATCGCGCCGATAGATAGGGCCAATGCCGAACATTATGTCTGGGGTGGCAGCAATGATGGCTGGCATCTGGTGAAGCGCGACGAGATGTCGGTGATCCAGGAACGGATCGTGCCGGGCGGGGCGGAGATACGCCATTATCACCAGCGGGCGCGGCAATTCTTCTATGTCCTGTCGGGCGAACTGACGCTGGAGGCGGGCGGGGTGACCCATGTGCTCAAAGCGGGCCAGGGGCTGGAAGTGCCGCCGGGCGTGCCGCACCGGGCGCAGAACAGGAGCGGCGCGCCGGTCGATTTCCTGGTCAATTCGACGCCCAAAAGCCATGGCGACCGGGTCGACGCGCCGGCGGAGAAATAGGAAATCGCCCGCTTAACTTCGCATATTTCCCGCACATTCTGATATTTTGGAACAATTGTTGGAAATCTTGTTGCGCGCCGGCCCGCTTGCCTTTGTGCGCCGTGCAGCGAGGACTATGCGGGCCATCAATCGGGCTGATACCAGTAGATATCATGGCCGATCTTGGAGAAGTGTGGGCCTGACGGCGGACCTTTCCGGCTATCGTGCGTGATGAAATAGCCCCAGCCGCCGTCAAAATAGGGCTTTGTCAGAATGTCGACGCCATCGGGGGAAATCGTGACGCTCATGGGATCGAGCTGCGCAATGTGATGTGGCCAACGGCTTTTGGGCACGAATTGCTGGCTGGCGGGCGTTCGCGCAGCCAAGGCTTTGGCTTCCCGTTCAATCGCTTGCAGGGTTGCAGTGTCCTGAACTGGCTGCCGGCACCCGGTGAGCGAGGCAAGGATGGCCATGATGGCGAGGCCGCCAATGCGATTTGCGTGCATATACTCCCCCGATGCGGAACGTCGCCGCTTATGAAGTGGGTCTAGCGGATCGCATCACTGTAGGACAGGCTTGCAGCATGGCATGGCTGCGGTAGAGGGGCGGGATGCAGCTTCTTATCGATGGTGAGCTGGTCGATGGCGCGCGCGCCATCGACCTTGTCAATCCGGCGGACGGGCAGGTCTTTGCCGCCGCGCCCTGTGCCGATGCGGCGCAGGTGGAGCGGGCGGTGGCGGCCGGGCAGCGGGCCTTTGCCGGCTGGCGCGCGCTGGACTTTGCTGCGCGTGGCGCGCGGATTGCGGCGCTGGCCGATGCGCTGGAGGGCCGGGCCGAGGATTTTGCTACGCTCCTGACGCAGGAACAGGGCAAGCCGCTGGCCGAGGCGCGGGGCGAGATCGAGGGGGCGGTGGCGGCGCTGCGCTATCATGCCGGGCTGCGGCTGGAGCCGGTGGTGCTGAAGGAGAGCGCGGCCGAGCGCGTGGTCGAGCAGCGCCATCCGCTGGGCGTGGTGGCGGCGATCGTGCCGTGGAATTATCCGCTGCTGCTGCTGGCGCTCAAGCTCGCGCCGGCGCTGATCGCGGGCAATGTCGTGATCGCCAAGCCCGCGCCGACGACGCCGCTGACGACATTGATGCTGGGCGCGCTGGCGGCCGACATCTTCCCCGCCGGGGTGGTGCAGATGCTGGGCGATGCCGGCGATGTCGGGCCGATGCTGACGGCGCATCCGGGAATCGCCCATGTCAGCTTCACCGGATCGACCGCGACCGGGCGGCGGGTGATGGCGGCGGCGGCCGACACGGTGAAGCGCTTCACGCTGGAACTGGGGGGCAATGATCCGGCGATCCTGCTGGACGATGCCGATGTCGCGGCGGTGGCACCGATCCTGTTCGACGGGGCAATGGGCAATGCCGGGCAGGTCTGCCTGGGTGTCAAGCGCATCTATGCGCCGCGCGCGCTGATGCCGGCGCTGGGCGCGGCGCTGGTCGAATGCGCGCAGCGGGCGGTGGTCGGCGACGGTCGGGCGGCCGGCACGACCATCGGTCCGGTGCAGAATGCGGCGCAATATGCGCGGCTGGTCGACCTGCTGGCGGAGGCGCGGGCGCAGGGGCGGGTGCTGCATGGCGGTGCCCCCATGGAGGGGGACGGCTATTATATTGCGCCGACCATTGTCACCGACCTGCCCGACGCGGCGCGGCTGGTGCAGGAGGAACAGTTCGGGCCGATCATCCCGCTGCTCGCCTATGATGACGAGGAGGAGCTGGTCCGGCGGGTGAATGACGGCCCCTATGGACTGGGCGCGTCGGTATGGACCGCCGATGCGGCGCGCGGGCAGGCGATGGCGGCGCGGATCGACAGCGGGCTGGTCTGGGTCAACCGGCTGTTCGACCTGCCCTTCGACGTGCCGATCGGCGGCGCCAAGCAATCGGGCATCGGCCGGCACCAGGGGCTGGCCGGGGTGGAGGAATTCACTCAGATCCGCATCGTCAATGCGGCCCTGGGCTGAGCGGAGGAGCGTGGTGATGACCGAGATATTGCTCTTTTCCTATGGCACGCTGCGGCTGGCAGAGGTGCAGAGGGCGCTGTTCGGCCGGCTGGTGCAGGGCGAGCCGGATGCGATGCCGGGCTATCGCCAGCGCATGATCGAGATCAGCGACCCCGACGTCATCGCCAAGAGCGGCACGCGCTGGCACCCGATGGTCGAGCCGAGCGATGATCCCGAGGATGCGGTGGAGGGGACGCTGTTTCGCCTGACGGAGGCGGATGTCGCCAGCGCCGACGCCTATGAGGTCGACTATGTCCGGCGCGAAGTGCTGCTGCGGTCGGGACGGCGGGCCTTTGTTTATGGGGACAAGGGGGCTTAGCCGGGCGGGGGCTGAATTGGGTGGATTTCAGACCGTCCGGTTTGGAGGAGGTGATTGGCGATGACTGAAGCTGCGCCGAGAAAATCGTTCGGTAATAATCGCCTAATTGCGGACTTTCAGCTACGATCATGAGCCGGTAGCTGCGGTGGGTGAGTGGCAATCTGTTGGCGGATATGCGAGCAGCCGGATGGAATTGTGTTGGACGATATGGTGAAGTGGGGCGAGTTAAGTGATGAGACGATCTTTCATTGCCGGGTCGCTGGCGGCACTAGGTTTGGGCAACGCTCGCGCGACGCCGACGCCAAAAAAAGCATTTCCACCTGTCCCGACTTGGAAGCCATCTTTTTCGCAGCCGACTGACGCCGTGATTGATCGCATCTCCTATTATTCAAATGGCAAAAAGGACTTTGCGGTCTTTTGCAACGGAACCTGCGTGATACTCGATGACGGTCTGTCCGATGTTGATGCCAAAGCAACTTCTCTCAAAGTCTTGGCTGATATTTTGAGCTTCCATCCTGACATGAACCCCGCTCCGATGGACGATGGCAACATACTCGTGCGCTATAATCATCCAGCCGTGAATGTGGTGCTCAGCACGGTCGCGAAAGCACATTGGGATGAGATCGATAAGCGCCATCTTGACGGCTTAACGCCCGACGAGGTTTTGATAACGCCGCTTGGACAGAACAAGTTCGACGATTTCGGGAAGCAAGCGCTGCTAGGCCGCGCCTACATGTTTATGGATGCGCAGTCTCCTGAGATCATTCGTCTGGTCCGGCATCGCTAACAGGAATGTAAACGATCTGATGGAGTGACCACCTTTGGTTGTTTGGGGCGGTCGCAAGTATCGCCGTCATTAGGCAGCCGGCCAATGAAAGGGGATGCTGCTGTTGCCAGTGACCTCGCCCTGCGCATCGAAGCGGCGTTCCAGCGCCAGGCCGGTGCCGTCCGGGGCGATGGCGAGGATGCTGCTGCAGCGTGTGCCATAGACGGAGTTGCGGATGAAGATGGGCGAGAGTGGCGGCTCCAGCGGGGCGTCGGACGGCGTGGCCGGGGCGATGCCGGTGGCGGGCAGGGTCTCGCGGCGCAGGGCGTCGAACAGGTTTTCGGGATCGGTCGCGCCGGCGACGAGCCATTGCAGCATCGCCTCCTTGAGCGCGAGCGTCTTGGGCCAGGGCTGGTCGAGCGGCCCGTTGGAGAGGCCGTAGAGGCCGGGCGCGAGCAGGCTGCGCTGGGGCTCGGGGCGATTGGTGAGGAAGACGAGCCGGTCGCGGTCGGCGAGCAGCAGGTTGAACGGGTTGAAATCGTCGAGTGCCGCAGTGTTAGGATCGGCATAGGTGCCGCTGCCGGTCAGCAGGTCGGTCACCAGTGCGCCGCGTGAGGCGCGGTCGGGCAGGGGGTCGCCGAAGCCGCGCAAATTGGTGATGACGGCCGCCCGACCCTCTTCGTCCGCGCCGAGCCAGGTGCCGCCCGATTGCAGGTCGCGCCCGGCGATCAGGCCCGGCCGATCGTCCCAGCGCGCCATCGCGGCGGCGGGACGGGCATGATATTCGTCGCGATTGCCGATCAGGACAAGCTGCCAGCGCGGGTGCGCCCGCCAGGCCAGTGCCACGATACACATAATGCCGCCTCCATCATCCAACACCGGCTTGATAAATCGCGCGGCCGCCGCCATATAGGGGGTGCCGGGCTCGCCCGGCTATGGTGATAAATCGTGTCGTATAATAGACGCAGCGGACCCGGGGGCAGTACCCGGCGGTTCCACCACATGTCCCGGAAGACCTTTGGTCTGGCGGGGTGTCTGATGGGGCCGAACTAGGATCGACGTGTGTTCAAAGGCGATGCTTTTACCCGGCCCGTGTAAGCCGTTAAACTGTGCAAAACTCACAAGTGCCAACGATAACGAAGCACTCGCCATTGCAGCGTAATTGAGGGCCTCACGGCCTGACGTTACTCTAAAATAGCGCGGTTGAGCCCACCGGGCAACAGAAGGGAATTCAGCGGCCCCCGGAGGCGCCGGGCAACAGAAGCCTCCGGACCCAATCCATCGACGATGTTTTTTCAGGCCACGCCGCTTGCGGCGCATGGCCTTTTTTCGCGTGCATGATGCGATTCGAATCGGATGAAATTTGCATGCCGCATTCGATTTCACTTTTATGACACTGATGTGAAAATCGCATAAGGCAATGAAATTGCACCGATATAAAATGGAATCGGCGCCCATGCCTGATCTTGTGTCGATGTCATCAAGATGAAATAATTCCGGCTATGTTGGAAAGTTTTTTCGGAGAAAATCGATGTTCAAGGCGGCGGCAGTTGCGGGCTTTCTTCTGGCTTCGGCAGTGCCGGCCATGGCATCGGCGGCGGATGACGTGATCGTCAGCGTCGTGCCGGATGCGGGTCTGGCCGCGTCGGCGCTGCTGGCCCATGATTTCGACAAGGCCGCCCGCAAGCTGCAGGCGGTCTGGCCCGACACCATCAACGATCCGGCGCGCCTGATCAACCTGGGCAATGCCTATGCGGGCATGGGTCGCACCAGTGACGCGCGCGAAGCCTATGCCGCGGTGGCACGCGTGCCCGACATGACGCTGGTGCTGGCCGATGGCAGCGAGGAATCCTCGCGCTCGATCGCGCAGCGCGCCTCGGCCCGCCTGAATACGAGCTATGCGATGCGCTGAACGCCCTGTTTCAGTGGCTCGCGCAGGGGTGTCGTCCGATGGACGGCGCCCCTTTCTGTTGCTGTGGCGGTTGGGTCACTGTCTTTGAACTGTAATTTTACCGACCCCGATATGTCATAAAAGGAAAATGAGGCTGTCATTTACCGCGCCTACCTGCCGCTTCCGAGGGCGACAGGGGGCGTTGTCCGATTCGCTTTTCCCCCTTGCGCTCCGCATCGCAACAAACCCGGCAGAAGCCGGAGCGGAGACGACATGGCCAAGATCAACCGTATCCATAATATCCTGATGGCGGGCTGCGCCTGCGCGGCGCTGGCTGCCTGCGGCGCGGACGACATCGCTTCGCCCGGCACCGGTGGCGACGTCATCATCAACCCGACCCCGACCCCCACGCCGACCCCGACCCCCACGCCGACCCCGGCTGCCGTCACCCCGGCTGCGGGCTGCCCGACGATCGCCGATCCCAAGGGTCTGACCGACGAGGGCACCATTTCCAGCGCGAACGGTGATGCCTGGCGCGTCTGCACGCTGCCTTCGATCATCGCCAAGAGCATCACCCTGCCCAAGATTGCCGGCCTGGTCTATCAGATGAAGGGCCGCGTCGACGTCGGCTGCGACAGCGGCTTCGCTGCGCCCACCGCCTCGGCGCCCGTCACCAGCTCGACCGTGGGCTGCACCACCGCCAACGGCTTCACGCTGGTCGGTGGCCAACTGACCGCCGACACCAACGTCACCCTGACCATCGAGCCGGGCGTCATCGTCTATGGCGGCACCGGCACGAGCTGGCTGGCCGTCAACCGCGGCAACAAGATCAACGCCGTCGGCACCGCCAGCGCGCCGATCATCTTCACCAGCCGCGACAATATCAACGGCAACTCGACTGAAAACTCGATGGGCCAGTGGGGCGGCGTCGTGCTGATGGGCCGTGCGCGCGTCACCGACTGCAACAGCGGCGGTTCCGTTGGCGCAGACACTTGCGAGCGCCAGACCGAAGGTTCGGCCGATCCGGCCGTCTATGGTGGTCGTGACGACACCTATAATGCGGGCACGATGAAATATGTGCAGATCCGCTATTCGGGCTATGTTCTGGGTTCCAACTCGGAGCTGCAGGCGCTGACGACCGAAGGCACCGGCAGCGCCACCACGCTGGACTATATCCAGAGCTTCAACAGCTCGGACGACGGCGCGGAATTCTTCGGCGGCACGGTCCACATGAAGCATTATATCGCCACCGGCGCGGATGACGACAGCCTCGACGCCGACACCGGCATCCAGGGCCGCTTCCAATATGTGCTGATCGTGCAGCGTCCGGGCCAGGGCGACGCGCTGATGGAAGTCGACAGCAATGGTCTGGAAAGCGATACCCCGCGCCAGAACACCATCGTCGCCAACTTCACCGCGATCCAGTCGCAGGTCAGCAGCAACAACGAAGCCAATGACCAGGCATCGATCCTGAACCGCGGCAACAGCGACCTGTCGCTGGTGAACGGCATCGTCGTGTCGCCCAACAACGAGTGCGTCCGCCTGCATGGTACCGGCACTGCCGCGACCCGCGCCACGCTGACCGCCCGTTCGGTGCTGATGCAGTGCAACGCGACCAAATATATCGGTTCGGGTAGCGGTTCGACCGCCTACACCGCCGCCGATGTCGCCGCGATCTTCAGCGGCAACAACAACAATGATGCCTACACGGCCTCGCTGAGCGCGGTGTTCATCAACGGTGCGGCCGAAACCGCCGCCACCGCGATCGACGCCAAGACGCTGGACAGCTTCTTCGACACGACGACCTATGTCGGCGCGGTCAAGGACGCCAACGACACCTGGTTCGCCGGCTGGACCTGCAACTCGGCCTACGCGCCGTTTGACAGCACCAGCACCGCGCGCCGCGCCTGCACCTCGATCCCGCTCTAAGACGGGACGGACCTGATGCGGGGCGGGACGCGGCCATGATCGGCCGCATCCCGCCCCGAAACGTGCAATGACCTTATCTAGGGGATATTCGATGGCGACGCCGCTCAAGTTCGCGGGCCTGCTGCTGCTTTCCACCGCGCTGGTCGCGCCGGCCGCGCTGGCCCAGGAAGTGCCCGCGCCCGCCGATGCCACCACGTCCGACCCGCAGGCGGCCGATCCTGCTGCCGCTGCCGGTCGTTCGACCGCCGAGGATCCGGAGGCGGCGCCCGACATTTCGGTCCCCGGTTCCGACATCATCGTCACCGGCCGCCGCAGTGCCAACGTCCAGAAGAATATTCCGGCGGTGGTTTCCGTCCTGTCTTCGGCTGATATCGCCCGGACGGGTGATGGCAACATTGCCGGCGCGCTGGGCCGCGTCACCGGCCTGTCGGTGGTCGGCAACGGCTATGTCTACGTCCGAGGCCTGGGCGATCGCTATTCGCTCGCGCTGCTGAACGGTTCGCCGCTGCCCAGCCCCGAGCCGCTCAAGCGCGTCGTGCCGCTGGACCTGTTCCCGACCAACATCGTCTCGTCCTCGATGGTGCAGAAGAGCTATTCAGCCAATTATCCCGGCGAATTCGGCGGCGGCGTCATCAACCTGACGACCAATGCGGTGCCGGCGGAAAGCTTCCTGACGATCAGCGGCGGTATCGGTGCCAACACCGAAACCACCTATCAGATGGGCTATAGCTATTATGGCAGCAAGAGCGACTGGACCGGCTTCGACAATGGCAGCCGCGACATTCCGCCGGCGCTCGCCGCCTTCTTCGCCAGCGGCGAACGGATCAGCTCGGGCAATGTCGATACCACCGCGATCGCGGCGGAAATGGTGCGCTTCAGCAAGGGCACCGTCCAGCGCATCAAGGATATCGACCCCAATTATTCGGCGACCATCTCGGGCGGCACCTCGTTCGACCTGGGCGGTTCGACCCTGGGCCTGATCGCCACTGCGGGCTACAGCAACAAGTGGACCACGCGCGACCAGCGCCAGCAAAACTCGATCACGCCCGACCTGTCGGCGCTCAATTCGGATTTCCAGCGCGTCACCACCGACAATCGCATCGTCGTGAACGGCCTGCTGGGCCTGGGCCTGGAGTTTGGCGATAACAAGATCCGCTGGACCAACCTCTATATCCGCGACACGCTCAAGCACACCCGCATGGGCCTGGGCAACACCCAGACCCAGCCGACGTCGGACATCATGGAGCAGGATACCGCCTGGTATGAGCGCCAACTGATCGACACGCAGGTGGTGGGCGAGTTCAAGCTGAGCCCGGCGTTCAGCCTGGACGTGCGCGGCGGCTTCGCCAATTCGCAGCGCGAAGCTCCCTATGAACTGTCGTTCGAATATATCCGCACCAATGCGGCGGCCGACCCCTATGGCAATCTGTTCGTCAACCGTCTGAACGGCAATACCGGCCAGACCGCGACGGTCAGCTTCTCTGACCTCAACGAGGATCTGTGGTCGGGCGGCGCGGACCTGACCTGGAAGCCGTCGGCCGACATGGCGCTGACCGCCGGCTATGCCTATGTCGACACCAACCGCACCAGTTCGCGCCGCGACTTCCAGTTCCGCGCGTCGAGCGACATGCCCGAGGGCGTGGGCGTGCTGCGTCCCGACCTGCTGCTGGCGCCGGGCATCGTCAACGCTTATGACATTGCCCTGATCGAGACCAACGAAGGCAATCCCGCCTTCCGCGCGACGCTCAAGAACCATGCCGGCTATGGCAAGCTGAACTGGCAGATACTGGACGACCTGTCGCTCGACGCGGGCGTGCGTTATGAAACGGCCAAGCTCAACGTGTCGCCACTGCAGGTGTTCAGCACGCCAGGCGCCGGCACGGCCTCGACCCAGCTCGACAACAATTACTGGCTGCCCAGCGGCACGCTGACCTGGCAGATGCGCGACGACATGCAGGTGCGCCTGAACGCGTCGAAGACCATTGCCCGGCCGCAGTTCCGCGAGTTGATCTATCAGTTCTATTTCGACCCGGACACTAACCGTCGCTATCAGGGCAACCCCTATCTACAGGACAGCAAGCTGTTCAACGCGGAAGCGCGCTATGAATGGTATTTCGCGCGGGATCAGCGCTTTACGCTGTCGGGATTCTACAAGACGATCGACAATCCGATCGAAACCTTCATCTCGCTTAACAGCGACGCGTTCATCACCAGCTTCGCCAATGCGCCCAAGGCCGACCTCTATGGCGGCGAAGTCGAACTGCAGAAATATTTCGACCTGTCGTCCATGTCTGACAGCGCGTTCTTCTCGACCCGCCGTCTGGTGACGATCGCCAACTATACCTACACCAAGTCGAAGCTGAAGGTGAAGGAAGGCGATACGACCGCCGTGTTCGGCGCGTCGTCGACGCTGGCGACCGACTATTTCCGCAACGGTTCGCCGCTGACGGGCCAGTCGGACCATCTGGTCAACTTCCAGTTCGGCCTGGAAGACCAGGACAAGCTGTCGCAGCAGACGCTGATCCTGTCCTATGCCAGCAAGCGCGTGACCAGCCGTGGCCTGGCCAACCAGGACCAGCCGGACGTCTATGAACATCCCGGCATCAACCTGGACTTCGTGGCGCGCCAGGGCGTCTATGTCGCAGGGCGCCAGTTCGACGCCAAGTTCGAGGTGCGCAACATCCTGGGCAACGACTATGAGGAAAGCCAGTCGAACGGCACCAACAAGGTCATCTACAATGCCTATAATTATGGCACGACCTTCAACTTCTCGCTTTCGACGACCTTCTGACGTCAGGCACAGCCGAAACGGAAAGGGCGCCCGATCGGGCGCCCTTTTGCGTTGGGGGATCGGCGGCGCGGGCTCATTTTTCGATCAGCTTTCGATCAGCAGCTTCACGATCCGGCGCTTGCCGAAGCGCAGCGGGTCGGCGAACCAGGTTACCTCCAATTTCTGCCCCTCGCGCAGATAGGGCGGGCCGCCGGCAAAGCCGCAGAAGGTCGCCACCGGGCAGCGGCTGCCCTCGTGCCAGGAAAAACTCTCCTCGCCGATGTCGAAGCCCTGGGTGACATTGGTCTGATGTTTCTGGAAGGAGAGGGGGTCGGTATTCCGGCTGCGCGTGCGGATGTCCCATAATTTGCTGATCCGGCCTTTTGTCACGCTCATCTGGTCCATGTCCATGGCGCTGACCCGTAGCTGGTCGAACAGCGGCAGGCCGCCGAACCACAGGCCGGCAAGCAGGATCGCGGCTGGCGTATAGCGCGGCATTCGTCGCCCGGATCGCTTCCACCAGCGGGCGCCCAGGAACAATAGGGCACAGAAGATCAGATAGAGGATCGCGGCCCAGTCGAACGGCGCCATGCTCCTGTCATAGGCTGTAATCACCTCATCCTCCCCCTGTGCATTGTTCCCGTCATGCCATGACGGTTGCGAAAGGAAAGAGGCTGGCGGTGCGCGTGGCCGGGCGGGGGCTGGACGCGGGCAAGCATGTTGTCCGTGCATCATCGCGGACGCTTCACAGGGTTTTCCCCGATAGCCGGCTGGTCAGGCAGGATGCAGACAAAGGCGACCCAATTCCTGTTCATGCGAAGGGAAAGCACCATGGCCGAGAAGAAACCTAATATCCTCGTCATCTGGGGCGACGATATCGGGATATCGAACCTCAGTTGCTACACCGACGGGGTGATGGGCTATCGCACGCCCAATATCGACCGGATCGCCAAGGAGGGGATGAAGTTCACCGACAGCTATGGCGAGCAGAGCTGCACCGCCGGCCGTTCTTCCTTCATCACCGGACAGAGCGTGCTGCGCACCGGCCTGTCCAAGGTCGGCATTCCCGGCGCGCCGGTGGGCATGAGCGACAAGATCATCACCATCGCCGCGCTGCTGAAGGAACAGGGCTATGCGACCGGCCAGTTCGGCAAGAACCATCTGGGCGACCTGAACCATATGCTGCCGACCAACCATGGCTTCGACGAATTTTACGGCAATCTCTATCACCTGAATGCCGAAGAAGAGCCGGAGATGGAAAATTATCCGCTCAACGAACCGGACATGCCGCATTTCAAGGAACGCTTCGGCCCGCGCGGGGTGATCCATTCCTTCGCCAGCGATGTCGACGACGCCACCGAAATGCCGCGCTGGGGCAAGGTCGGCAAGCAGAAGATCGAGGATACCGGCCCGCTGACGGCCAAGCGCATGGAGACGTGCGACGATGATTTCGTCGAACGCGCGTCGAAATTCATCAAGCAGGCGGAGGCCGACGGCAAGCCCTGGTTCGTGTGGGTCAACACCACGCACATGCACATGTTCACCCACCCCAAGCCGGGCAGCAAGGGCCAGGCCGGCCGCTGGCAGTCCGACTATCACGACACCATGATCGACCATGACAGGAATGTCGGCCAGTTGCTCGACCTGCTGGACGAACTGGGCAACGCCGAGGACACGTTCGTCCAATATTCGACCGACAATGGCCCGCATCGCAACAGCTGGCCCGATTGCGGCACGACGCCGTTCCGCAGCGAAAAGAACACCAATTGGGAAGGCGCCTTCCGCATTCCGATGATGGTGCGCTGGCCGGGCAAGGTGCCGGCCGGATCAGTTTCCAACGGCATCGTCCAGCATCATGACTGGCTGCCGACCTTCCTGGAAATGGCGGGCGAGCCCGACATCGTCGAGAAGGTGAAGAAGGGCTACAAGGCGATCGGCCGGACCTACAAGAACCATATCGACGGCGTCAGCCTGGTCGGACACATCACCGGCAAGGAGGAGAAGAGCCCGCGCAACGCCTTCTTCTACATCAGCGACGATGGCGACATCCTGGCCATGCGCTACGACAATTGGAAATGCGTGTTCCTGGAGCAGCGCTGCGCCGGCACGATGAAGGTCTGGGGCGAGCCGTTCACCCGGCTGCGCATTCCCAAGCTCTTCAACCTGCGGATCGATCCCTATGAGTTCGCCGACATCACATCCAACACCTATTATGACTGGGTGTTGAAGAACACCTTCCTGCTCTATGGCGCGCAGGCGGGGGCGGCCCAATTTGCCGACACCTTCAAGGAATTCCCGCCGATCCAGAAGCCCAACACCTTCACCATTGACGACGCGATCAACGCGATGGGCGATGCGGCGGGCGGCGCGAGCTGAACCATGAAAAAAAGCGGCGCGGGATACTGTCCCGCGCCGCTCCTGATAATCGCTGTCCTGATGCCGCCGCCCGATCCTGCGATCGGGCGGCGGTCTTGATCAGGCCGCCTTGGGCGGTGCGAACTTGGTGAGGTCGATGCCGACCACGGCCTTCTTATATTCGTCCATGTTGGGCGTGCGGCCCAGGATGGTCGAGAGCACGACCAGCGGGGTCGAGGCGAGGAGGGACTCGCCCTTCTTCTCGGCCGTGTCTTCCACCACGCGGCCCTGGAACAGGCGGGTCGAGGTGGCGAGGACGGTGTCGCCCTTCGCGGCCTTTTCCTGGTTGCCCATGCACAGGTTGCAGCCCGGACGCTCCAGATAGAGCGTGTTCTCATATTCGGTGCGGGCAGCGTTCTTGGGGTGGCTGTCGTCGAACTCGAAGCCGGCGTACTTCTTGAGCACGTCCCAGTCGCCTTCGGCCTTCAACTCGTCGACGATATTGTAGGTCGGCGGGGCGACGACCAGCGGCGCCTTGAACTCGACCTTGCCCTCGGCGGCTTCGATATTCTTCAACATCTGGGCCAGGATCTTCATGTCGCCCTTGTGGACCATGCACGATCCGATGAAGCCCAGATCCACCTTCTTGGTGCCGCCATAATAGGAAACCGGGCGGATGGTGTCATGGGTGTAGCGCTTCGACACGTCGGCATTGTTGACGTCCGGGTCGGCGATCATCGGTTCGTCGATCTGGTCGAGGTCGACGACGACTTCGGCATAATATTTGGCGTTGGCGTCGGGCGACAAAGCGGGCTTCTCGCCCGAGCGGATCTCGGCGATGCGCTTGTCGGCGAGGGCGATCAGGCCCTTGAGCGTGCCGGCGGCATTTTCCATGCCCTTGTCGATCATGATCTGGATGCGCGACTTGGCGATTTCCAGCGACTCGATCAGCGTTTCGTCCTGCGAGATGCAGATCGACGCCTTCGCCTTCATCTCGGCGGTCCAGTCGGTGAAGGTGAAGGCCTGGTCGGCCAGCAGCGTGCCGATATGGACTTCGATGATGCGGCCCTGGAACACATTCTCGCCAGCGAACTGGTGGAGCATCTGCGCCTGGGTGGCGTGGACGACGTCGCGGAAGTCCATATAGGGCGCCATCTGGCCCTTGAAGGTGACCTTGACCGACTGCGGGATCGGCATGGTGGCTTCACCGGTGGCCAGCGCCAGCGCAACCGTGCCCGAGTCCGCGCCGAAGGCGACGCCCTTCGACATGCGGGTGTGGCTGTCGCCGCCGATGATGATCGCCCAGTCGTCCACCGTGATGTCGTTCAGCACCTTGTGGATGACGTCGGTCATCGCGTGATAGACGCCCTTGGGGTCGCGCGCGGTGATCAGGCCGAAATTGTTCATGAAGCTCATGAGCTTGGGAATGTTGGCCTGGGCCTTCTTGTCCCACACCGACGCGGTGTGGCAGCCCGACTGATAGGCGCCATCGACCAGCGGCGAGATGACGGTGGCGGCCATCGCCTCCAGTTCCTGCGCGGTCATGAGGCCGGTGGTGTCCTGCGAGCCGACGATGTTGACCTTCACGCGCACGTCCGAACCGGCATGCAGCACCTTGCCCGGCGTCACGCCCACGGCGTTGCGGTTGAAGATCTTCTCCACGGCGGTCAGGCCCTGGTCGTCGACCGTGATTTCCTTGTTCGGCGCGAACACCTTGGGTGCTTCGATGCCCAGCGTTTCGGCGGCGAAGGTCTGGAGCTTCTTGCCGAAGACGATGGCGTAGCTGCTGCCCGCCTTCATGAATTCCATCTTCTGGGGCGTGAAGGCGGCGGCGACGTCGACCAGTTCCTTGCCGGCCTCGTCGGTCAGCTTCTTGTTCTTGACGTCGATCTTCAGCACCGTGCCGGTCGCGACCGAGAAGGCCTCCTCCAGCACCGGATTGCCGTCATTGTTGATGATCGCCTTGCCCTCGCCATCGGTCTTCTTGACCCAGTTCTTGAGGTTGAGGCCGATGCCGCCGGTCACGTCCACGGTGGTCGCGAAGATCGGCGAGATGCCGTTGGTGCCGGCGACCACGGGCGCATAGTTGACGAAGGGGACATAGGGGCTCTGCTGCTTGCCGGCCCACAGCGCCACATTGTTGACGCCCGACATGCGCGAGGAGCCGACGCCCATCGTGCCCTTTTCGGCGATCAGCATGACGCGCGCGTCGGGATGCTGGGCCTTCAGGGCAACGATTTCCTGCTGCGCTTCGGGCGAGATCATGCACAGGCCGTGCAGTTCGCGGTCCGAACGCGAGTGCGCCTGGTTGCCCGGCGAGAGAAGGTCGGTCGAGATATCGCCTTCGCCGGCGATGAAGGTCACGACCTTGATCTCGTCCTCGACCTCGGGAAGCTTGGTGAAGAATTCGGCCTTGGCATAGCTTTCCAGCACGTCCTTGGCGACGGCATTGCCGGCGGCGAAGGCGTCGCGCAGGCGGAACATGTCGGCGTCGTAGAGGAAGACCTGGGTTTTCAGGACGTCGCCCGCCTGAACCGCCAGCGCGGCGTCATCGCCGAGCGCGATGTCGAGCAGCACGGCGATCGAGGGGCCGCCCTTCATGTGGCTGAGCAGTTCCAGCGCGAAAGCGGAGGTGATTTCCGCGACGGTGACGTCGCCCAGCACGATCTTCTTGAGGAAGTCGGCCTTCACGCCGGCGGCGCTGGTGGTGCCGGGCAGGGTGTTATAGATGAAGAATTTGAGCGCATCGGCGCGATGTTCGCTGCCGGCATCCTGGATCAGGGTGATGAGTTCGGCGACGAGGGCGCCGTCGTCGATCGGCTTGGGTGCGAGCCCCTGGACTTTCCTGCTGTCGATTTCGGCCAGATAATCCAGGTAGATGCTCATTATAAATCCAATGCCATAAAGTGTATGAATCCGGGCGTGGCACCACCGGACGGCTTTATGGACCGACCTGGGGCGGTGACGGGTCGCGCGTAGGCCAAGATCGCCCGGCTTGCAAGCTGCCCGATAGGCCCGGATGCACCGATCCGGATCGCCCCGGCGCTCGCTGCGCGGGGAGCGGCGGCGATCCGTAGCGGCGGACGAGTGTCGAAGCGGATATTGGGTGCCACCATGATGTCTGCAACCCTTCCTATGTTGCCCAGGCGGCTCCAACATGTCCCGTAAAGAAAAGGCCTGCGCTCCGCCGGTGTCGCGATTGTGAGAAATTGTTGCGCAGGCGGCTGGGCATATCATCATTGATTGACCGCCACCTTCTTCCTCCACATCAGCCCGTGAAATTCTAATGCGACTAAGTCGCACTATTATTTCAATGGGGGTCTGAAATGCCATTTCCTGCAATCTTCTCGCCGCGTGCCCATCTGCTGGCGGGCGCTGCCCTGATCGGTGCGCTCGCACTGCCCGTCGCCGCCCAGGCGCAGGCGCCCGATGCCGACGCCGATGCGCAGTCGAGCGCGATCGTCGTCACCGCGGCCGGCTATGAACAGAATATCATCGAGGCGCCGGCCAGCATCACCGTGCTGGGCCGCGAGGAATTGCAGGAAAAGCGGTTCGGCAGCCTGGCCGAAGCACTGCAGGATGTGCAGGGCGTCGATGTCGGCGGCGAAGCGGGCAAGACCGGCGGCCTCAACATCTCGATCCGCGGCATGCCCAGCGACTATACGCTGGTGCTGATCGACGGCCGGCGCCAGAATGCGCCCGGCGGCGTCACGCCCAACGGCTTTGGCGAAACCTCCACCAGCTTCTTGCCACCCTTCTCCGCGATCGACCGGATCGAGGTGGTGCGCGGCCCGATGTCCACCCTCTACGGCTCGGATGCGATGGGCGGCGTCGTCAACATCATCACCCGCAAGGTCGGCGATCGCTGGGTCGGCACCGCCAGCGCCGAAAGCACGATCCAGGGCGATGATCGCTTCGGCAATATCCAGTCGGTCAACGGCTTTGCCCAGGGGCCGATCATCAAGGGGCTGGCCGGCCTGACCCTGCGTGGCAGCGTCTTCCACCGCGCCGGCTCCGATATCGAGATCCCCGGCGATCCGGCGCTGACCTTGGGCCGCAACCCGGTGGAATCGGACATCTATAATTATGGCGGCCGGCTGACGCTGACGCCCCATGCCGATCATGACCTGTGGTTCGAATATGATCGCAACGAACAAAGCTATGACAATAGCCGGGGCCAATTGGGCACGCTGGGATCGGGCGGCTATGCCCCCGAACAGCGGTTCAATCGCAGCAATTATGTGATCGCGCACAGCTGGCGCATGGGCTTCGGCCAGCTCGACACCACCCTGACCCGCAACGAGACCGAGACGATCGGCCGCCTGATCCCCAATGGCACGCCGGGCGCGGTGCCGGGCAGCCCGCGCACGCTGGAGGCGCGCAACGACATCATCGATTCCCGCTTTGCCGGCAAGGCGGGCGCGCTGGCCTTCACCGTCGGCGGCCAATATTGGAAGGCGCGGATGGTCGAGGGCGTGGCCCCCGAGCCGTTCAAGTTCACCCAATGGGCGGGCTTTGCCGAAGCGACGCTGACCGTCGTCGACGGCTTCAACATCACCGGCGGCGCGCGCTACGACAATCACTCGACCTTCGGCGACAAATGGTCGCCGCGCGCCTATGCGGTGTGGAACATCAATGATGTGCTGACCCTGAAGGGCGGTGTCAGCCGCGGTTTCAAGACGCCACGCGTCGAACAGATTGCCGAGGGCATCATCGGCTTCGGCAGTCAGGGGCGGGTGCCGCTGCTGGGATCGCCGGGCCTGACGCCGGAAACCAGCACCAGCTATGAAGCGGGCCTCTATTATGACGGCGACGGCTTCTTCAGCGGCAATGTCACCCTGTTCAACAATGACTTCACCGACAAGATCGCCAGCGGGCCGGGGGTGCCCAATTGCCAGTTCTCGGCCGCGCCCAACCTGCCGGGCTGCGTCGATGTCGGCAATTTCCCCAATGTCGAGATGTTCAGCCAGTCGATCAACATCGACAAGGCCCGCACCCGCGGCGTCGAGGTGGCAACCCGTTTCGCCCTGACCTCCACCCTGTCGCTGACGGCCAACTATACCTATACCGAGACCGAGCAGCTGAGCGGCGCGGAAGAGGGGCTGCCGCTGATCGGCATGCCCAAGCATATGCTGAACGGCAATCTGCGCTGGAAGCTGGGCGACAAGACCAGCGTCTGGGCACGGGCGGAAGTGCGGTCGAGCCGTTATCGCGGCGCCAATGTCCAGCAGACGGCCGTGGGCGACTTCCGCAGCTATGAAGTCTTCCACCTGGGCGGTTCCTACCAGATCGCGCCGGCCTTCCGCCTGTCGGCGACGCTCTACAACATCCTCGACACCGACTATGCGGTCTATGTGCCCTATCAGACTGCGGCCAATGTGACCGCCTGGACCCCGGCCTATTCGATCAACCAGGAAGGGCGCCGCCTCTGGCTCTCGGCCACGGTCGACTTCTGACGGGAGAAGGGCCCCGCCCTGCGCACCAGGCGCGGGGCGGTGTCATAGTTGCCTTGCGGGGCGGACGTTGCGAACGCCCACCCCGCTGGCGGCAAATCACTCAGCGCGGCTGAAATATGTGCGCCGCCTGGGGCATCGCCTTCAGCCCCAGGGGCGTTCGCGATACCATTTGGTGATGACATGCTTGACGCCGCTGCGGACCTTCATGCCGTGGTGGAGGCTGGCGGGGTTGAAGCGATCCGGGGTGATGCGGTTGTTCCAGGCGAGCAGCTTGCCGGTTTCGGGCTGCACCGTCTTGCCGATCTTCGTGAAGCGGGTGGCGCCACCGGCGGCCGGTTCGTTGAGATAGACCATCAAGGTCCAGGTGCGGTTACCCGCGACCGCGCAGAATCTGTCATAGTCCGCGCCCTTGGGTTCGAAATAATCGGTATGCGCCTTGAATTCCTGGCCGACGCCATAGCGCTGGCCCTGGATCGGTTCGCCATATTGGGTGGCGATGCCGGCAAAACCGTCGAGGCGGGCGTTGATGGCGGCGACGAACGGGTCGCCATGGTCGAGGTCGCAGGTCTCGCTGGTGCGGAAATAGCCGTCACCATTGGCGTCGGCGATGGTCGAGGGGCGACGGTCCGCATCGATCCGCGCGATCACCTGCGCGCATTCGTCAAGACTCAGGAAATCACGCTGGATGAAGAGGGTGAGATCCTTGCTGGGCACCCGCTGGACGCGCGGATGGCTGGCGATCCAGGCCGGATCGGCGTCGGGTGCGGCGGGCGGTGACAGGATCGGGTCGGACAAGGTCATGGGCATTTCCGCGAATGACGGCGCTGCAGGCCGGTTTCCGTGGCCCTAGCTATCGTTGACCCTGCGAAATGCAAGCATCGTCGCGGCCCCATTGCTACCTGTCATATTATGGTAACATAAACGTCATCTGGCAGTAAGAAGAGTTGCCTAGCAGGCGGGCGAACCAAGGGGGACATTTCGGCTCATGCGTGTGCCGTTCGGCGACAAGTTGCAAGGGTGGCGGCGCTATGCGCGGCCGGTCGACTGGCTGGGGCTGGTCGAGAAGCTGTTGCTGGCAGTGCTGGCATTGCAGCTCGCCCGGCTGGTGTGGGTGTTGCTGACGCCGGTCGGCGCCTTCGGCCCCTGGGAAGGGCGCCAGGCGCAGGTGCTTTCCGCCAGTGCGCGGCAGGCGCTGTTCGCCAGTTTCGATCCCTTTTTCCGCACCGGCGCGCAGCAGGCGGGCAATGGCGTCGTCACTTCGCTGGCGCTGACGCTCTATGGCGTGCGGCTGAACGAGGGGACGGGGCAGGGATCGGCGATCCTGGCGACGCCCGACGGCATCCAGAACAGCTATGCCGTGGGCGACGAGATCATGCCCGGCGTGGTGCTCAAGGCGGTATTGTTCGACCATGTGACGATCGATCGCGGCGGGGCGGAGGAGCAGGTGTTCCTCGACCAGTCCCAGCCGGCGTCAGCGGCCGGTGGGCCGGCCGGTGGACCGGGCGGCGCGCCCGAGGGGGATATGGCGCCGGGCGAAGGCGCGCCCTCGCCGGTGCCGGGCCGCGATGCGCCGAGCGCCGATGCGGTGAAGCGCGACATCGGCTTTTCCCCGCGCACCCAGAATGGCCGGGTGACGGGGCTGGTGCTGAGCCCCAAGGGGCCGGGCTTTCAGAATGCCGGTTTCCAGGCCGGCGACATCGTGACCCAGATCAACGGCCAGCCGATCGGATCGGCCGGTGACCTGGCATCATTGCAGAACCAGATCGTGCCCGGCGCACGCCTGTCCCTGACCGTGGAGCGCGGCGCCGTCACCGTGCCGATCAACCTGATATTGCAAGGCCAATGACCAGACATATCCTCAAATATTCCGCCGCGCTCGCGCTGGTCCTGGCTGCCCCGGTCCCCGGTTATGCGCAGCAGACGCTGAATGTGCGCGATGCCGATATCCGCGCCTTCATCCAGGATGCCGCGCGCGTCACCGGCCGCACCTTCATCATCGACAACCGGGTGCAGGGCAAGGTGTCGGTGGTGACCGACCGGCCGCTGTCCAAGTCGGAATATTTCGAGATCGTGCTGTCGACGCTGCGCGCCAATGGCCTGGTCGCGGTGCCGGCGCCCGGTGGCGCCTATCGCATCCAGCCGGCGGACGGCGCGGCCGGCCAGCCCAGCGCGGTGGGCCGGGCAGCGACCCGCAACAGCTTCGTCACAGAAGTCTTCCGCCTGCGCTCAGTCGACGCGGCGAGCGTGCTGGAAACGCTGCGCCCGCTGATCAGCAAGGAAGGCACGGTCACGGCCAATCGCGCCGGCAACAGCATCGTCGTCGCCGACTATGCCGACAATGTCGCGCGCATCCGTCAGGTGATTGCGCGGGTCGATCGCGACACCAGCTCGACCCAGATGGTGATGCTGAAAAATGCCGGCGCGCGCGAGATCGCGACATCGCTGCAGGCGCTGGTGCAAAGTGGCGGCGGCGAGAATGGCGCGCCGGCGGCCGCCAGCGTGGTGCCGATCGACAGCAGCAATGCGATCGCCATTCGCGGCGATGTGAACACCGTCACGCGCCTGGCCAATATGGCGCGCGAGCTGGATCGTCAGGCGGCGAGCGGCACGGAAATCCGCGTTTACTGGCTGGAACATGCCGATGCGGAGAAGCTGTTGCCAGTGTTGCAGCAGCTGATCGGCCAGTCGAGCAGCTCGCCCGTTACCTCGTCGGTCCCGGCGGCTGGTGCCAGCGGCGGTGCTGGCGGCGGTGCGGCCCCGGCCAGCGCGGCGGCGGCGCCGGTCGCGGCAGCCTCGACCGGATCAAGCGGCAGCGGCATTTCGACCCGCGGCCCGGCGATCGTCACCCGCTATGAAGGCGCCAATGCGATCATCGTTGCCGCCAACAGCGACGTGCAGCGCATGCTGGGCGAGACCATCCGCCAGATCGACACCCGCCGCGAGCAGGTGCTGGTGGAGGCGATCATCGTCGAGATCAGCGATGCGGCGGCCAAGAAGCTGGGCGTGCAGTTCCTGCTCGGCAGCACATCGACCGGCTTTGCCGCGACCAATTACAGCAATGCCTCGCCCAGCCTGATCACCATTGCCGGTGCCTATGGCGCGACCAAGCTGGGCACCACCAAGACGACGGTGGTGGCGGCCGACGGCACGACCACGACGACCGAAACGCAGACCAACAGCGACCTGGCCAGCAGCCTGACCCAGGCGGCAGTCGACAGCCTGGCCAGCGCGACCGGCATCGTCGGGGGCCTGGGCACGCAGATCGGCAAGAACGGCATTTTCGGCGCGATCATCAATGCGGTGAAGTCGGATACCGAGAGCAACCTGCTGTCGACGCCTTCGGTGATGACGCTGGACAATCAGAAGGCGTCGATCCTGGTCGGCCAGCAGGTGCCGGTGACCACCGGCGAGGCACTGAGCCAGAATTTCGACAACCAGTTCCGCACCGTCCAGCGCCAGGATGTCGGCATCAAGCTAGAGGTGAAGCCGCAGATCAACACCGGCGGGGCGATCAAGCTGTTCCTGAAGCAGGAAGTGTCGAGCGTGGCCGGCCCGGTCAGCAATTCGAGCAGCGACCTGATCATCAACAAGCGCGAGATCGAGACCACGGTCACGGTCGATGACGGCGAAATCCTGGCGCTGGGCGGCCTGCTGGACGATAATGAGCGCAAGACGATCGAGCGCATCCCGCTGCTGTCCGACATTCCGGGCATTGGCGAGCTGTTCAAGTCGCGCAGCAAGAGCCGGACCAAGACCAACCTCATGGTCTTCATCCGGCCGACCATCCTGCGCACCAAGGAAGATGCGCAACGCCTGACCCAGCAGCGCTATGGCTATGTGCGCGGCATGCAGTTGCAGCGCAGCCCCGACAGCGAGCCGACCATCGACGAGCTGGTGCGCGACTATATGGGCGCGCAGCCGCCGATCGCGCCGCAGCCCGGCGACATGCTGGTCGAGCCGCAGGCCGGTGCCGCCGCGCCGGCGACATCGCCGGCACCGGGACAGGTCCAGGTCATCGAACCCACGGTGCGGCAGTCGAGCGGCGTCGTCCGCCCGGTCGACCTGCCGCCAAGCGGAGAGCAGAAGTGAGCGAACAGGAGCATGTGACGGTAATGCCGTCGGTTCTTCCGCCACGGCCCGTCGATATCCCCTATGGCTTTGCCCGCAAGCATGGCGTGGTGATGTTGCCGCAGGATGGCGAGCGACTGTCGATCGCGGTGCGCGAGGGCAGTGATCCGCGCGTGCTGCTGGAGGTGCGCCGTCATCTCGCCCGCAGCTTCGACGTGCGCTTCGTCGAAGCGCCGCAGTTCGACCGGCATCTGTCCGATCATTATGCGATGGAGGGCAGCGCCGCCGCCATGGCCGGGTCGATCGACGTCGGCGCGGACGAGCTGGACATATTGGCCGCCGACATTCCGACCGCCGACGATCTGCTCGATAGCGCAGACGACGCGCCGGCGATCCGCCTGATCAATGGCATCATTGCCGAGGCCGCGCGCCAGGGCGTGTCGGACATTCATATCGAACCCTATGAGACGGGCCTGATCGTGCGGATGCGCGTGGACGGCGTGCTGCGTGAGACGCTGCGCATGCCGCCGCATGTCGCGCCGGTGGTGGTCAGCCGCATCAAGGTGATGGCGCGGCTCGACATTGCCGAACGGCGCGTGCCGCAGGATGGCCGTATCGGCCTGACCTTGGGCGGCAAGCTGCTCGACGTGCGCGTATCGACCCTGCCGAGCCGGGCGGGCGAGCGGGTGGTGCTGCGTATCCTGGACAAGGAAAATGCCGGCATCACGCTCGACCTGCTGGGCATGACCGGCGCGCCCGACCGCATCTTCCGCGAGGGGCTGAGCGAGCCCAACGGCATCATCCTGGTCACCGGGCCGACCGGTTCGGGCAAGACCACGACGCTCTATGCCGGCCTGCGCAATCTGAACGATGGCAGCCGCAATATCCTGACCGTCGAAGACCCGGTCGAATATGCGATGGAGGGCGTGGGCCAGACCCAGGTCAATGCCAAGGTCGGGCTGACCTTTGCCGCCGGCTTGCGCGCGATTTTGCGGCAGGATCCGGACGTGGTGATGGTGGGCGAAATCCGTGACCGCGAGACCGCCGAGATCGCGGTGCAGGCCTCGCTGACCGGTCATCTCGTGCTGTCCACCGTCCACACCAATGACGCGGTCGGCGCGATCACCCGTATGCGCGACATGCGGGTCGAACCCTTCCTGCTTGCCTCGACGCTGCGCGCCGTCGTCGCCCAGCGGCTGGTGCGGCGGCTGTGCCAGCATTGCCGCGAGCCGGTGCAGGCCGACAAGTCGGCAAGCGCGCTGCTGGGCTTTGACCCCGGCACGATCATCTACCGGGCGCGTGGCTGCGACGAATGCAATGGCACCGGCTATAAGGGCCGGATCGGCGTGTTCGAGGCGATCCGCGTCGACGACACGATCCGCCGCCTGATCAACGATGGCGGCGACGAGTCGCTGATCGCCCGTCATGCCTTCCTGAACGCGCCGAACCTGGGGTCGGCCGCGCGCGCGCTGGTGCGCGACGGCCAGACCACGGCCGAGGAAGCGATCCGCGTGTCGCGCCGCGATGCGACCGAGGTGGAAACCATTGCCGATGGCTGATTTCGACTATGTCGCGATCGACCCGGCGGGCAAGGAACGCAAGGGCAGCGTCAAAGCGGACAGCCTGGACGAGGCGCGGGTCAAGCTGGATGCGCGCAAGCTGTTCGTCGTCCGGCTGGAGCCGGGCGCGGTGTCAGTCGCGCGCAAGCGGGCCGGCCTGTCGCTGCGCGCGCCCAAGCTGTCGGCCAAGGAACTGACGCTCTTCACCCGGCAGTTGTCGACCCTGATCCAGGTGAGCCCGCTGGAGGAATCGCTGCGCACGATCAGCCGGCAGAGCGAGCAGGATCATGTCCGCGCGATCGTCGGCAAGGTCCATTCGGGCGTGCTGGAGGGACGGCGGCTGGCCGATGCGCTGGGCGCGGAGCCGAAAAGCTTTCCCGCCCTCTATCGTGCGATGGTGTCGGCCGGCGAAAGCTCGGGTAGCCTGCCGACCATCATGGAGCGTCTGTCGGAACTGATGGAGCGGCAGGCGATCATGCGCTCCAAGGTGCTGACCGCGATCGCCTATCCTTCCGTGCTGGCGACCTTTGCCGTGTTCGTGGTCGCGGCGCTGATGATCTTCGTCGTGCCCAAGGTGGTTGAGCAGTTCGACACGGTGGGGCAGCAATTGCCGTTGCTCACGCGCATGGTGATGGGCATTTCCGCCTTTCTGGCGGGCTATTGGTGGTTGTTGCTGATCCTGATCGGGCTTGGCGCCTTCGGCTTCTGGCGCGCGCTCAAGATCGACAGCTTCCGCTTTCGCTTCGACGCGATGCTGCTGGGCCTGCCGGTGCTGGGCCGGCTGATCCGCGACCTGCACGCCGCGCGGATGGCGCGCACGCTCTCGACCATGGTGGCGAGCCGGCTGCCGCTGATGGAGGGGCTGTCGCTGACCGCCAACACGGTGCATAATCGGGTGCTGCGCAAGGCGTCGGACGAGATTGTCGAGGCGATCCGGGGCGGTGGCAGCCTGTCGGCGGCGTTGAAGCGGGCAGGGGTGTTTCCCCCGTTGCTGGTCTATCTGGCGGCGAGCGGCGAGAGTGCCGGGCGGCTCGACACGATGCTGGAACGCGCGGCCGATTATCTGGAGCGCGAGTTCGACGCCTTCACCTCGGCCGCGCTCGCCATGCTGGAGCCGATCATCATCATATTGATGGGCGGCATCGTCGCCGTCATCATCCTGTCCATCCTGCTGCCGATCCTGCAGCTGCAAAGCCTGACCGGGGCTTGAAGGAGTAGAATATGCTGAAGTTGAACAAGATCCGGGCCGCGCTGATCGAACGGGAGGCGCAGCTTGCCGCCCGCCGTTCCGCCGAACACGGCTTCACGCTGGTCGAACTGATGGTCGTCATCGTCATCATCGGCCTGCTGGCGACGATCGTGGCGATCAACGTCATCCCCGCGACCGATACCGCCCGCGTCGAAAAGGCCAAGGCGGATATTTCGACCATCGAGCAGGCGCTGGAGCAATATCGCCTCGACAACCTGACCTATCCGGCCGCGTCGGACGGGCTGCAGGCGCTGCTCAACCCGCCCGCCTCGCTGGCGCAGCCGCAGCGCTACCGCCGGGGCGGCTATATCAAGAAGCTGCCGCAGGACCCGTGGGGCCGCGCCTATATCTACACCGTGCCGGGCAAGAAGGGCGCGTTCGACATCAGCTCGCTGGGCGCCGATGGCCAGCCGGGCGGCGAGAATGAGAATGCGGACATCTATTCCAGCGAAATGTGATGCCGCACGTCGAGCGGAGCGAGGTGCCTCGCTCTGCTCGGCAGGGGGCTTCGACAGGCTCAGCCCGAACGGTGGTGGGGCATCGGCTCCGCCACGCAACGGCTTTACGCCTTTGTCGCGTTCCGCCCAACAGGGCTTTACCCTCATAGAGCTGATGGTCGTGCTGACGATCATCGGCTTCATTTCGGCTGCCGTGGTGATCGCCATTCCCGATCCGCGCGGCCGGATCGTTGACGATGCCGACCGCTTTGCCGCGCGCGTTGCCGCCGCGCGCGACGAAGCGGTCGTCACCGCGCGCCCGATGGGCGTGTGGGTCTCCGCCTCGGGCTATGGGTTCCAGCGCCGTGAGGGCAGCCAGTGGGTGCCGATGGAGGAAAAGCCCTTCGTCAGCGCCAACTGGAAGACCGGCACGCGCGCATTGGTGGGGCAGGACGGCCGACAACAGATCGCCTTTGACGGCACCGGCCTGCCCACCGATCCGCTGACCATCACTCTGGCGCGCGAGGCGGAGCGGGTGCAGGTGAGCGTCGACATGGCCGGAAAGGTCGTGGTCGGTGGCTGATCGGCGGTCCTTTTCTTCCGTCATCCTGACGAAAGTCAGGATCCATTCGGCGCTGCGCTTTGAAGCGTTCCACCCAACAGGGCTTCACCTCTTCTATGGCTTCCGCCCAACAGGGCTCCACGCCCGGCGATGGAGTGCCGAATGGATCCCGGATCAAGTCCGGGATGACGGCAGTGAGAGGGGCAGGCGTTCCGCCCCGCAGGGCTTCACGCCTTTGAAGCGTTCCGCTGAAATCGGCTTCATGTCTTCGTCGCGTTCCGCCCAACAGGGCTTTACGCTGCTCGAAATGCTGGTCGCGCTGGCGGTGTTCAGCCTGGCGGCACTGGCGCTGGTGCGGTTGCAGGGGGTGACGCTGCGCACCGCCGCGGATCTCGACAGCAAGGCGCTGGGCCAGATCGTCGCTCGCAACCTGATGGTCGAGGTGCAGAGCGATGTCGCCCCGCCCTCGGTCGGCGAGGAGGATGGCGAGGTCGAGAATGGCGGCCGCCGCTGGCACTGGACCCGCACCGTCAAGGCGACCGAGGACAAGCGCCTGTTGCAGGTCGATCTGGTGGTCGACGGCCAGCCGGGCGCCTCGCCGGTGGTGCTCAGCTTCCTGCGGGAGATGGAGTGATGAGGCCAGAGAAGCCGGAAGGCGGACGGGGTGAACAAGGTTTTACCCTCATCGAGCTGCTCGTCGCGCTGATGATCTTTGCGATGCTGGCGGCGGCGGGCGTGCTGTTGCTGGGCAACAGCGTGTCGGCGCAGGCGCAGGTCAAGGCGCGGCTGGATGACATGGCGGCGATCCAGCGGGCCGCGGGCGCGTTGTCGGCCGATCTTGGCCAGGCGGTGCCGCGCATCAGCCGCACCGAGGCGGGGACGCTGGCGCCAGCCTTCTGGGCGCATCGCGACGGCGAGGAACAGCCGGTGATGCAGTTCGTGCGCGGCGGATGGGATAATCTGGGCGACCTGCCCCGGCCGTCCTTGCAGAAGGTGGAATATTGGGTGCGGCAGGGCCGGCTGGAACGGCGCGGCTATGCCCAGATCGACGGCGCGGCGGGCGATGAGCCGGCGGCGCTGCTCGACCATGTCGAGGAGGTGACGCTGCGCTTCCGCGACATTCAGGGCGAGTGGCGCGAGGAGTGGACGCCAGGCCAGCCCGACCTGATGCCGCGCGCGGTGGAGATGGTGGTCAAGCGCACCGGCGAGCCGCCGGTCACGCTGCGCTTCCTGGTGGCGCCCGGTCCCAAGGAAGCGCCGCTTGACGATCAGGAGGCGTCCAATGCGGCAGCCTGATCCCAACCGGCCCGAAGAGCGCGGCGCCGCGCTGCTGACCGTATTGCTGCTGGTCGCGGTGATGGCGGTGGTGGCGGCCACGGCGCTGGAACGGGTAGCGCTGGCGACGCGGATGACCGGCAATGGCGGCGCGGTCGATCAGGGGCGGGCCTTCGCCGATGCCGGCATGGTGATCGCGCGCCTCAAGATCGGCGATCTGGTCGCGGCCAGTCCCGGCAAGACGACCCTGGCGGGCAACTGGATGGGCACGCCGCAGGCGATCCCGGTGCCCGGCGGTATGGCGACGGCGCGGGTGACCGATGGCAGCAACTGCTTCAATCTCAACAGCGTGGTCGCCGGCAATAATGAGAACAGCCTGAAGGTCCGGCCAGTGGCGGTGTCGCAGTTCCAGGCGTTGTTGCAGGCGCTGGGCGTCGATGTGCGCCAGGCGCAGGTCGCCGCCGCCTCGCTTGCCGACTGGATCGACACCGACAGCGTGCCCCAACCGGCTGGGGCGGAGGACGAGACCTATGCCCGCGCGGCGCGGCCCTATCGCACCGCCAACCGCTTCATGGTCGACGCCAGCGAGCTGCGGGCGGTGAACGGCATCACGCCGGCGGTCTATGATCTGGTCCGGCCCTGGGTCTGCGCGCTGCCGGTGTCGGACATGTCGCCGATCAATATCAATACCTTGCTGCCCGATCAGGCGCCTCTGTTCGCTATGCTGCTGCCGGGGCAACTGAGCGTGGCGCAGGCACGGCAATTGCTGGCGCAACGGCCGGCGGAAGGCTACGGCAGCATACCGCAATTCTGGCAGGCACCCTCTCTGGTCGGGCTCAGCCCGCTCACCGAGGTGGCCGAGCAGGTCAAGTTGACGACGGGATTTTTCAGAGTGGACGTGTCGGTGAATGTAGGGGGAACGCAAGTGGTGGAGCGCGGGCTGATCGATGCCCGGCAACCGCCGATCCGGCTGGTGCGGCGCGATTGGGGGGCGGGCGCATGAGCGCAGCCGATGCCCTGATCATTGCCCTGCCCGAGGGGGCGGAGGACGCGCCGACATGGATGCGCGTGGTGGATGGCGCGGTCGTCCAGACCGGCGCAGGCGCCAACTGGCTGGCCGCCTGTGGCCTGGCCGCGCTGCCCGACAAGGCGCGGGTGATGCTGGTGCCGCCGGCCGCGCTGGTGGCGCTGCACTGGGTGTCGCATCCCGACCTGCCGGCGCGGCAGGGGCGCGCAGCGGCGCGGCTGGGCGCGCTGGCCGGCGCCATCCTGCCGTCCGACCAGTTGTTCGCCGCCGCTGACGAGAATGACGATCCCGCCCGCCTGCATATCGTGGCGGTCGCGGCGCGCAGTGACATGCAGCATTGGTTGCTCTGGGCGCAGCATCATGGGCTGGACCCCGACATCATCGTGCCGGCGGCGCTGCTGTTGCCGGAAAGCGATGATGGTTTCGTATCCGGAATGATTTGTGGGGCGTCCGTATTGCGCGGCCCTGACATGGCGCTGACCGCCGATATGGCGCTGCCTGAACTGATCGGCGATGCGCCGGTGCGGGAGGTTGGGGCGGACGAGATCGAAGCGCGGCTCGTTGCCGCACTCGATGCGCCGCCGATCGACCTGCGCCAGGGTGATTTCGCCAAGCGGGTGCGGCGGCAGATCGATACGCGGGCGCTGGGCCGGATCGTGATCTGGTGCGGCCTGATCCTGCTGGCCAGCCTGCTCATCAGCCTGGTGACCCTGGTGCGGCAGAATGTCGCCGCCAGCCAGGTCGATGGCGAGAGCCTGGCGCTGGCACGGCAGGTGCTGCCGGAGGCGAGTGACGTGATGCAGGTCGAAGCGGAGATGGACCGGCAACTCGCCGCGCGCGGGGCCGGAGCCTATGCCTTCACCGCGCCGGTTGCCGGCCTGATGAGCGCGATGCAGGATGCGCCGGGCGTGTCGCTGACGGCGCTGTCGCGCGACCCCGACGGGATGCTGCGGGCTACGCTGGCCGCCGCCAAGGCGGATGACATCAACATCGTGCTGCTGGCGCTGCAGGCGGCCGGTTACACGATCACGGCGACCCCGTCCCAGGATCCGGGCGGGCGCACGCTGGCAGATATTACGGTGCGGTCATGATGGACAGGATGAAGGCCTATTGGATCGAACGGTCGCCGCGCGAGCAATGGATGCTGGGCGTGATGTTCGCGCTGCTGGCGGTGGTCATATTATGGCTGGGCGTGGCCCGGCCGCTGACCCATGCGCAGCGTTCCGCCCGCGATGCCCTGCGCGAAGCGACCGATCGCAACGCGGCGATCCGCGCCAAGGTGAAGCTGCTGAAGCATCTGCCGCGCAGGCCCGTGCCGACCGGCCCGGCCGTCCCGATCGAACAATTTGTCGGCCAGAGTGCCGGTGAGGCCGGGCTGACGCTGGAACGGGCGCAGCCGCAGGGCAATGACCGGATGGAGATCGCCATCGCCTCGGTCCGACCGGTGGCGATGATGAGCTGGATCGCGGGGCTGGAGGCGCAGGGGATTCGCGTCGAGACGATGAGCGCGCGGCCTTCGCCGACGGCGGGCAGCGTGTCGGTGCAGGCGGTGCTGGTGCGGGGAGGTGGCCAGTGAAAGGGCTGATCCTGTCGCGTCGGATGCGCATCATCCTGATTGCGCTGTTCGTGTTTGGCCTGATCCTCTTCATTCCGATGCGGGTGGCGCTGGGGCTGGCGCAGCTCGACCGGCTGGGTCTGGCCGCGCGCGAGATACGCGGCAGCGTGTGGAGCGGGCGGATCGACCAGCTGATGCTGGGCGAGATGCCGATGGGGTCTGTGCGCGCCGGCCTGTCGCCGCTATCGCTGCTGGTCGGCCGGGCGCGGTTCGACATCGCCCGACATCGCGGCCAGCCGGACGACATCCAAGGGGCGCTGACCGTCGGGCTCGACCGGATCGGCATCGATGATGTGACCGGTTCGGTGCCGTTGGGTCGCACCTTCGCGCCGCTGCCGGTCAGCGGGCTGATGATGGAGGATGTCAGCGGCTATTATCGCGGTGATGTCTGCGGCCATGCCGAAGGCCGGGTGCGGGCGCGGATGGCGACGCAGATTGCCGGGCTGAACCTGTCGCAGGGGCTGTCGGGCACGGTCGCCTGTGATGGTGATGCGCTGCTGCTGCCGCTGGTCAGCCAGTCGGGGATGGAAAAGATCAATCTGCGTATCTGGCGGTCGGGCCGCTATACCGCCGAAATGCGGATGGAAACCGCCGACCCGGCGCTGGCCGGGACGCTGGGGCAGGCGGGCTTTGCCACCGTCGGCAACGCCTATGTGCTGAAGGTCGAAGGGACGTTGTGATCGATCCCTGGGCGGCCCTGGTCGGCGCGGTCGCGGGTGCGATCGCGGGCAGTTTCCTTGCCACCCTGATCCTGCGCTGGCCGCAGGGGCGTGGCGTGATGCGCGGCCGGTCGGCCTGCGACGGTTGTGGCCGGCTACTGGGGCCGATCGACCTGGTCCCGATGCTGAGCGCGCTGGTGCAGCGCGGCCGATGCCGAACCTGCGGCGCGGCGATCGATCCGCTCCATGGCCGGGTGGAGGCGGGCTGCGCGATCATCGGCGCGCTGGCGCTGGGCTTCGTGCCGGATCTGGGCGGGATCGGCTGGGCGCTGCTCGGCTGGCTGCTGCTGACCCTAGCGGCGCTGGACTGGCGCCATTTCTGGCTGCCCGATGCGCTGACCCTGCCGCTGGCCTTCTTCGGCTTCACGCTGGGGCTGTGGACCACCGATGTTGCGTTGATCGATCGGGTGATCGGCGCGGCGGCGGGCTATCTGGGGCTGCTGGCGATCGCGCTTGGCTATCGCGCGCTGCGCGGGCGTGAAGGGCTGGGGCTGGGCGACGCCAA